>DASRJO010000018.1:0-29730 GCA_035649435.1 Candidatus Krumholzibacteriia bacterium | reverse complement strand
GCTTGACCACCGTGATCGAAGTCTCCGCGACGGCGTGGCTCGGCTTCACGGCCGGACGCTTGCTCGGCTGGAGCATCCACGAGAGCCTGTATGCGGGAGCCATCGTCGCTATTTCGAGCACGACGATCGTCCTCAAGGCCTTCGACGAGCGCCCAGTGCACAGCAAGGTGCGCGACACAGTGCTCGGCATCCTCATCGTCGAAGACCTAGTGGCCATCCTCCTGATGGCGCTGCTCACCGCCATTTCGCTCGGCAGCGGGCTGTCCACCGGCTCGCTGGCGATGACGGCATTGCGCTTGGGTGGGTTTCTCACCGCGCTCGTCGTCGTCGGACTCCTGGTCGTCCCGCGGGCGATGCGCGCCATCGAGCACTTGAAGCGCCCGGAGACGACGCTGATCGCGAGCATCGGCATCTGTTTCGCGACGGCTCTGCTCGCACGCAAGATGGGTTACGCCCTCGCCCTGGGTGCGTTCGTCGCAGGTTCCCTCGTGGGAGAGTCCGGCCACTCGAAACACGTGACCCAGCTCGTCAGGCCCATCCGCGATCTTTTCGTCGCCATCTTCTTCGTCTCGGTCGGCATGTCGATTGACCCGCAGATCATCGCGCGTCACTGGCCCTTGATCGCGCTCTTCGTCGGCGTCGTCGTGATCGGCAAGGTGGGCGGCGTGGCTCTCGGCGTCTTCCTCATGGGACACGGGATTCGCGTCTCGTTGCAGACCGGCATGAGTCTGGCGCAGATCGGCGAGCTTTCGTTCGTGATCGCCAGCATCGGAGTGACCCTGGGGACCATCCCCGCGTCTTTGTACTCCATCGCCATCGCCGTGTCGGCCTTCACCACGCTGCTCACCCCATGGCTCATGCGCTTGTCGGGGCCACTGGCGGAACTGGTGGATCGCCGATTGCCCCATCACATCCAGACCTTCGCCGCGCTCTATGGAACGTGGCTCGAGAGAGTGCGCAGTGCGCCGCGACAAGACCGGCGGAGTGCCGTCGTCATGCGGTCGGTTCGGTGGCTGCTGCTCGACGCCGCCATGGCGACGGGGATCGTCATTTCCGCGTCGGTGGCGCAAGGTGCCATCCTCGCCGCATTGCAGTTCAGCGTCGGGATGTCGCCGTTGGTGAGCCGGATCGTCCTCGCATCGGGGGTGTTGTTGCTCTCGCTGCCGTTCTGGATCGGGATCGTGCGCACAGCGCGCCGGCTCGGGTTGCGTCTCGCATCCCTGGCGTTGCCGGCGCACGCCGAAGGCAAGCTCGACCTCGCGGCGGCGCCACGAAAGTCTCTCGTCGTGACCTTGCAGATCGCCATCGTGCTCATGGTCGGGCTGCCGCTCGTCCTGGTGACGCAGCCTTTCCTCCGCGGCGCCGAGACTGCGCTCGTGTTCGCCTTGCTCGTCATTCTCATCGTTTCACTGGCCATCGTTTTCTGGCGCAGCACTGCAGATCTCCATGGTCACGTGCGCGCCGGCGCCGAGCTGATCCTCGAATCGCTCTTGGCGCAGTCGCGCACGACCGGCACGCACGTGCCCGACGCCCTGGCACAGATCGAAGACTTCATCCCCGGCATGGGGAAACCCACCATCGTGCGTCTCGAAGACGCGAGCCCGGCGGTGAATCAGACACTCGCGGCGCTCAATCTCCGCGGCCGCACCGGGGCGACGGTGCTCGCCATCCTGCGAGATGGCCAGGGGATCCTTCCGGGCGCGGACGACACACTGAAGGCGGGCGACGTCCTCACCCTCACGGGCACGCGAGAGGCCATCGACGCGGCCACCCACATCCTCGACGCCCGCTGAGATCCCCGACGCCGAAAGCCGCGAAATCCCGAGCTTGCCGCGGCCGATTGGGCTGGCCGCCCGTCTCTCCGCGAATGGAGGGCGCGACCGGTCGCCTACCATGATGTATCACTTGATCTACTATGTAACAGTTGTTATATTGCTCGACCATGAAGGACTCCCCGACTTGGATCGTGCTGGTCCACCACTTGCCGACGCGGCCGACCCGGCTGCGGGTCCGCGTTTGGCGTCAACTACAGAAGCTGGGGGCGGTGGCGGTGAAGAACTCGGTGTATGTCCTGCCCTGGTCCGACAAGACGCGGGAAGACTTCACCTGGCTGCAACAGGAGATCGAGTCCAGCGGCGGGGAGGCCATGCTCTTCCGCTCCCAGGCACTGGCCAGCGCCACCGACACCGAGATCATCGCCGCCTTCAAGCGCGA
This sequence comes from Candidatus Krumholzibacteriia bacterium, assembly GCA_035649435.1. GTDB lineage: Bacteria > Krumholzibacteriota > Krumholzibacteriia > DASRJW01. Next base: position 27,516 of record DASRJO010000018.1, on the reverse strand, counting down.
CCACGACGCGTCCTATGCACGCCTCACGTCTGAATTGCAACGTCTGTGCAATCGCATCATGAGCTTGGGGCGCCAGGCGCTCGGCGCACCCGCGCAGCTCGTGGCTCTCGCAACGGAGGTCGATGTCATGCAGAGCGAGTTCGAACGGATCGACGAAAGCAATTACTTCCAAGCGCCAGGGCGAGCGAAGGCAGTCGCCGCGTTCGCCCGCTGCCGTGACCAGCTGCATGCAGCGCAGGGGAGAAAAGTTTCCTCCTCGAGCCGAGTCCAAGCCAAGCCTGCGCCGCTCGACGCGGCCCGATTCCAGGGTCGGCTGTGGGTCACCCGCCCGCGACCGCACATCGACCGCTGCGCTTCCGCCTGGCTCATCCGCCGTTTCATCGACCCGCGTGCCCGCTTCGGCTTCGTCGCCGAGGGTGGCAAGCTCCGCGGCGGGATTCCCTTCGACATGGCAGGCGCGGACTTCAGCCATCACGGCGAAGACTGCACCTTCGAGACGTTGATGCGCCAGTTCGGGCTCGAGCACGACGCTGCCGTACGTGGGATTTCCGAGATCGTTCACGATGTCGATCTCAAGGACGCCAAGTTCGGCCGCTCGGAAGGACCTGGAGTGAACGCGGTGGTGCGTGGGCTCGCCGACGCCATCCGCAGCGACCAGAAATTGCTGCGCGAATCGGAGGCGGTGTTCGATGGGCTCTATTCCACCTTGACCAGAGGACCGGTCCGGAACAGGAAGAATGCGCCAAGAAAACGCAAGTGAGCCGGTGCGAATCGCCGAGGTCCCTTTCGGTGTGGCCCTCCGATTCTGGGTGAAGCTCGGCTTCATCTCGTTCGGAGGTCCCGCCGGGCAAATCGCCATCTTGCATCGCGAGGTCGTTGAACGTCGCAGGTGGATCTCGGAGAACCAATTCCTCCACGCCCTCAACTACTGCATGCTGCTGCCCGGACCGGAAGCCCAACAGCTCGCGACCTACATTGGTTGGCTGCTGCATCGAGCTCGCGGCGGCCTCGCGGCCGGAATCCTGTTCGTTCTGCCCTCCGTTCTCATCCTCCTGGCTCTGTCGATTGGATACGCCGTCTACGGCGAGTCCCCGCTCGCCGCAGGTTGTCTTGCGGGTTTCAAGTCGGTGGTGGTGGCGATCGTGGCAGCGGCTGTGCTGCGCATCGGCCGCCGCGCGCTGCGCTCGAAGGCGCACCTGTTCGTGGCCATCGGTGCGTTCGTCGGCATCTACTTCTTGCATGTCCCGTTCCCGCTGATCGTGCTAGCTGCGGCTGTGTTCGGATTGATCGGCACCAGGCTTTGGCCCGCGACTTGGACCGTGCGCTCTGCCCAGCCGCATGCCCCAGCCGGTCCGACGGCGATCGACCTCGCTGACACGGTCGATGTCACGACGCCTGCGCACACACTGCCATCGCGATCCCGTGCTCTGCGCATCCTCGCCGCCGGGATCCTGTTGTGGACGGTCCCTTACGTCGCTCTTTCCCTGTGGTTCGGTGGAGGAAGCGTGCTCCTGCAGCAGTACCGCTTCTTCACCGGTGCGGCGTTCGTCACTTTCGGCGGTGCCTATGCAGTTCTGGCGTACGTGACGCAGGCGGCCGTGCACGGTTTCGGCTGGATCACATCCGCTCAGGCCATCGACGGCTTGGCACTGGCGGAAACGACGCCTGGCCCCTTGATCATGGTCCTGCAATTCGTCGGCTTCATGACCGGCTGGAACAACCCAGACGGCCTCGACCGCATGACCGCGGCGACATTGGGTGCGTTGATCACGACCTGGACGACGTTTTTGCCTTGCTTCCTCTTCGTGTTCATCGGCGCCCCATATATCGAGACGCTGCGCGACAAGAAATCGTTCAACGGCGCCCTGTCCGGCGTGACCGCGGCGGTGATCGGGGTGATTTTGAATCTGGCTCTCGTTTTCGGGGCGGCCGTGATCGTGCCGCGCAACGGCGGCGTCCATTGGTTCGAAGCCGGTCTGGCGGTCCTCGCATGGCTCGCGATGTCGCGGTTCCGCATCGATGCGCTCTGGATCGTCGTCGCCGGGGGCCTTGCCGGCCTCGTTCGCACACTGGTCCTCGCCTGAGGTGTGAAGAAATGAATGCAACACGTCTTCTCCTGATCAGCAACTCCACTCTCCACGGGAGCGGCTATCTCGACCATGCCGAGAACGAAATCCAGTCCTTCCTCGGCGGCAAGTCTCGCGTGCTGTTCGTGCCGTACGCGATGTACGACCGGGATTCCTACGCCGCCTTGGCGCGCCGGCGATTCGAAGCGATGGGCCACACCCTGAATTCCGCCCACGAGCCAGACAGCTCGATCGATCGCGCCGACGTCGTGTTCGTGGGCGGCGGCAACACCTTCCGCCTGCTCGATTCCCTCTATCGACAGGAATTGCTCGAACCCATCCGTCACCGCGTCGCCCACGGGATGCCCTACATCGGTTCGAGCGCGGGGTCGATCGTGGCTTGCCCGACGCTCAAGACGACGAAGGACATGCCGGTGGTGGAGCCCCCTTCCTTCGACGCGCTCGGGCTGGTGCCCTTCCAGATCAGCCCGCATTATCTCGATCCCGATCCGGCATCGACACACATGGGCGAAACTCAGGAGGAAAGGATTCAGCAATACCTCGAAGAGAACGACCTGCCCGTCGTGGGGTTGCGAGAAGGTTCCATGCTGCGCATCGAAGGCTCGGCCTTGGTGCTCGTGGGACGCGCCGCCGCCCGGCTCTTCGCCAGGGGGCGCCGTCCGGTCGAAAGCGAACCAGGAGCGCGACTTGACCATCTCCTCGCGTGAACCACGCGGATCACTTCTCCTCACGCGGCGCGACGTGATCGCACTCCTGGATCTCGACGATTGCATCGCCGCGGTGGAGAGCGCGTTCCGCTCGCATGCCCAAGGTCGCACGCTGCCACCCGGAGTGCTCGGTGTGCCGGCCGCCGACGGCGGCTTTCATCTCAAGGCCGCGGGGATCCGGGAAAATCGCCCCTGGTTCGCGGTCAAGTGCAACGGCAACTTCCGCCACAATGCCGAGCGCTACGGGTTGCCGGCCATCCAGGGTCTCATCATCCTGTGCGACGGAGACAATGGCTCGCCTCTCGCCGTGCTCGATTCGATCGAGATCACCATTCTTCGCACCGGCGCGGCGACGGCGGTGGCGGCAAAGCACCTTTGCCGGGACGATGCGCGCACCGTCACCATTTGCGGCTGCGGCAATCAGGGCAAGGTCCAGTTGCGGTCGATTGCACGCGTCCGGCCCGTGCAGCGAGTATTCGCCTTCGATGCGGACGTGACGCGCGCGCAACGCTACGCCGAAGAGATGCGAAGCGAATGCGGCATCGCCGTCGAGGTGGCGACGGATCTGTCCGCGGCCTTGCGCCAGAGCGACGCTTGCATCACCTGCACGCCCGCCACGAGCTTTTTCTTGCGATCCGAGGATGTCCAGCCCGGGACGTTCGTCGCCGCCGTCGGCGCCGACAGCGATATCAAACAGGAGATCGACCCGCTGCTCTTCGCCCGCGCCAAAGTGGTCGTCGACGACATCGAACAATGCGCGACGATCGGGGATCTGCACCACGCCCTCGCCGCCGGCATCGTCTCGCGCGCTGACGTGCACGCCGAGCTCGCCGATCTGATCGCCGGACGCAAGCCCGGCCGCACCTCGCACGACGAGGTCACTCTCTTCGACAGCACGGGGGTCGCGCTCGAGGACGTGGCAGCGGCCGTGTTGGTGTATCAGCGCGCCATCGAGCGCGGGATGGGCTCGCTCGTGGATTTCGGCGCGTGAGCTCTTGGATCAGCGGAGCAACGTCATCTTCTGCGACTCGGACCAGGAGGGTGTTTCGAGGCGGTAGAAGTACGTGCCCGATCGGGCAGGGATGCCAAACCGGTCGTTGCCATCCCAGATGACGCTGTGATCGGGGGCGGCCAGCATGGGGCCGTCGGCGAGGACGCGGACCAGCCGGCCGCGGACGTCGAGGATCGCGAGGCGGACGTGCTCGGGCACGAGGAGCTCGAAGCGAATGAGCGTCGCCGGGTTGAATGGGTTCGGTTCGTTTTGTTGCAGGGCACGGTGCTGCGGCCTTGGCAGGTTGCCGGACGTCTGGCCGGTCCGGAGGAGAATCCGCCCGTCCCAAGGCGGCACGACCTCGGCGCTCACGCTCGCGCCGTCGAACACGGTGGAGCCAGGGATGGCGAGGCGGGTGTACGTGCTTCCGAGCGTGATCGTCTGCGGCACCGACGTGTAGTTGAGCAGCACCGACCCACGCTCGAAATCGCGCCGGTACACGGAGACTTCTCCTCGGCGCACCGACACGTCGTCGATCCAAACCGTGGCCGGAACGCGCACGAATAGATTGAGGCTCGCCGTTGCCGTCCCGGGGGCGTAAAAGACAATCTCCTCACGCTTCCAAGCCGTGGTCAACGCCATCGTGCGGTTCCCGAGGCAAGTGCTGCCGGGACAGCCGGCGCCGAAGAGATGGAACGTCAGGTCGACGGGGCGGTCCGCGCGTGCGCGCACGGAGAGCACATAGCTGGCGCCGTTCTGTAACGCGCTGCCACTGCTCCACACTTTGAACTCGCCGCCGGGAGAAACGGATTGCACGGTGATCCGGCCGGTGCCTTGATCGGCGGCAAAATTACCTACGGCGTTGAATGGATACGACGACCACCCGCTGGTCGCGTTCGCGAAGGTGCCGTTCGTGACCAGCTCCGGACCGGAAGGCACACCGATGCGTGCCGCCGGAGCAAGAGCGCGACCGAGATAGCCTGCACCCCGGCCGGCATGATCGTACTCCGATTCCCACCACAGAGACCCGTTGCCGAGCACTTGTCCGGCATCGAGACTGTAGAAACCGTCGCCGAGCAAGGTCGAGACGAAAGTGAAGCGCTTGTGGCGCTCGAACTCGGGCGTGCGATCGGGTGCAGCGTACGTTCCCGCCCACACCGAGTTCATGATCGTTGCCGGGTATGGCTCGCGCGAGAACGGTGCCACGAGGTAGCCGGAGGCGGCATCGAACATCTCGTAGTTCCAGTTGTAGTGATACGGATTGCCGGCATCGACGTTGCTCCAGCCCGAGGGAAATGCCTCGTGAATCGAGCCGTTGATCCAGGTGAAGTAGTCCGTGGAGCCATTACCCACGAGCCCCAGAGGCCGCGGGCGCTGAGCCTCGAGAATGTCGAAACGGCTACGGAGATCCGTGGCCAATGCGATCAGCGATTGATTCCACAGCGCGTCGAGCGCAGCCGCCGCGTCGGCCACGCCGTTGCAACCGGCGGGGTCGTGCGTCGGGTTGCAGTCCGTGTCGAGCTGCAGGTTGTTCTGGTTCCACGACAGTTGCTTCCAAAAGTTGTCGAGCATGATGCCATCGAGCGAAGGCCGTGAGGTCACGAGCGCCGTGATGCGCGCCGCAATGTACTCGCGCCAGCTCCCCTGGGGTCCGGTGCCACCGAGCGCGGTGATGTTCGCCATGCGCGATCCCGGCCAGTCCGAGGCGGGCAGTGAATTGCGATCGTACCACCAGAGATCGTTGTTCTGGGCGTACGCGATGTTCGCCTGTTCCCAGACATCGGCATTGTCGGTCGGCCACTGGACGCTGTAAGGACAGACGTAGAAATAGAGGAGGATGTCGGGATTGCGCGCGCGCAACTGCGCCAGCTGGGCTTCTGTCCACACCGAGTTGAGAACGAGGAGATCCCAGCGTGCGAGTGCATCGATGTTCGCCATGTCGACGGAGCCATGCAAGTAAATGTTGGCCAGTCGGGGATAGACCGGATCGGCCGTTGCCTTTGCTGCCGCGAAGGCGAGCAAGAGGATTGCAAGCCGAAGACGCAATCCGAACCTCCGACGACCGAGACGCTGGACTGTCGAAGTTCCATGCATTCGGCGCGCCAAGGTCGCTCGTCGCCACATCGAGGAACCACCGGGACCTTCGCTGGAATCCAGAGAGCTGGTGTCGATGCGACACGCCGCATGCGGCAGCGGGCGCGCTGCACCCACGCCCTTCCCCGTTGCGCCCCGGGAATAGCCCCGCACCAAGCCGGTATCCCCTCCCAGAAGGAGTCGGACGCACAGCGTCCACAGTCTTTGGAGGAGGATCCACATGTCGTCGAAGTTCGAGACGAGTCAACGCGCCGCTCGGGGTCTCGCCGCAAGCGCGGCGCTGCTTGCCTGCCTGGTGTTCGCGCCAACGGCCCGCGCACAACACCTGAACGGCACATTCGATTGGACGAGAGCCAATGTCGCCCCTGGCCAGCTCGTGAGCGTCGAGGTCCAGGTGGACGGGCATCGCGTGCCGCTCTATCGCGGCGCGGAGGACCTGAACCGCCACTATTTCGCCGCCGAGCGTGGGGAGAACTACGCACTCAGGATTCGCAACCGCACCGGAAGACGAGTCGGCGTGCTCATCGCCGTCGATGGTCTCAATGTCGTGAACGGCGAGCGCTCGCGGCTCGGGCGCGGCGAGCCGATGTACGTGCTCGACCCCTGGGAAACCGCGGTGATCCAGGGTTGGCGCACCTCGCTCGAGCACGTCCGCCAGTTCGTGTTCGTCGATGAGCAACGGTCATACGCGAGCCGCACCGGCCAAGCCAACGGCGACATGGGCTGGATTCGTTTGCTCGCGTTCGAAGAAGACCGCCCCGTCGCCATCAACCGGTTGCGTGACGACCGGCGACGCAAGGGTTGGCTGCGTGGCGAGACACAAGACGAACTGGGGCGTCTCGAGGAGGCGGACCGCGACAACGCCGGCAAGGAGAAAGAGGGCAGCGCGGACGCCGAGGCCCCCGCGGCACCGGAAGCACGGACGCAGAAGCTCGCGCCGCAAACGCTCGAAGGCGTGCCGCGCGCCGACGAATCGTTCCCCGGCACGGGATGGGGAGATCGCAAGCGCGACACGGTGCGCAGAACCTGGTTCGTCCCTGCTCTCGCCGCGAGCGATCATATCGTCCTGCGCTACGAGTACGCGAGCGGACTCACGGCACTCGGGATCCTTCCAGAATGGGAGAGACTCGACGTGCGCGAACGCGGCGAGTTCGGTTTCGCCAGAGCCCCACGCTGGTGACGTCGAGGGGATGGCGCCGCGGTCATCGCACTTCGACGCGACTCAGTGGGATCCAGCCGTCCGCGGTGCGTCCGGTGATGCCGAGGCGCACCGCGGGCGCGCGTGTGTCCGGGTCCACCACCGCCACCCCGATCTCGTAGATCCCGCGCGGCAGATCCTCGGGCAGCTGCAACACCGCGTCGATCGTGCGCGGACCCGGGAGCCAGCCCCGCACCGTCGTCGCGCTCACGGACACCCACGGCTCGCCGCCCGTCCGAGGCGCCAACCGGAAGGCCAGAAATGCATCGAAGTACGGCGGCGCGACTCCGGTGTTCTCCCACTCCATCGACAATTGCAGTGCGGCTCCGGGGCGCGTGGCCGTCGCGTGACGCAGACGGCTGAGAACGAGCCGATATCCCAATCGGCGCAGCATGCGCTCCACTTGCGGACGCGAGCCGGGCGGGAGCGGCACCGACTTGTTGTTGATGTAGCTCGCATGCAGATCGAGTGCGTAGTCGAAGATGGTGTCGATATCCCAGCCGCTCTCCTTCCACTTGCGCATGTCCCAGCAGCTCTCGAAGGCAACGGGCGCCGTATGCCACGCATCCCGTGCATCCGTCTTTTCGACTTGCTGGCGATAAAGATGATCCATGTGGTTCCAGGTCTTCGAGAATCCTCCGAGATCCCCGAGACAGTCGGCGCGCCAGCCGCAACCGCGTTGCACCGCCGCCCGCAGCACCTCCTCATCGGCGATGAGCATCACCTTCGGCGTGCGCGGGAAGGCGCGGCACCAAGCGTCGAGGACGGCCAGCCGCGTCTCGAGCCGCGGCAGTGCGAGCCCGGTCCCGCTCATGTGCCACTCGCCCCAGAGTCCGACCGAGCCGATGTCGATCGAATCCAGATCCGAGTGGCCGTCGTAACGCTGGCCGAGCGCGGCGATCAGGCGGAAATGCGCCTCCTGGAACAGCGGCTGATCCATGTCCGGGACCCATCGGCGCGGTCCTTTTCCTTCGTACTGGTAGTCGAATCCGGGACAACCCTTGTCGCGCAGCCACTGCGGCACGTGGATCTTGGCATCGTCGGTCCCTGCGCACATGATACGCAGTGCCAGCTTCTGGCCGGCCCGGCGCGCGCGGGCCAAGAGATCATCGAGCTTGGCGAAATCGATTTGGCCCTCGACAGGCTCGATTTCACTCCAATACAGACGGAAGTATGCCGATGAGCTCGGCAAGCCATCGAGGTGGATGTCGCTGTTGGCGAAGCAGTGGAATGTTTGCCATCCCATACCGGGATTGGCCAGGAGCTCGTCGGTGAGTGACGGCGTCACGGTCGTGGTCCGGATCGGCGCCGCACAACCGCCGCTCGCGAGAGTCGCGGCGAGGAACGCACACCACGGCCAGCGCCGGGCCCGCGATTCCGCGTGACGGCGTCGCGGTCTTCTGCTCATTCGATCTTCTTGGCGGTCTGGTCCGCTCCGCTTTGATGCAGGATCAAGCTCGTGACTTTCCCAGCCCCATCCAGGTTGAACGTGATCTGCGCTTCGATGACCTTGTAGAAGAACTTGGTCTCGGACTCGGCGAACACGGGAAAGCGCGGCTGATTTCCCAGCTTGATCGCGAGATGCTCGCCGTCGAGGCGGACATCGAAACGCATTCCCGGCGCGAGCTCGTATTGGCCGATGTAGCGCGCGAGAATCGTCGGATCGACCGGTACCTCGGCATGCACCGGCGGCTGGTAGCTCGCCAAGCGCCGCGCCTTGTGATCGCCGTTCTGGTGCAGCACCACGTGATCGATCGTGCCGCCTGCCCCGGCCACGAACGACAGTCGCGCATCGACGACTCTGAAGAAGAACTCCGTCTCCGACTCTGGGTAGACCGGGAATTTGGCCTGGCCCGTGAGCTGCGCGAACAGCTGGCTTTCTTCGCGGGTGATATGGAACACGAGGCCCGGCTGCAGCTCGTAGTATCCGACATAGCGGTCCAAGGTCGTGGCCGGCACGGTCACGACGGGCCGCACCGGCTTCAACTCGTAGGCGGGCTCGAGCAAATGGAACCCAATGTCGTCGATTTCCGATGTCGAGTTGCTGAGGACGACGACGCCGCGCTTCGTCGCAGGATCGAAGCCGCAGAAGCTGCGGTAGCCTCCGGTCCCGCCGTTGTGCCATATGACGGTCCGCTCGTTCTTCGTCCGCATGTGCCAGCCCAGGCCGACGAACAACTCCGGCTGTCCCGTCTCGAATCGTTCACGATGCGTCGCCTGCAATGCCGCTGCGAGCGATGTTTCGTCCAACAGCAGATTCGCCCGCAGGAAGCGCAACATGTCCCTGGCGGTCGAGCGCAAAGCGCCGGCTCCTGCCAGAGCGTCGAAATCCCAGTTCTTTGCCGGCGCGGTCCCCACGTGCCCCCGGGCCAGACGGGTTCGCTGCTCCGCCGACAATTCGATGCAGGTGTCGTCGAGGCCCAGCTGCGCGCTGATGCGCTCATGCACGAGCGTCGCGTAGGACATGCCGGCGCGCCGTGCAAGCGCCATACCGAGCAATCCCGCACCAAAGTTCGAGTACTCGTACTGCGAGCCGATCTCCCGTGGCAGCTCGTACGTGGCGAGGAACTGCAGCGCGTCGTCCTCGCCGTAATCCGCGTACGGATTCCCCTCGTCGGCCTGGGTGAAATTCTCTGGCATTCGCGGCAAGCCCGAGCGGTGCGTGGCGAGATGGCGCAAGGTGATCTGCTTGCCGTCGCGTGTGGGCACCACGGACTTGGCCGGAAGCAGCTGCCACACCGGATCATCCAAGCCGACGAGGCCGCGCTCCGCCATGTCGGCCAGGAGGACCGCGGTGAAGACCTTGGTGATCGACCCGATCTCGAAGAGGGTGTCTTCGCCGACGAGCCGTTCGGCATCCGCGGCCATGCGGCCGCGACAGAGGGTCGTGGTGCCTTGCGGCTCCACGACACCGACGACGAGCCCGACGCATTCGCCCTGCTCGACTCGCTGCGCCACGTTCTCGCGCACATTGGGCGGGATGAGGTCGATCGCCTGCGCCGGCGGCGCGGCGAGCAGCAGCAAGACCATCCAGGCGATCCTGTACCTCATGACTCCATTCCCTTCGCACCCATGCCCTTGCGCGCCGGCCCGAGGTCGCTCGATGTGACCGGAGCGGTCGGCGGACAGGGCTCGCACGCTGGGTCGGCGCTCACGGCCGGGGATGGCGCATCGTCACGCCCTTCGACCTGCAACGTGGTGTGATCGAGGCCGAAGCGCTCACGCAGCCGCCGGTTGATGCCGGCGATGACCGCGTCCCGATCGGCCTCCCTGGGCGTCACGACGTGCGCGGAGAGACAGACTCGACCGGATGTGATCGTCCACACGTGCAGGTCGTGCACGTCGCGGACACCGTGCTGGTCCAGGATCACGCCCCGCACTTGCGCCACGTCGAGGTGTCGCGGCGCGCTTTCCATCAGCACATCGGTGGCTTCGCGCATCAGGACCCAGATGCGCGGCACGATGAAAGCGGCGATGAGCAGCGACACGACCGAATCGGCACGCTCCCAACCGAACTGCATCTGCATCCACGCGGCAACGATGACACCCGCAGAAGCCAGCAGATCGGAGAGGACTTCCAAATACGCTCCGCGCATGTTGAGGCTGGCGCGCGCTCCCGTGCGCAGCACGCGCACGGCGATCAGGTTGACGCCGAGGCCCAGGCAACCGAGCAGCAGGACCGGAAGCGCGTCGACAGGTGCCGGGTCGCGCAGCCGCTCGAGGGCTTCGCGCGCAACGAAGAAGGTGACGAGCGCGAGGAGCACCGCATTGGCGACCGCCGCCAAGATCTCGGCGCGGTAATGGCCGTAGGTTCGCTGGGGCGGCGACGGCCGCGCGCCGTACCACATGGCGAAGAGCGCCAGTCCCAGGGCGCTCGCATCGGACAACATGTGTCCGGCGTCGGCGAGAAGCACCAGCGACCCGCTCCACAGTCCACCCACCAGCTCGAGCAACATGACCACGCAGGTGAGCGCGAGAATCCACGCCAGCTTGCGGCGATTCCCCGACGCCCCATGGTCGCTCGTAGCGTGGTTGCCGGACAAGTTTCCTCCTGAGGCACCCGAGCTGCACAGGGTACCAAAACCACGGGAAAGACCCGAAGAGCGAGGACAGGCTGGGGCGAGCAACGGCTCCGACCCAGGGGCAGGGAGCTGGATATTCGGAGGTGACTCTTCAAACGATCATGATAATTTGAAGTCCATGTTCATCCCCCGCGCCCTGCCGCCTCAGGGACCGAGACCTTCTTTCTCTGAGGCTCTCGCCAAACTGGCAAAAGCACGCTCCTCCGGCACACGTATCCGCAGGCGTGGCGGGTCGATCTTCTCAAGGCGGACGAGTACCGACGTTATCTTCAAGAGCCCGAACTCCTGCGCGGCGAGTTGTAAACGAGGAGCTGCGAATCTGTTGGGTGGCAGGGCGCTCCGCTATGAGCTGCACGGCTTGACGGCGGCAGAGCTCGGACGTGGCTTCGATCTGGATCGTGCGTTGAACCACGGGTAAAACCGACATCGACAGGCCGCGTCCGCATCAGGGAGCGCTGCGTCAGCACGCGAACCAAGCGAGCGCGCCTCCAGCGGCCGCATTACGCGGTCCAGTCATGTGTTATGAAAATGAATTGCTCTTGACTTGCGCAAGCGCCGAGCGGGCAATTCGGTAGGGAACCCTCCTACGCTGAAATCAACTCCACCTGAATCAGGTCTCAGTCGGCGCAACACCAAACCCATCGTGACCATGCGACCGGTCGTTGCAACCCCGAACATACCAGCGGATTCGGTGTGACCGCTTGTCCGTCATGGCGGGCATGTCCGTTGAAACATTCCCGCTCGCTTCCGACCTGCCAGGCTCAGCTTTGTCGGGCGGGGTTCTCATCCGCTGGGCGTTGAGATTTCAGGAGTTCCGTTCTTCTCGACCAGCGTTACCTGGTCGTATCGCGATACAGCGCCTTCACAAGACCCCAGGTTCCGGCAGCCACGCTCGTCGTTGTGTCGTGCGTCACGTCGATGCTGGCAATACCGACGCTGCCCCAGAGTGAGTCCTTGTCACGGAGAAAGACGAGTTGAACGATGTACTCTTGCCCCAAATGGACCCCTACAAAGGTCGCTGGGTCGATTGGGCCGATCGTCTCCCGTACCCCACCGCATTGGCTGACGCTGTTGGCGACAAGGGCGACCTTCCCCGCGGTGAGCGTAGTGCAGTTTGGAAGCGCAGCATTGCGGAGTTCGACGTAAAGGGGGAACGGCGTAAAACTCGTATCGATGGTGTGCACGGAGATCCTGATGGGGCCGACACTCGTGAGCGGCGGCCAGGAGACGCGACCCGTGAACTGGTAGAAGGTACCGCAGTCCTGGCCGACAGGGAGGGTATCTGGCTCGGATTCGCTGCAGTACGTGCCGATCTCGAAGTTGCTGTGCAGCTCCGTTTGCTGCGCTTCGGACGGAGATGTTGCGAAGAACGGGATAAACACGAAGATGATGGATGCTGCCTTCATGGTGCCCTAGTCCCGGTACAGTCGCTTGACCATTCCCCAGGTTCCCGACTCGATGGGAGTAAGCGCTGTAGATGCTGTCACACGTATGCAGTTGAGGTAGGTCAGGTTTCCTATCTCGGTACCAAGCCAGTGTGCGCGAATTACGTATCGATCGCCAACCTGAAGCCGTAGCCGAATCGGGCCAAAGGTCTCAAAGGGAGAGTCGCACTGGGAGCCTCCCCAAACCACCGCGATCACCTCTCCGGGGCCGTCGCAGAAACCGAGCTCAAGCGGCCGACCTTCGACGGGGACCCACTCGATGTAGATGGGGAAACGCGATGTTTTCCTTCGTTGTGCGTCCACCTCGATAGTAATGGGGCCGGCATACTGCAGGATTTCAAAGGCAACCCTGCCGTAGAAGGACTGCCATGCTCGCGGACCGATCGGGCAGAATGGATCGAACAAATCTCCTGCACTCACGTCTGAGCAGAGCTCGAGGCCGCCGAAGAAGCAGAAGTGCATGTCCGTCGGGTACTGAGCCCGAGCGCTGGTCGCCACGACCAGGCTCAAAGTGACGGCGATCAGATAAGAACGCACAGTAAGCCTCCGAGAAGCAACTCCCTCCTAAGACCGTGCGCTATCGAAAGATAGCATGCCCACGGGGACCGCGCAACTGACCGGCCGCGGTGCGCGGTCCCCGAAGGATGATCCCATCCGAGGGTACCTTGACCCAAGCATGAGGTGTCCTAGTCTCGGTACAGCTGCTTCACCCGGCCCCAAGGAATCTCCTCGGCCAGCGTCGCCGGATTCATTTTCCGGTAACCGTAGGGATCCTGGATCGCACGGCGGTTCTGCTCGACGTCCACGATCGCGTACTCAGGAAGCGTTTCGCCGTTGGGTCCCACCTCGATCATCCCACCCGTCGCGGCGACGCCGAACCAGTTGAGAATGGCATCCCTCTCGGACGCAACGGCTTCCGAGGTGGCCGTCTTGGAAACATCACAGTTGTTTACACCGAGCTTGGCCGACATGACTGCCAAGTCGGCGCCATCGAGGAAGAGCGAGGAGCTTCCGAATGGCGCGACGTTGCACTGGTAGTTGCGGTTGACCTGACCTCCATCAGAATCGAAGCCCCACACCACGGGCTGGCCATGGAAGGAGTAGTAGTGCGCCAGATCGGGAGCGTCCGTGAACCGCGGGCTCGTTCCCGAGATGTCGCTGGAGGGCCACTGCACCGCGAGCATTGTGGAACGCATGTTGAACTCGCATGGTTCCTCCGCGGCGTTTCTCACAATGAATCCGAAATCCCTACGTGCCGCGGTCCCGCTGTAGCGTCCACTTCGAGCCCGGTCGCTTCATCGGTGTAGGAGTTGACCTTATTCCAACGGAAAATGAAGATGTGGAATGCGAGGTACCGACCGATCTGGTCCGTGACTGGGCGGAATCCCCAAACGATCGTGTCGTTACCGATGCCGCCATGACGGTCCATGACACGCAGCTTGCCATCGGCGGTGAAGGGACCTGGCCCTGAGAGGGCGCTGATTTCTGGAAGATCGAGACCCTGCCCGGCTTGACACGTGTGGTACTCGGCGTCCGAGAGGTCCTGTCGTTTCTCGAAGACCAGGAGCTGCGTGTGGTTCCCAGCAAACCACGGCTCGTTGGCCAGCGGGCGGGAAGGGAAGACGGACTGTGGGGTTGGCGGCGACGTAGGGCAACCCTCGTCGCGGGAGAGGGTCACGTGCATTTCCCAATCGATGTAGACCGGGAGCGTCACGTCGAGGACGTTCGACCCACCAGTCAGTTCGTAGTCAGGCTGGAGGGTCGCCGGGAACCCCTGCCAGTCTGCCCCCAACGTCATCCCATAGAAGTGATATGGAAGTGGGTCGATCGCCTGACCGATCAGCGGCAGTTGGAAGTCTATGACGGGGTAGTCGTCTCCGCCCGCTGCGAACCCAATCCCGACGACGCCGACCGTCGTGCACAGGACCGCCAAGGAAGTCAGTATATGTCTCATGATGCATCCCTCCGTGAGCCGGACCAACCGGCCTGATGTTGCAAGTGAACGTCCTTTGTGGGGAGCAATCCACGAGTTCCGCTGGGGGCGACACACCCAAGCGTCGACTCCCAACTTGATGTAGGCAGAGCGGATCGTCGAATTCCGATCACGCTGAGAGCCCGGCCACCTCGAGCCAGGCAAGAGAAATTCTGCTCGCGATGGGTCCCGCTTACAATCGGGGTTGCACATTGTTTTGTTGTCGGTTTATTCCCCACGTCACGACGTCACGTTTGCAGTGTTGCGATGGAAATTTTTGCGCTTGGATCAGTGGCGTCGGCAGGCGACGAAGATCAAGTTGCGAAAGAGACGGCGCAGCAGCGGGCGCACGCCGGGCCCGAGCTCCGAGGTATTCACTTCGCGCCAGCGCACGATCTCGAAGCCCGCTTTGTCCAGCAGCCAGCGCAGCTCGTCGGCTGCGAACTCGTGGAAGTGCTCCGTGCTCTTGCCGAACAACCACTCCCACGGATGCCGGCGCGGCACGGTCAGGATCAACGCGCCGCCGGGTTGCAGAACCTCACGACAGCCATCGAGAACGAAGAGCGGGTTCATCAGGTGTTCGAGAATCTCGAATGCCGTGATCGTGGCCCACGGCCCCGGGCAGAAGCTCGGCAGTGGCTCGCGATCGAGGTCGTGCATGTCCGTATGCTGCGGATGGACGTGGAAGCGTTGCGACAGCGAGCGCGCCAGCGCGTTCGGCGGGCCGAGGTCGAGGAGCGGCTCCGCGAGCGTGCCGACGTTGTCGAGCGTGGCACGAAAGCGCCGGCGCGCCGCGCGTTCGTAGGCTTCACTCGCTACCGGGACTTCGCTTTGAATGCTCATCGAAACTGCACGCGTCGCGCGAACACGACGCCGAACTCCTGGGCGAAGCGCTCGGCCACTTGGGCCACTGTCGGCGGATCCGGCAGCAACTCGGCCATGGAAGTGACCGCGCTGCCGGCGAGACCGCACGGAACGATGAGGTCGAAGTAGCGCAAATCGGTGCGTACATTGAGCGCGATCCCGTGCGATGTGATCCAGCGCGACACGCGCACACCGATCGCCGCGATCTTGGCTGGCGGAGCCCCCGGGCGCTCGACCCAGACGCCCGTGCGTCCGGGCACCAAGTGTCCGCGAATCCCCCAGGCCGCCAGCACGCGCAACAGCACCTGCTCCAGATCGCGCACGTAACGATGCAGATCGCACCGGTCGGGCGCGAGGTCGACGATCGGGTACGCCACCAGCTGGCCGGGCCCGTGATAGGTCACGTCGCCGCCACGGCCGCACTCGTGGATCTCGACGCCCAGTGCAGCCAGGCGCGCGCGATCGGCGAGCACATGCGTCTCGTGTGCGTTGCGCCCGAGCGTCAGCACATGCGGATGCTCGAGCAACCACAGGCGGTCGGCGCACCCACCGTCGGCCCGCAGCGCCACGCGCTGGGCTTGCATCTCCAGCGCGTCTGCATACGGGACGACGCCGAGGAGCTCGGCTTCGCACAAGGGTGCCGTTTCCGTCGCGATCGAATCCATTGGTTCGCCTCTACAGCAACGCCTTGAAGTCCGCCGTCTCGAGCGTCTTCTTCAGACTGCCCATGAACTGATCGGCCACCGCACCATCGATGATCCGGTGGTCGTAGGAAAGGCACGTGTACATCATGGGCTTGATGACGATGGCGTCGTTCTCGATCACGCGCACGCGCTTCTCGATCATCCCCATGCCGAGGATCGCCACCTGAGGCTGGCTGATGATCGGCGTGCCGAACAGGCTGCCGAAGACTCCCGGGTTGGTCACCGTGAAAGTCCCGCCCTGGACTTCCTCGGGCTTGAGCTGCTTGCCGCGTGCGCGGTTCGCCAGGTCCGCCACCCGAGTGTTGATCCCCACCAACGACAGCTCGTCGGCATGGTGGATGACGGGCACGATGAGGCCCCATTCGAGCGCCACCGCGACGCCCACATTGATATCCTTCTTGTACACGATGTTGTCGCCATCCACCGAGGCGTTGACCACCGGCACGGCGCGCAGCGCCTCCACGACCGCTTTGACCACGAACGGCGTGATCGTGAGCTTCTGGCCGTGGCGCCGGACGAAGTCGGCCTGCACTTGATTGCGCGTGCTCATGATGTTGCTGCAATCCATCTCATAGATGGTGTGCACGTGCGCCGACGTGCGCTTCGACATCACCATGTGCTCGGCAATGCGCTTGCGCATGAGCGACATCGGTTCGACCACGACATTGTCGCCAGGACGGAAGACGGGTCCCGCGGGCATCGGCGCGGGCGCTGCGGCAGCCGGAACCGGCGCACCGAGAGTGGGCGCCACGGCCGGACCTCCGGCTTCGAGGTGTGCGAGGAGGTCCTTCTTCGTCACCCGCCCGGAGATTCCCGTGCCCTGGATGTGCGAGATGTCGACGCCTTCTTCCTTGGCGATGCGGCGAACGAGTGGCGTCGAGCGCGTGCGTCGTAGTTCCTCGACGCTCTCGGCATCGTGCCCCGCCGGCGTCGCCGTCTCGCGCAGCGCCGTCGTCGCCGCTTGTGCGACGGCCGCGGCTGGCGCCGGCGTGTGCGCGACCGGGCTGCGCGCCGGCTGCGGCGCGGCCGGTTTTGCCGGAGCAGGCGCAGTGGTGGCAGCCGGGCTCGCGGCCGCAGGCGCCGGCGCGGTCGCTGGCGCTGCCGCGCTCGCAGCGGCCTCGGCCGCGTTCTCGGCGATGATCCCGACCACCGTATTCACCTCGACCGTCTGCCCTTCACCGACCTTGATCTCGGCCAGCACGCCGGCCGCGGGCGAAGGGATCTCGGCATCCACTTTGTCGGTCGAGATCTCGAACAGGGGCTCGTCGCGCCGCACCGCATCACCGGGTTTCTTCAACCACTTCGTGATCGTCCCTTCGGCGATGCTTTCCCCCATTTGGGGCATGATGACGTCGGTCTTCGCCATTTCCTCTCCGATCTCCTCTGTTGCGAGCCCCCGTGAAAAAACTAGTAAGCTGCCAAATCCTCGCAGGCGCGCACGATGTCGGCGAGCTGCGGCAGAAACGCATCCTCCAACGGCGCACTGTACGGCACCGGGCAGTCGCGCGCCGCCAGCCGCACAATCGGGCCGTCGAGGAACTCGAAGGCCGACTCCGCCAACAGCGCCGCGATTTCGCCGCCGACACCGCCCGTGCGTGTGTCCTCGTGCACGATGACCGCCTTGCTCGTCCGCTGCACTGATTCGATCACGGTGCGCCGGTCGAGCGGCAGCAACGTGCGCAGATCGACGACTTCGGCCTCGATTCCTTGCGCCGCCAACTGCACCGAGGCCTCCATGCAACGGTGCACCATGGCGCCGTACGTGAGCAGCGAAACGTCGCGCCCGCTCCGTCGCACCACGGCTTGGCCGATCGGCACCTCGTAATCCGCGTCCGGCACGTCGTCCTTGATCCGCCGGTAGAGCATCTTGTGCTCGAGGTAGAGCACCGGATCCGGATCGCGAATGGCCGCCTTGAGCAGGCCTTTGGCGTCGTATGCCGTCGCCGGCTGCACGATCTTGAGACCCGGCACGTGATGCAACCAACCTTCCGGGTTCTGCGAGTGGAACGGGCCAGCGCGCACACCGCCGCCGCTCGGGCCGCGCACCACCAAGGGCATCGGTTCGCCCCAGCGCCAGTGGCTCTTGGCGATGAAGTTCACCAGCTGATCGAAGGCGTTGGCGATGAAGTCGATGAACTGGATCTCGACGACCGGCCTCATGCCCATGAGCGCCGCACCGGCGGCGGCGCCCATCATTCCCGATTCGACGATGGGGGTATCGATGACGCGGTCCGGTCCGAAGCGCTCCAGGAATCCTTCGGTCACCTTGAACGCGCCGCCGTATTCGGCGATGTCCTCCCCCATGAGGAAGACGCTCGGGTCGCGCTCCATTTCTTCCCCCAGGGCCGCTCGTATGGCCTCGAGGTACGTCATCTGTGCCACCGGATCACCCCGACGCAGAATAACGGATGCACGCCGGGTTCGGCGAGGGTGTGGACCTGGAGCTGGGTTCGGGATTCTGGCTCGGGCTCGGGCAGCGCTCAGACGCCGGAGGGCGCGCTTTGCGCGCGGGCGCGATTGGCCGCTTGCAGCGCCTGGATCGTCTGGCGCATCCAGTCGGCCTGCTCGGCGTGGCGGATGCAGGCACCCGCATTCTCCGCGAAGACTTGCAAGGCCTGCAGGTCGTCTTCGCCGAAATGGATCGCGGGCGAGGTGCTGCCGACGTTGAGCACGCCGACGAGCTCGCCGCGCACGCAGATCGGAACGATCATCGCCTCGCACGGAACCTTGCCTTCGGTCTTGGTCGACGGCAGGTTCTTCATGTCGTCGGGACCGAGGATGCGGGGCTCACCGCGCTGCGCCACCCAACCGGCGATGCCCTGCCCCAATGGCTCGCGGCACCCCAGAGCACGCGACATGTCGCTGTTGCCGGTGGCGGACTGGACGACCAACTCTTGCGTCGAGGTGTCGACCAGCATGAGCGACACACGGTCGCACTCGAAGATCTCTTTGCAGGTCTTGGTGATGGCGTCGAACACGTTCTGCCTGTTGGTCTCGTTGCCCATGATGCGGCTGACGTTGAGAAGCGCCATCAGACGCTGGTGCTGTTGCTGGATGCGCGACGACCGGTCCTTCTCCAAGCCTTGGAGCTTGCCGAGAAGCGTGGTCAGGCCACGCTGCTGCGTCGTGAGGTAGATGACGTAGCCGGTGACCACGACTCCCAACGCCGCGAGCAAGACGATGTCGGTGTTCACCCACGGCCACGGGCTTTCGATCCGCCGCCGCAGCATCATGAAGAGCGTGGACGCCAGTCCCAGAGTCGAAACGACCGAGATGCCGACCAGCATGTACCAGTTCGACCAGGTCCGGCGTTCGAGCGTGGCGAGCGAATGGCCGGCTGCCGCCTGAGTCGTTTTCCGTACCTTGGGCTTGGCGCTCATCGGATGCTCCTGGCGAACCGCGCCGCCATCGGCGCATCGTGGGTCGAATCCCCAACCAGCGCGAGGAGCAATGTGCGTGCCCGGACGTCCTGATCACTGTCCTGACGTTCCCAACCCTTGGATGGACGCGTGCAAGTCCTCGCCGAACCGGGTCTTGCAGTTCTCCGAGCAGAAATGCATGGCGTAGGCTCCCGCCGTGATCGCGTGCTCGGCCTTCCCCGGCATCCCCAGCTGGCAACCGGCGCAGTTCGCCACCACTTTGTCGGCCGAACCATCCACCGCATCGGCTTGCGCCAGGATCGCTTCCTCCGCCGGCTCCAAAGTCACTGGGGGAGCAGCTTTTTCGGCGCAAGCGGCAATCGACGCCATCCCGATCACCAGCGCACGAACCAACCCGTTCTTTCCCGACATGGCGCGCCTCCTTCGGTTCATTCACGCACAGTGCGCAGATCGGTGCGCAGCTTCCACAGCTTGTAGATCGCAGGATACACCAGAAGCTCGAGCAGGAACGAGGTCACCAGTCCGCCGATCATCGGGGCCGCGATGCGCTTCATGACATCGGCCCCGGCCGAGGTTGACCACATGATGGGAAGCAGCCCCATGAACGCCGCCGTCACCGTCATCATCTTGGGGCGAGCGCGCTTCACCGCGCCGTGGAGGATGGCTTCGTCGAGATCGGCGACGTTACGCAGCAACCCGCGGCGCTTGGCATCCTCGTACGAGAGATCGAGGAACAGGAGCATGAACACCGCCGTTTCGGCGTCGAGGCCGAGGAGCGCGATCATCCCCACCCAAGCCGCGATCGAAACGTTGTAATCCAACAACTTGAACAGCCAGATGGCGCCGATGGCCGAGAACGGCACGGCCAGCATCACCAAGACGGACTTGAACGTCGAGCGCGTGTTGGCGTAGAGGAGCACGAAGATGAGCGCCAGGGTGATGGGAACCACCACCTTCAGGCGCTGCCGCACGCGCTCCAAGTTCTCGTACTGGCCGCTCCACACCAGCGAGGTGCCCTGCGGCAGCGCCAGTCGGCTACGGACGACGCGCTTGGCTTCTTCGACGTAGCCACCCAGATCGCGCCCCGCGATGTCGACGAAAACGTATCCGGCGATGAAACCGTTTTCGTCGCGCACCATCGCCGGGCCGTGCGCCACTTGGATGTCGGCGAGCTGCCCGAGCGGAACCTGCGCCCCCGCCGGTGTCATGACGAGCACGCGGCGCAAGTCGTCGATATCATCGCGCAGCTCACGCGGGTAACGCACGTTCACCGGGTAACGCTCGCGTCCTTCGATGGTGGTGGTGACGTTTTCGCCGCCGATGGCGCTGCCGATCACTCGTTGCAAGGCGTCGATCGTGAGCCCGTGCCGCGCCAGCTGGCCGCGCCGCGGCTCGAAGTCGACGTAGTAGCCGCCGGCGACGCGCTCGGCGTAGACGCTGCGCGTGCCGGTGATCTCGCTCAAGATCCGCTCCAGCTGCGTCCCAATGCGCTCGATCTCCTCGAGGTCCTCGCCGAAGATTTTGATTCCGACCGGCGTGCGCACGCCTGTCGACAGCATGTCGATGCGGGCCTTGATGGGCATGGTCCAGGCGTTCGTGGTGCCCGGAATGCGCAGCGCTCGATCCATCTCGTCGATGAGCTCGTCCATGGAGATGTGATCGGGCCAGAGCGGCTGCAAGAACGACAGCAACCACCCCGGCGCCCAAGAGGAATACCAGCGCTCGCGCCCGCGCCATTCCTTCTCGGGCTTGAGCACCACCACGGTTTCCATCATCGAGAAGGGAGCCGGATCGGTCGACGTGTCGGCTCGGCCGGCCTTGCCGTGCACGCGTTCGACTTCAGGGAACGAGCGCAGCACGCGATCCTGGGTTTCGAGCAGTGCTTGCGCCTGGGTCACCGAGATCCCCGGCAACGTCGTCGGCATGTAGAGGAGCGTGCCCTCCCGGAGCGGCGGCATGAACTCCGATCCCAGCGTGAAATACACCGGCACGCTGACCGCGACCAGGAGCATCGCGGCGGTGATCACCTTGCGCGGATGCCGCAGGACGAAGCGACACGCCGGCCCGTAGACTTTGAAAATGCTGCGGCTGATCGGGTGCCGTTCCTCGGCATGGTAGGTGCCGACGGCGCACTGCGTCGCCACCTTCGCCAGCCAGCGCGGCCGGAACGCGAACGGTTCCATGCGCGTGAACAGCATGCGCATGGCCGGGTCGAGCGTGATGGCGAGGACCGCCGCGATCGCCATCGCCAAATTCTTCGACAATGCCAGCGGCTTGAACAGCCTGCCTTCCTGATCCACCAAGACGAACACGGGAATGAAGGCCACGGCGATCACGAGCAGCGAGAAGAACACCGATGGACCGACTTCCTGCAGCGCCTCGAGGCGCACCTTGTGGAAGTCGCCTTTGCGGCCTCCCGCCTGCCAGTGATGCAGTTTGTTGTAGGCGTTCTCGACCTCGACGATGGCGCCATCCACCAGCACGCCGACGGAGATGGCGATTCCGGCGAGCGACATGATGTTCACAGTCACGCCCAGGTAGTACATGGGAATGAAGGACAGGAGGACCGCGAGCGGGATCGTGGCGATCGGCACGACGGCTGATGGAATGTGCCAGAGGAAGAGCAGGATGACGGCGGAAACGATGATCATCTCCACCACCAGCTCGTGCTTCAGCGTATCCAGGGCGCGATGGATGAGATCGGCCCGGTCGTAAGTCGCGACGACCTGCACGCCTTTGGGTAGCGATGGCTCGAGATCGTGCAGCTTCTGCTTGACCCGGTCGATGACGTTGAGCGCGTTCTCACCGTGACGCATGACCACGATGCCGCCTACGTGGTCGCCCAAGCCGTCCAAGTCACCGACGCCGCGGCGGATTTCGGGGCCGAGCTGCACGCTCGCCACGTCGCGCAGCAGCACGGGCACGCCGTCCGTGTTCACCTTGACCACGATCTGCTCGAAATCTTCCAGCGTGCGCGTATAGCCCCGGCCGCGCACCATGTACTCCGTGCCGCTCCACTCCAGCAACCGGGCGCCGACTTCGTTGTTGGAGGCGCGGATGACGTCGACCACCTGATCCAGCGCGATGCCGTATGTCGCCAGACGGTTGGGATCCACCTGGACTTGGTACTGCTTGACGAAGCCGCCGAAGGTGGCGACCTCAGCCACGCCCGGCACCGACTGCAGCGCGTAACGCAACGTCCAGTCCTGGTACGACCGTAGCTCGTCGAGGGAGTGCTTGCCGGCGCGATCCACCAGGGCGTACTGGAAGATCCAACCCACGCCCGTGGCATCGGGGCCGAGTTCGGTACGCACGCCTTCGGGCAGCTGCGATTGGATCTTGGACAGGTACTCGAGCACGCGCGAACGCGCCCAATAGAGGTCGGTGCCGTCACGGAAGATGACGTAGACGAAGGAAAAGCCGAAGTCGGAGAAGCCGCGGATGGCCTTGACCTTCGGCGCTCCGAGCAGTGCGGTGACGATAGGATACGTCACCTGGTCCTCGAGGATGTCGGGCGAGCGGTCCCAGCGCGAGTAGATGATGACCTGCGTGTCCGAAAGGTCGGGCAGCGCATCGAGCCGGATCTCGCGCAGCAAGTGCACGGCGAGCGCCGAAAGCAGAGCCACGGCCAGGAGAACGAAGAAACGCCTTTCCGCCGAGAACTGAATGATGCGGCGGATCATGGCTCACCAGCATGGGGATGATCATCGCTCGTGCCGGAGAGCGCCCCGCGCAAACGCGATTCCGAATCGAGGAGGAAGTTGGCGCGCACGACGACATGCTCACCGGCTCGAACACCGGAAACGACCTCCACCCGGTCGGCACTGCGCAAGCCGATCTCCACCACGCGCGGCTCGAAATGGTTCGGCTGGGTTTCGACGAACACGATCTTGCGCACCCCGGAATCGAGCACGGCCGATGCGGGAACCGAAACCGACGGCGCCGCATCGACCGCCAGCACCACGTCGACGTACATCGAAGGCTTGAGGGCGAGATCATCGTTGGGAACATCGAAGCGCACCTTCAGCGTGCGCGTCGCGGCCTCCAGAAAGGGATAGACGTACGTGACGTGCGCCGCGAGCGTGCGCCCGCTCGCGAACGGCAGCGACAACGCCGCCATCTGGCCTGCGCGCACGAGACTGGCTTCGTTCTCGTAGAAGTCCGCCTCGACCCACAGACGCGACAAGTCGGTGACGGTGTAGAGCTCGGCGCCCGGCGTCACGTGCTGACCTTCGCGCACTTCCTTGCCGGTCACGTACCCCGAGACCAGCGCCTCCATTGTGACGTGCGGATGGGCGGTGCCGCGACGCTCCAGATCGATGATGAAGCTCTCAGGCACTTCGAAGAGCTCGAGCCGGCGGCGTGCCGCGACCTTCAATTCCTCCGCGCCCTTCTGGACCTCGGGGATGGACGAGCCCGCGAGACGTGCCGCTGCTTCCCGCGCCTGCAGATACTCTTCCTGTGTCGCCAACAGTTCGGGAGAATAGATGTCGAGGACCGGCTCACCCTTGCGCACGAACTGGCCGGTCGTTGCCACGTACAGCTTCTCGACGTAGCCGTCGATGCGCGTATGAATGTGCCGCACACGCGTTTCGTCCGGAACCACGGTGCCGACCGTGCGAATGCTGCGCGCTACGGTGTCGAGCGTCGCCACCGCCGTCTGGATCCCAGCCAGCTCGCGCGCGTTCGCGTCGAGAGTCACCGGCGCCATGCCGGGAACACCGGCGCCATGAGAACCGGCTGCCGGGCCGCTGCCAGGGTCTCGTGTCCCAGCACCCGGTTTATGTCTCGCGGCAGAGTGCTCGGCGAGCGCCGTCGAATCGGGAGCCGAACGCAGCACGAGGCGCATGTTGCAGATCGGACAGTCCCCCATGTGGTCGGAGACATACGTCGGGTGCATGGGGCAGTAGTACTCACCTGCCGTCGTGTCCGGCTTGCCACAGCCCGCGAACGCGAGCAGCGAGAGAATGACCACGCTGTGCATGAGGAGTCGGCATTTCATTGCTGGCCCTCCGTGTGCGAAGGAGTGAGCAGCGCATCGATCTCCGCCCAAGTGGTGAAGCGCTCGGCTTCGCGATTCGCCAGCTGCAAGCGCGACTCGAGCCACACTTCGAAACCTTCGATGACGGCGGGAAAGTCGCCGCGGCCGGCGACGTACGAATTGCGAGCTGCGTCCAGCACCGTGCCGGCTTGTGGCACGATCGCCTCGCGATAGAGGTCGAGCTGCGCCTGCGATCGCGACCATGCGGCCGCCAGTCGCGTCACAACGGCGTGGGTCATGGCCTCGGCGTCGCCTTGTTCGGAGCGCGCCATCTCGAGCTCGTGCTCCGCAGCGCGGATCAACGGCTGCGTCCGCCGGCCGCGCCAGAAAGGCAGATCCATGCCGATGCGGAACGTCGCCAGGTGATCGAAATCGCCGCGATAAGAATAGCCAGCGCCGACGTAGAGATCGGGGGGCCGCTCCTTGCGCGCCGCCTGCGCGCGTTCGGCAGCCGCCGTCACCGCTGCGGCGCGCGCAAGAACTCGCGGCGCGGTGCGGAGCGCCAACGTGTCCCATCCCGCTCGCAGTGGCTCCGGTTCCGGCAAGCTCGCCACGCGCCCGATGGGCGAGCGCTCATCGAGATAGCGGTTCAACGCCGCCGCGAGCGCGGCGCGCGATGCGCCCAGGTCGTCGCGCCGCTCGCGCAGCCGTGACCGCGCCAGCTGCGTCTTCAGTGCATCGACGAGCTCGGCTTGGCCGGTGCCGTAGCGCGCCGTGACCGCGGCCTCGAGCATGGCGAGGAGCTCGGCCGCCGCATCGAGGGACTCCGTGGCGCGATCGACGGCATAGAGTTGCGCGTAGAGCCGGCGCACCTCGAGGACGATCAGCCGCTCCATTTCGGCGGATTCGCTCGTGCGCAAGATGGCCTGCGCCTGCGCCGCGGCGCGGCGCGCGCCGCGCTTGCCGAAGAATGGCAAAGTTTGACGCAACTCGACACCGATCATGGACATCTCTTCCTCACCCACGGTGTAGGCAGGAAAGTTCACGTCCTGATACACGAACTCGAGCATGGGATCGGGGAGCACTCCCGCTGCACCGACTTCTTCTTGCGCCGCGGCAGCGCGCGCGTGCAATGCCAAGAGCGCCGGTGCGCGTTGTCGCGCGCGAGCCACGACCTCGTCCACGGGCGGTGCATCGTCCGCATGCGCGAGGCTCGCGGCACCGCACCCGATCGCGAGCACGAGCATCCAGACTGGATGTCTCACAGCTTCCTCCACGGTTGTCGAATCGATTGCACCGGCCCTGTGCCCAGCACGCGTTGCGCGGAGTTGCCACATCGCGAACTCCCGCGACGTGCAAACAGGCCGCACTCGATCGTTTGATTCGATTGGAAAGAAGCGGTGGATTCAGACTTGCAGGATCTGCAAGCGCGTCAGAAGCTCTTCGGGATGGGCTTGGAGTGCATGGGCGTCATGGCCCTTGGCGTAGGTAACCACTCGGAGGCTGCACCAGGGGACCAACGTCGAAATCGCGGTCGCGTCAGCGTTCGGGACTCCGGAGGCCGGGACCGCAGTCGGCGCAGCAGTGGGGGTTTCCGGCGCGGGTGGAGCCTGGCAGAAACAACCGGCCGGATCAGCGCAGCAGCAGCAGGCATGTGAGGAAGCCGAGCGGATGCCATCGCCACAACTGGATGGGCTGGCTCGCAGGCCCGCCAGAGGCAAGGCCAAGAGCAAGAGGCTGAGTCCGATGCGAACGAAACGAGACATCGCGCAACTTCCCACGTCGAGCCGGAACCCGGTCCACCCCAAAGGATGCGACTGGACATCCTCTCTGTCAACAACGCCCGGCCTCGAGGATTCCCAGGCAGTGGAGCTCTCCAAGCCAAGCGCTCGGTCAAGGGAGCTGCAGAGGGCAGGCCAAGTCGATCTCCTGACATCTGGGTGACGATCCCCAGCCCGCGCGGAAAAGTCGCGTTCGATTCCAAGGCCTCAATCGTTATAGGAAGGAAACCCGAGACTCGGGCGAACTGGACCACAGGGAGATGTCACATGCGGAGAGGAAGGTTCGAGAAAGGGACGTCCGCACGCGCCGTCGGCCCTGGGTGGCGAGTCGCGTTGACGGCGTGCGCCTTCCTGACTGGCAGCGCTGCCGTTCCCCTGACCCTTCGGGGAGATTGCATCGAGTACGACGGCTATCTGCGCCTGCACGGCGGTCTGAACCTCCCTGCTGCGAACGAGGTGAAGATTGCCGGGTCCTACGCCTACGTCATCGCAGACAAGACACTCCATGTGGTAGACATCACGAACCCCGTTGCTCCCCAAGACGTCGGGCAGGTGGTGCTCGCACCCACCTCCCCCTGGATCAACGCGATGGCAGTGCAGAGTCCCTACGTGTTTGTCACCGCTCCTGACCGCTTCGGTTCTCTATGGATCGTGGACGTCTCGAACCCACATGCACCGAGGATCGTCGGAGCCTTCTTCGCCGGGTTTCCGGTAGGTGAAGTGGTGACGAGCGGTGCTTACGTCTATGTAACAACTCTTACGGGTATCGGGATTGTGGATGCTTCGAATCTTTCCGCCCCCACGCTCGTCAACACGGTAAACATACCGCGGGGAGCCGGCGCCCTCGCGGTGGCAGGGAATCATGTCTATGTGGTGGGGCAGCTCGGCCTGACCATCGTGGACGTCTCCACGCCGCTGAACGCATCGATCATTGGCGAAGTGGATCTTCCGGGGGCGATCAACGGCAGCATTACCCTCGCTGGGGAATATGCCTATGTCGGCGACAGCCTGTCGCCGAGCGGCACCGGAGACGATCTTCAGATCGTCGATATCTCCGATCCGTCGGCACCCACGGTGGTGCATGTCATCCCGCAGAAATCGGTCGAAGCGGTTGTGGTGGGGAATCAGCTGTACCGGATCTCACCCGTCGGGCTTCTTGCCTTCGACGTCACGGATCCCACCTCGCCGACGATCACAGGGAGCCTGCCGGCGGCGGGGGGATACGGTCTT
>DASRJO010000017.1:0-3522 GCA_035649435.1 Candidatus Krumholzibacteriia bacterium | reverse complement strand
GGAGGAGCGGCAGTTCGTCCGTAAGCGCCGCAGAAGCAAACGCGGTGGCTCCGCCGGTCATGGCCGGCGCACGCATCCATCTGGGGGGTCCCACGGCACCTGTCCCTGGGAGGAAACGGTGGTCGGGTCTGCTCATTAAATATAGCGAAGCACGATGCAAATGTCAAGTGTGCATTTGAATCAAGTCACTATCTACCAAATAATTAGTGCAATATTCGTGCCGCCGACATGGGCATGCGAGCGAGTCTGAAGATGCAATTGCTCCGCGTCATGCCGGAGCCAACTGTGAACGGAATTGACAACGTCAGTGCCTCTGGCGCTGGCAAGTGAGTCGATAGAGTGAAAACGAATCTGCCGCTCATTCGAACTCAAGGTGACGTACTCGTTGCAGCCCCTGAAGAAATCTCGCCGGGGGTGATGAATGCGTCAAGCCGTAGTGTGAGATGGTACTGAATGGATTCGGTTCCGCAGATGTGCGAATGATTCGCGCGGCAATTGTTCGCACGGCAGGTGTCACGATCGGTCGCACGAAAAGCATGCTCGGCAGGTGATCGAATCGTTGGCATGAAGGGACTGTCTTTTGCTCGGCAACAGACCGAGCATGGAACAGATCCAAGAGCCCACGGTGATCGAGCCCATTGCTGGGAGGCGCGAAACGCTTCGTCGGGCCACGAGAGCCACCGGGACGGAGAGGGGGGCGCGGCCCTTTCGCACCGCCCGGGATGTCGATATTCTTGGAGGTGGTTGGGCCTGGCAGACGGAGCAGGGTTCTCATGGACGCGGAGCTGGCGCGAGAGCGGATTGGGAGAGGACTCGGTCTTTCCGTCCTGCTGCATTTATTGTTCGTGCTGCTGGCCTGGTTCTTTGCACCGCTCCTCGGACAGCTGCTCGCGCCGCTGCAAGGCGACGACGCGACTGCGCCGCAACTGGTGCAATTCCATTTGAACGAGGTCGTCGCCGATGTCTCCGAGGCGAGCCGTGTCGACGAGGCTCCCGCCACCGAGATCCTCGGGCGCTTCGACTCACAGGCAGCGGATCGCGTGCCGGGAGATGCAGACGCGGCGGTTCCTGCTGGCGGACAGGCCGGGATGGACAACAGCATCCCGGGCACGGGGGCCGAGAGCGAGGGCCAGGCTGGGAGCGGCAATGCTGCAACGAGTCCGGCCCCGGCGCAGGAATCCGAAGGTGGGGTCATGCCCATCCAGCGCGACGCGCTGCCGGCGACGGTCGAGCAAATGTTGACGGGCAAACGCGAGAGCAGCCCGGGCCATGGGGCGCGGAGCTCGAGCGAGCTCGACGAGGCCGGTGCTCTGGCTTTCGGCGAGTATGCCTTCAGCACGCACGCCTGGGACTACGAACCCTATTGGGTGCACATGCGCGCCAAGCTCTATGGTGCGTGGCACCCGCCAGTGGCCTACACGCAGTACGGCATCATTCAAGGCGGCTGGAGCATGGTGCGCGTCGTGGTGCACCGCGACGGGACGATCGAAATCCCCGAGCTGCTGCAAACCGAAGGGCACGAATCCCTGCACCGATCGAGCCTCGCCGCCATGACCGGGGCTGCCCCATTTCGCCCTCTTCCCGCGGATTTCCCCGACGACGAGCTCGTTGTCACGGTGCGCTTCGTCTATCTGCCGGGCGGCGCACCGCCGAGAAACCCGCCTTGACGCCCACGCGGTCCCTGTGTTGACTGGCCGGGCCCGGAGGAGCCCGTCGAGGCGAGGCCGTGGGTGGCGTCGACGGGCTTCGCGCGTCGTTCGGATGAAAGGAAGCAGGCGCATGCGGCATGGGATGGGCCGGCGGTGGTTGGGTGCCGCGATCTTGGCGGGGCTGGTGGCGCTCCTGGCCCTCGGCTGCGAGGATGATCCGACCCACGTCGGCAGCGATCTGCGCTCGCCCCCGGACACCGTGATGGCGATCGATCTCTTGGTGGTCGAGGACTCGGTGTTCTCGCTCCCGGTGTCGTTGCGATCGAGCATCACCGGTCAGATCGGCGCCCAGGGGCCATACACCTCGCAAATCCTCTACGACTTCCGCGTGCCCTCCTTCGTCGTCGATGAGGGCGACACGTTGTCACTCGACGATGGGAATTTCCGCATCGACCTCACGCAAGTGACGCAGGCCCCGTTCACAGGTGCCATGCGGCTCGGGATGCGCGAAGTGGAAATCGCGGCGCGCATCTGGAGCAGCGATGCCGTCTACGATAACACCGTGCTCACACGGCTGCCGCAGCTGCGCCCGGATGTCGTGGCCGGCGAAGACACGATCGCGGGCACCGATCTCACACTGAGTGAACCACGCATCGTCGTCGAATTCGATGTCCACAGTCTCGTCGACTACGACTCGGTGGTGGCGAGCCGGCAGACGCTCGAGGTCAACGTCGCGCTCTTGTTCCTGGGATTCACCAGCGGCGGGCCCGGGTTCGTCGATTTCCAGCAAATCACCGCCCTCAACGCGCCTTTGCCGCGATTCGTCGCCAACTACGTTGGCGCGACGACCACCGGTGTCGAGCGCTCGCTCGCGCCCGCGCGCCAGCTGGTGGTGGTCGAGTTCGATTCCACCTACTCGCCTGGAACGAACTGGGTGGTGAGCGATGCGCACCGCTTCCACACGTATGTCGAATTCCGCGATCTCGATCAGCTGCGTGCACAGCTGCCGGAGGCGGCGTACATGCTTCGCGCCGACCTGCTGCTCGTGCAAGCCGCGCGCGGGGACACGGTTTTCGGCACAGGACGGAACCTTGGCATCGGCATCAGCGTGCCGTCGAGCGCGGTGGATGACGACAGCAACCTCGTCTACTCCGTCGACGAGAACAACCGCGCTCTTCAGCCAGAATCGGTCACCGCCCTCACGCCGTCAGCGGGGAGTCTGGTGACGATCAGCATCACGACCGAGCTCGCCCTGCAGCAAGAGGGCAAGAAGAACCGCGGCCTGATCCTGCGACTGTCCGACGAAGGCACGCGTGCGCGGCACTTCGAGTTCTATGGGCCGGCGGCGGCCGACACGACGTTGCGACCCCACTTGCGTCTGGTCTTCGGCATGCCGGCCGATTTCGGCGAGGAGGCCCCATGAAGCCGAACCTCGCCGCGGCGGTCGCGGTGGCTTGTCTCGTCGCGCTCGCAACGGACAAGGCCGCGGCGTCGGAGTCGGTCTTCGGTTTGCAGTTCCTGGGGACGAGCGACGAGACCGGCGATGCGCGCGCGCGGGGGCTCGGCGTTCTCGGCGCAGCGCTCGACGACACGATGACGGCGCTGGCGTCGAATCCGGCGGCGCTCGGCGGCCTGCGCTACATGACGTTCTCTTTCGCGGCAGTCGCAGGCTGGCGCGACGCGAGCACCGCCACGGCCTCGACGCAGCAAGAGTTCGCGCGCTTCCCGCAGCTTCGTGCGGCCCTGCCGTTGTTCGGCAAGGTGGTCCTCGCCACCGGGTACGCGAGCTTGCGCAACTTCCGCGGCGATTTCGCGCTGCAACCTCGCAGCATCGATGGCCTCGATTACGTGCAGAGCTTCGAGCGCGAGGGCT
>DASRJO010000016.1:0-9124 GCA_035649435.1 Candidatus Krumholzibacteriia bacterium | reverse complement strand
CACGATCCCGAGGAAATCGCGCAGGCTGGCGAAATCGGTGAGCTTGCGGTAGACGCGCGCCCACAACAAGCCGAGAACCATGACGCCCACGCCGAGGGCCAGCGCGAACGACAGATGGCTCCTCTGCGGTTCGGGGATCCGCCCCTCGAAATGGACCAAATAGGAGGCGATGAAGCATCCCGAGAGCAAGACCAGATGCACCACGAGTCGTCGCGACACATAGCGCATCTTTTGGGCCAGCATCCACGCACTCCTTGCGTCAGCGAGGCACCCACCGTGGCGTCAATCCATTGCGCGTCAGACCCGCACCGTCGCCCGAGTCGCCACCGCCTCGATGATCGAGACGATGCGCACGATCTCGTCCTCACGCAGTCCGACGTAGAGCGGTAGGTCGAGGATTTGCCTGGCCACCAGCTCGGTGGCGGCGAGGTCACCCGGTCGCGTCGGGCACCACGGGCGGTACGCCGCCATGCGGTGCACCGGCGGGTCGAAGTAGGTGCGCGTCTCGACGCCGCTGCGCTCCAAGACCCGGCGCACTTCATCGCGGCTGGCACCGAACTCGCGCTCGACGATGCGCAGGCTGAAGTCCTTGAAGGACGAGGCATTGCCTTCCTCGACTTGCTGCAGACGGACCCCGCGCAGCTTGCCGAGCCCCTTGGCATACAGCCCAGCCAGTCGGCGGCGCTCTTCGATGTTGCGCTGCAGGGCCGGCAACGACTGCAATCCCACCACGGCGTGCAGCTCGCTCATGCGCGCGTTGAGACCGATGAGCTCGCAGTCATAGTTGCCCGGGTTGCCGTAGTTGCGGCCAATGCGCACGCGGCGCGCGATGTCCGCATCCCGCAGGCTCACCAGTCCGCCCTCGCAAGAAGTGATCGTCTTGGTCGGCGACAGGCTGAACACCTCGGCATCGCCGAAGGTGCCCGCAGGCCGGCCCCGGCAGGTCGATCCGAGCGCGTGCGCGGCATCGAGGATGAGCTTGAGCCCGTGCTGCGCGGCGATGCGCTCCAACGCTTCCAGGTCGGGCGGGTTACCGCTCACATACACGGGAACGATGGCGGTGGTCTGCGGCGTGATCTTCCGCGTCAGGTCATCGATGTCCACGGACAGCGTTTCCGGGTCGCAATCGACGAACACGGGGCGACAACCGCTCCAGACGATCGCATGCGCGGAGGCCATGAATGTGAAGCTCGGTACGAGGACCTCTCCCTGCACTTCCAAGGCTCGCAGAGCCAGCATCAAGCCGGAGGTACAGCTGTTGACGGCCACGACCTCGCGCCCCGGCAGCCATTCCGACGCCTTGCGCTCGAATGCGGCCACGTTGCGACCATTGGTGAGCTCGCCAGAGGACCAGATCTCGCGCAGCTGTGGCAGGAGCGCTTCGAAATCGGGCAGTGTCGGCGAGGCAACGTGAATGCGGCGAGCCTTCGCTCTGGAATCCGTGTTGTCTGCGTCCTTCGGTGCGTGCACGAAGACCTCCCTCACGTGCCCGTGCGGTCCCCGCCGCATGGCGAATCGCCGCTGCGCGGGCCCGCCCTCTTCCTTCCGAGCGTGCGGGGTGCCGAAACGCAACAAGCGTGCCCGCGGGCGCGCTTCGTGCCAGGTCCCCGATCGTCATGGATCGAGGCGCGCCGCCGTTGACAGTCGCAGCACGAAGGTCTATCTCCGTAGCGGCGTCACGATTCCATGCCAGAACGGAGAGACGACGTGGCCTTTCGCGATGAACTGCAGCGCATCACTTCCGGCCGCGTCAGGACCGACGAACCTCTCGACCGCCATACGACTTTCCGTATCGGGGGTCCGGCGGAGATCTACGTCGCGCCGCGATCCATCCCCGAGGCCGCCGAGATCGCTGCGCTCGCGCATGCCGAATCGGTGCCACTCCGCATCCTCGGCAACGGTTCGAATCTCATCGTTCCGGACGCTGGCGTGCGCGGAATGGTGCTGCATGTCACGCGCGCGCTCGCTGGGGTCGAACGCAGCGCGGACGATCTGCGGGCCGGCGCGGGGTTGCCGCTCGTCCAGCTCATGCAGGTCGCCGCACGTGCGGGCCTCGAAGGCATGGAATGGGCTTGTGGCATCCCGGGCACGGTCGGCGGCGCCGTGCTCACCAACGCCGGCACACCGGCCGGCGAAATGGGCGGCGTGGTGACCCACGTCGACGTCGTCGAACCCGACGGCAGGCTGCAGAGTCTGTCGCCGAGCGATTTCGCTTTTTCCTATCGCAAGAGCTCGCTGCGCGGTGCCGGGCGCATCGTCGTGGGCGCCAGCGTGCGATTGCGTGCCGGCGATCGCACCGCCATCTTCGAGCGCATCAAGACGGCGAACCAGCGACGGTTGCTCACGCAACCTGTGGGGACTTGGAATTCCGGCTGCATCTTCAAGAACTGCCCGCCGCACCGCATCGGCCAGGAAATCGATCGCGCTGGGCTCAAAGGCCGGCGCGTCGGCCAAGCGAGCGTGTCGACAGTGCACGGCAACTTCATCGTCAACGAGGGCGGCGCGCGCGCCGGCGACGTGCTCGAACTGATCGCGACGCTCAAGCACACGCTCGAACCGCGGCTCGGCATTCGACTCGAAGAGGAAGTCGAGATCTGGTCCTGATGGCGTGACGCAACTCGCCGCTCAGGCGGGGTCGTAGTCGGTCAGGACGGCGGCGAGGCGCCGGCGGATGCCGTCGTCATCGCCGGCGCGCGCGAGCGCGATGAGGTCACTGGCGGCCGCGACGGCGTCGGGGACCTGAAGCGCGCCGAGCCGTGCCATCAGGATGTGCGGGTGCGGCGAGGGCAGCTCCGCATCCGTTTGCGCTTGCAGTTCCTCGTGCAGCTTCTCGCCGGGACGCATGCCCGTGAACCGGATCGCCACCTGCTCGGGGTCGAAGCCGGAGAGGGCGACCAACGTCCGCGCCAAGTCGACGATCTTCACCGCCTCGCCCATGCGCAAGGTGAACACTTCGCCGCCGCGGCCGAGCGCGGCCGCCTGCAGCACCAGCAGACACGCTTCGCGAATGGTCATGAAGTAGCGCGAGGCTTCGGGGTGCGTCACCGTCAGCGGCACCCCCCGGCGCAGCTGCGCTTGGAACAAGGTCACGACGCTGCCGCGGCTGGCGAGCACGTTGCCGAAGCGCACGGCGAGCAGACGTGTCGGGCTCCCGGTGGCTTGCAGCGCTTGCAGCACGTGCTCGGTCAGGCGCTTGCTCGCCCCCATGACACCGCGGGGACGCACGGCCTTGTCGGTCGACACGAACACGAGGCGTTCGACGCCCACGTCCTGCGATGCACGCACGACGTTCAACGTCCCGTGGACATTGTTGAGGATCGCCTCGCTGGCGAAGCGCTCCATGTAGGGCACGTGCTTGTGCGCGGCGGCGTGGAACACGATCTCCGGGCGCAACCGTTGCACCATCCGTCGCAGCGCGCCCTCGTCGCGAATGTCGGCGATCACGGCTTCGCGGCCGAGCTCGGGATGCAAATCGCCGAGCTCGCAGTCGATGTCGAACACCGAGTTCTCGCCACGCCCGAGCAGGAACAACTGTTGCGGCGCGAAGCGGGCGATTTGCCGGCACAGCTCCTGGCCGATGGAGCCGCCGGCGCCCGTCACCAGCACGCGCTTGCCACGCAGCACCGCCTCGATGGGTTCTTCGACCAGCTCCACCGTTTCGCGTCCGAGCAGATCCTCGGGGCGCACCGGCCGAATGTGTTCGAAGTGCACGTCACCGCGAATGATCTCGAGCAAGCCGGGCACGATGCGCGCCGGCACGCGAGCTCGGGCGCACAACGCCACCAGCCGGCGAATCAGCGTGCCACGTGCGGTGGGGATGGCGATGAGAACTTCGTCGACGGCGTGCGCGCGTGCGATGTCGACGAGGTCGTCGAGCGCGCCGAGCACCGGCAACCCCGCGACCTGTGTCCCCTGCAAGCTCGGATCGTCGTCGACGAACCCGACGGGAACGAGACCGGCCTCGGGATGCTGGCGCACCTCCGATGCGGTCATGCGCCCCGCGACACCAGCACCCGCCAACAGCACGCGCTTCGCCATCCGGCGAGTCTAGCAGTGACATCGAAGGCGGCAAAGAACCGAAGCGCGGTTCGAGTCGAAAAAGGCCGGGCGGCCGCCGCGAGTCTCAGCGTACGCTCGTGCCCCGGAAGAGTCGCTTGACGTCGCCCCAGCGCACCGTTTCGAGCGCGACCTGCAGCCAGGTCGTCGCATCGACGCTGCGCTCGACGACGTCTTCATCACCGGTCGTGAGGAACTGGGTGCCGTCGAAGATCACACCACGAAGCGTGACGGCGCGTGGTGAATCCACCTCGAACCAAGTGCCGCTGCTGCCAGAACCGACGGCATTCAATATGGTGCCTTGCGCACCCACCGCCACGAAGCGTGTGGCATCCGCGGTGACATCGAGGAGATCTTGCCCCGTCGGACTCGCGACCGATGACCAGCCGAGGCCCGAATCCGTGCTGCGCCGGATGACGCCGCCCAGGCCGACGGCGACGAAGGTCGCGCCCTGCGCTTCGACTCCACGCAGCGCGGGCGCGGCGGGCAATTGTTGTCGGGCCCATGAAAGGCCCTGGTCGGTGCTGCGCAGCACCGTGCCCTGATCGCCGACCGCGACGAGGATCGTGCCATTCGATGCCACCCCGTAGAGCGACGCGCCACCCAGGGACAGCGTCGTGTCCCAGACGGCCACAGTGGAAAGTCGGCGAATGGTCGTCCCGGCATCACCGACGCCCACGAGATAGCTGCCGTGGTCGATCGCATCGCGCAGGGTGACGCTCGTGGAGGACGTCTCGTCGCTCCAACCCAGACCCCCATCGGAGCTCCTCGACACCCGGCCGCCGTCACCGACGACGACGAAGAGCCCGGACAGGTACGCCGCGCCGTGCAATGCGGCGCTGCTGCCGGTCGTTTGCACGCTCCAGCTCGTGGCGCCGGCGCCGCTGCGATACGCCCTGCCGTCATTTCGTGCCGCCACGTAGCTCGTCCCGCCACGCGCCACACGATGGAGATCCGCCGCCAGGGTTCCACCTGGCAACAGCAAGGTCAGGAAAAATGGAATCCATTTGTGGCTCATAGTGGCCTTCGAAGCCGGACCGGGTCCGTACACGGGTTCGACACGGGCGGTTTGGAAGTTTCGTTCCAGGACCATGGCGGTCCACCGTTTCAGAAGCTGGCTTCCACGCCGACCGTCGGCAGCAGCGGCACCATCGTCACCGAGTACTGCTGAGTGTAGTCGCGATTCCAGCGCTGCATGTAGACGTTTTCCGCCGCTGTGGCGTTGAGCACCTCGACGAACACCCGCCAGTCCACCGACTTTGCCTGGAAGTGACGCAGGAGCCGCAGGTCGAGACGCTGGTACGCCGGGAGCTGGGCGCTGCCCTTGCGACCGACGAGGCCGTAGACGTTGCCCTCGGCATCGCTTTCGACCGCCGTGATCGGTGTGAACGGCAACCCCGAGGCCAGCTGCAGATGCGCACCAAACTCCCAGGAGCGATGCCGCAGACGAGCTTCGACGGCGAACTGGTGCCGCTGATCCTGGACCGGACGATACCAATAGGGCTCCTCGGACACAGTCCCCCAGATGGCCGCACCCGCGGCATCCTGCGTCCAATTGCGGCGCCACGCGGACTCGTCGCGTTGCTCGGTCTTGGACCACGCGTACTGCGCGCGCAACGTGATCGGTTTGCGCGCGGGGGTGAGCTGCAACCAGGTTTCGACTCCATGCGAACGCCCGCGGCCGCCGTTCGAAAAGTACGCCGGCTCGGCCTCGTACACGAGATCGTCGAAGCGCTTGACGTATGCGGACACTCCGCCTTGCAAGGCTCCCCGATGGCGTGAGAGACCCAGAGTGGTTTCCGTGGCGCGCTCGGCGCTGAGCGGTGCGCCACTGCGCGTCGGTTGTACCTCGAGCGGCGTGCTGCGCAGTGCGTGCGACACGCCCCAGGTGCCGCGCAGGCTCCAGTCGGACGCCGGCCGGAAGGTCGCGGCGAGCCGTGGCGACAAGAGATTCTGCCGCGCCAAGCCATCGCGCTCGTAACGCAAGCCCGTCCCCAATTCCACGGCGCCGTCGCGCAGCGACCAATCGTCTTGTGCATATACGGCGGCGAAGGTGCGTTCCACATCCATCACGATCTGGTAGCGTTCCTTCTGATCGGAAACGTTGAGCGCCGAGTTGGACTGACGCAGGCCGAGGAAGGCCGCATAGGCCGAGACCAAGCCGTCGGTTTGGGCGCGATAGCCTTCGAAGCCGAATCGGAGTTGGTGTGCATC
The DNA here is from genome assembly GCA_035649435.1 of Candidatus Krumholzibacteriia bacterium. Classification (GTDB taxonomy): domain Bacteria; phylum Krumholzibacteriota; class Krumholzibacteriia; genus DASRJW01. The sequence goes on along the minus strand of DASRJO010000016.1, from coordinate 2,854 downwards.
TTTCTGCACAGCCAGGTCCTGACGCAGCGTGATCGTGCGCGATTCGATTTGCACCGATTCGTTGTTCTCGCCTTTCAAAGAGAAGCCGAGCCGCTGTGGGACGTAGCCGACCACGGTTTCGAGCCAGGCGCGCGGCCCGAGGAGCGCGCGCCACGTGAGCGAGCCCACTGCAAGTTGGTTGTCCAAACCCAGGCGATCGCGACTCGCGGACTGACCGCTGCCGCTCAATGGCGTGGAGTCGTCGCGGATGAGATCGTGCCGGAGGGCACTCGCTTCCGGGCTCGGGATGGAAAGGCCATCTCCCGCCAAGAGGAGACCGACCACCACACGGTGGCTCGGCGACGGCATCCAGCGTGCGCGCGCCATTGCGTCGTAGAACGATGGGATCTGACTCGTGTTCTCCGGGTCGACCAAGCGCAACACTTGGTCGTGATAGGAACGCCGCAGGCTGAGTGCCCATCCCTGCTGCTCGTCGCCACCCGCAGCCCGCACGTGCGCCGACACATAGCTCAGACCGGCGTCGCCGCGGTGATCCGAGGGACTGGTGCCATGACTGCGCACGAGAAGCACACCGCCGGTGGCGCCGCCGTACGCGGCCGGTGCACCGCCGGCGTAGAACTCGGCGCTCTCGACAATGCCCGGGTTGAAGATGCTGTTGAAACCCAGGATGTGATAGGGGAAGAAGATGGGGATGCCATCGAGATAGATCGCGTTCGCATGCGTGCCGGCGCCACGAACGAAAAATTCGCCGTGAAAATCGCTGGCGCTGCCGACACCTGGAAGCGACTGCACGTTGCGCATCACGTCCTCGAGCCCGCCGATCTGCTCTTGAATGTCTGCGCCCGATAGAACGTGAGACCCGGGATTCGTGCTGCGTGCTTGCCGCGAAGCGCGCACCACGACCGGCGGGAGCCGGAGATCCCGCCGCTGTAGACGCCAATCGCGAGCGATTTGAGCTTCCTGGGCCGGAATCACGACTTGCGTTTCGATCGGCACATGATCCATGCGGTGAACGCGTAGAGTATGCGCGCCCGCTGGCAGCGAGAGCTCGTATCGACCGGAATCGTCGCTCGTGGTGCTGCGGCCGAGCGCCCTCACATCGATCATCGCGCCCGCGACCGGCGTGCCGTCGTCGCTGCGCACGAAGCCTTGCACGCGTATCCAGTGCTGAACTGCGGCGGGACCTTGTGGCGGCTCGGAGGCCGTGGTCGCCGTGTCGATCACGTCGGCGCGAGCCGTCGTAATGCTGGCCCGAGCAGGCGGCTGCGGTCGGACGGCGCGAGGGGCGATTCGACCGGGCTGCGCAGATAACCCCACTCGCGGTGCCGGCGCGGCATCGTGCGCGACAGTTTGTCCTGGTGCCAACGGCGGGGAGGAGTTGTGGCTGGGGCCCAAGAGGGTAGCCAGGCCAATACCGACCACGCTCACGATGGCGAAGGAGACCAGGCCAACATGCGATCCAGTGGCTTTGCGCTCCGAATACAAGCTCGTCCTTTGCAACCGGGCATTCGAGGTGCGAACAATGCCGCGGCAGGCTCACGGCTCCGTGCGCGATTGGGTCATCAAACCCAAACGACGCTCCGAAATATTGGAGGCGTGACCGCGGGCCGATCGAGGGCGCGATCCACCACGCGTGGATGATCTCAAAGTGTAGCAATCCCAGGCGAAGCTTGCGAGGTCCCCTCTCGGAACGCTCAACAAGGTGCATGTCTCGGGGCGCTGATTCGATCGAGGTCCGATCCGCGGCCGTTGCCCTCAGCACGGCAACGAGCCTCGATTCGTTGGGCGACTTCCGATTCTCTTTTCGCTCCGCCACCACGTTCCGACCTCTCGGTCTCCGATGCGGCAGAGAACATCGAGCGGTGCCTTGCCCCTGAAGCGCGCCAGAGTCCCATGCTCACCCTGCTGGTGATGGAATTCGCACAGCACGAGCAGATTCCACGGCTCCTCGCCGCCCTGGTGGCCGCGGTAGTGAATGTGGTGCACCTGCAGATTTCGCCGCGACGTACAGCCCGGCGCCACGCAGCGAAATCCCGCTTCTGCGAGCGCGCGTTCGCGAAATCCCTGCCGGTCCGGCATTGAATCTGGATCGTCGTGCGTCCAAAGCCAGTCTTCGAGCAACGCCAGGATCGCCACCCAGTCGGGAACGCGTTGCTTCTGCTGGACGTACTCGGCCGCGATCCTGGCCGAGGGGAAAGTTTGACGTTCTTCACCAGGCCGAAGCTTGGTCTCTGCGATAGCGAGAAGCATTCTGCGCGCTTGCTCGACGCAACCGAGGAACGCGATTGCGTCGTCCTCGTCCAGATAGATGGAGAGCGTGGTTTCGGTCACGGGTCCATTGCGCACCACACGTCCGAGCAAACCCTGGCCGAGCGCGATGGCACGAAGGCGCGTTTCACCAGGCACGCGACACAAGGATGCAAACCAAGAGGCATCGCTCATGGGTCGCCCGATCGACGCCATGGCGCGCGCGATCGCAGCCGCCGATCCGATCGGAACATTCGAGCGGGCGTATCTCCGGGCCGCCTTCGCCGTGCCCCACTTCTGTGGATCCCGATTGACTCCCGCAGCGTGAGTGGCCGATGGATTCTGATTGTCGCCCGCCCCGACCGATAACCGTCGGCCCTCGATCGACTGATGGCCGTGCCCGATCGATGGATTTCGATTGTCGCTCTCGGTCGATGGGCCTCGATCTCCGACCGATGGATTCTGATTGACGCTCTGCAAATCCAGCACACCCAACCGGCTGGTCAAGGCTTCTGCCACCGCCACCTGGACTTCGAGCAGGGAGCACTCGAGACCGCGCGATTCGTCCCGCAAGCGCTTGACCGTCCGCTCCTTTGCATGCCGCACC
>DASRJO010000015.1:0-16565 GCA_035649435.1 Candidatus Krumholzibacteriia bacterium | reverse complement strand
GGCCCCGCCGTCGTCGCGCTCGTCCATGTCGAAGCGCAAGACGTGGAAGGTGCCGACAAGCGCGTCACCAAAGCCCTCAAGAACGTCAAATGGCTGGCGGGAAAGTTCGAGACGCGCACGGTGGTCCTGCATTCCTTCGCCCACTTGGCGGCGACACGCGCCGAGCCCGCGCAGGCGGATGCGCTCCTGGCCAAGATGCGCGACCGATTGACGGCCGCGGGGTACAGCGTGCACACGACCCCATTCGGCTGGTTCAACGAGTTCCGCCTGCACGTGGCCGGGCCATCGCTCGCCAAGGTCTTCGTCGAGATCTGAGGCTTGGTCCCTCCGCGTCGTTTCTTGACACGCGTGGACGTGGCTTGCAAGATCGGCGCTGCGAACGAACCGAGCCCCATGGAGCCGCATGCAACATTCATTCGATTGGGGTGAACGGCTGCCGACACTCACGGCGGAACGGCTGTCGTTGCGCTGGCTCACGAAAGCCGACGTGTCGGATCTCTACGCCGTCTTCTCCGATCCCGAGGTCATGCGCTACTGGAGCACTATTCCGTTCGCAACCCTGTCCGAGGCCGAAGACTACATGCGCCGCATTCACGAGTATTTCGCCAAACGCAGCCTGTTCCAGTGGGGCATCGAGCACACCGCCGATGCGCGCGTGATCGGAACGTGCACCCTGTATCGGCTCGACTTCGCGCACCGCCGGGCCGAAATCGGCTTCGCCCTCGCCCGCGCTTACTGGGGCCAGGGCCTGGCACGCGAGGCCTTGCGCGCGCTTCTCACCTTTGCCTTCCACGAACTGAATCTGCACCGGCTGGAAGCCGACGCCGACCCGCGCAACGAACGTTCATTGCGCCTGCTCGAAAGCCAGGGATTCCGCCGCGAGGGGTACCTTCGCGAGCGCTATCACGTGGGTGGCGAGGTACAAGACACGGTGTACCTCGGCCTGCTGCGCCGCGAGTGGACATAGCCGATGCGCGGGCCTTGAATGCAGCACTTTGGCCTTGGACGGCGTATCTCAGGCTCCGGCTTTGGCCAGTCCGGGTTTTTCCTCTCACTGAAATACGCGTCGGCGTGGCAGTCCGCCTAATTTCTGCAAATCGAATGTACCGGCAAGGTCGCGAAACGCACTGCAGCTTACTTCCAACCTCACACACGCTACTGGCGGCCGGCTCGCGGCCGCATTCACGAGAACACACTCAACCGTCGCCTCGACCGCGGGTCGTATCAGCTCCTTCCCCAGAGCAGTTGTATTCAGATTGGAACAATCAAGGACAACTTTGAGTGTATCCAGCTTCTCCCCGAGCCGATCAAGAGGCTGTGGAACTGGCATCATCGCCACCTTCAACCCAAGTCGATCAGCCACATTCACGTTTACTGGCTCCTTGCGGCCTTCGACAGAAACCACATTTGGCTTCGTCGTGTACGCTACCTCATCAGCCGCAAGAGCAGGCCCTCTGTAGAGAAGATAGCTGACGCGGCTGACGATAATGGCTTCCTCAGTGAGAATCGGTTGCGCAACTTCAATACACGTCAGACTGCTAGAGTCGCAAACGTGCGGCGACAGACACACGCCCAATGCCACATGTACCATCATGACGATTCCGCGCCACGAGTGTTGCATGTTCCTCCTCCAGATGCCTGGGTGCCGGCGATCGTAGCACGGTGACCCGCCAGTGCTCGAGGCACTAGACTGTGGCGGGGATCGAGAGCCACACGGAATGTGTGGCGGAAAAGCTGGCTTGAATGCGCCGGCAAGCGTCATTCACCCGGACGGTGCAGTGTGCTCGGTGAGCGGACAGCCGACGTCGCGGTGATCGGCGGTGGCATCGTGGGGCTCGCGACCGCGATGGCGCTCGGCCGCACTCCGGGATTGTCGATTCTGATCCTGGAAGCCGAACGCGAGGTCGCCCGGCATCAAACGAGCCACAACAGTGGCGTCATCCACTCCGGTTTGTATTACGAGCCGGGCTCGTTCAAGGCGCGGCTGTGTGTCGAGGGCCGGGATGCGCTGTATCGATTCTGCGCCGAGCACGGCATCGCGCACCAACACTGCGGCAAGCTGGTCGTGGCGACCGACGCGAGCGAGATTCCGCGTCTCGATTCGCTGGAGCAGCGCGGTCGCGCCAACGGCCTGCAGGGCTTGCGCCGGCTAGGGCCCGAAGAAATCCGCGACCACGAACCGCATGCGCGCGGTATCGATGCACTCTTCGTCGCCGAGACGGGAATCGTCGACTTCGCCGCCGTGGCCAATGCTTTCGCGCGCATCGTGCGCGACCGCGGTGGCGTGGTCGAGACACAAGCTCGTTTTCTGCGCGCCACGCGACGCGACGACCGGCTCGTGCTCACGACCACGCGCGGCGACGTCCATTGCCGCCACCTGGTGGCCTGCGCTGGATTGCAAGCGGACCGCGTTGCGCGCGCCTGCGGTCTCGACCCCGGGGTTCGTATCGTGCCCTTTCGCGGCGAGTACTACGTACTCGTCCCCGAGAGCCAACATCTGGTGCGCAACCTCATCTACCCGGTCCCCGACCCGCGCTTTCCTTTCCTCGGTGTGCACTTCGCGCGGCTCGTGAACGGCGGCATCGAAGCCGGACCGAACGCGGTCTTGGCGTGGAAGCGCGAGGGCTATGCACGCGGCAGCTTCTCCTTGCGCGACGCATGCGAATGGGCGAGCTATCCGGGCTTCTGGCGCATGGGGCGGCGGCATGGACGCACGGCGTTCGCGGAAGCCTGGCGGTCGCTGTCCAAGCGCGCCTTCGTCGCGGAGTTGCAACGCCTGGTGCCGGAGCTCGGCATCGCGGATGTGCGCCGCGCTGGCGCCGGTGTGCGAGCGATGGCGGTCGGCCCCGACGGAAACTTCGTCCACGACTTCCACTTCGCCGAGTCCGAGCGGATGATCCATGTGCTCAACGCGCCATCGCCCGCGGCCACGGCCGCAATCGCCATCGGACACCACATCGCCGCGCGCGCCAGCCGGCACTTCGGCCTGGCGGATCCGGTGCGCGCAGAGTAGGCTCGCCAGCATGAGCCTGAATTTCGACGTGACGCGCGTGCGCGAGCACTTCCCCAGCGTCATCCGGCCACGCGCACCGATCTACTTCGACAACCCGGCCGGAACCCAGGTGACCGGGGCCGTCGCCGACGGCGTGCGCGACTACTTGTTGTTCGACAACGCCAATCATGGCGGCGCCTTTGCTACGAGCACCCGCTCCAACGCCATGGTGAACGAGACACGCGCGGCGATGGCCGATTTCCTCGGCGCCAACTCGCCCGACGAGATCGTCTTCGGCCCCAACATGACCACCCTCACCTACGGCTTGAGCCGGGCCCTCGGCCGCACCTTGCGCCCGGGGGACGAGATCGTCGTCACCCGGCTCGATCACGACTCGAACATCGCTCCTTGGGTCGCACTCGAGGAATGCGGCGCGGTCGTTCGCTGGGTCGACGTGCATACAGAAGATTGCACGCTCGACTTCGAGTCGTTGGCCGCGGTCCTCGGCCCACGCACGAAGCTCGTCGCCGTGGGCTTGGCCTCGAACGCGGTGGGCACGGTGAACGACGTGTCTCGCATCGTGCGCATGGCGCACGCGGTGGATGCGCGCGTGTTCGTCGACGCGGTGCACTTCGCGCCGCACGGCCCGATCGATGTCGCCGAGTTGGACTGCGATTTCCTGTCTTGCTCCGTCTACAAGTTCTTCGGCCCGCACCTGGGGGTGCTGTGGGGACGCCGCGAATTGCTGGAGCGCCTGCCGGCTTACAAGGTGCGTTCGGCGCCGGACGCTCCCCCCGATCGGTTCGAGACCGGGACGCAGAACCACGAGGGTATCGCCGGAACACTCGAGGCCTTGCACTACCTCGAATGGCTCGGAAACGAGCTGGCGCCAGCACCAGTGCACACGCGCCGCGCGCGGCTGCTGGCCGCCATGCACGGCATTCGTGCGCGCGAACGCGAGCTTTCGCACGCGCTTCTCCAAGGTCTCCAGGCGGTGCCGGGACTCCGCATCTTTGGCATCACCGACCCCGATCGCATGGGCGACCGCGTGCCCACCTTTTCGTTCACGCTGGCGCAACGGACACCGCTCGAGGTGGCCACGCACCTGGCGAGCCGCGACATTCAGGCATGGAACGGCAATCACTTCGCGATGACGATCATGGAAACGCTCGGTCTCGAGCAATCGGGCGGCACGGTGCGCGTTGGGGCCGTGCACTACAACACGCACGAGGAGATCGATCTCCTGGTCCAGGCGTTGCACGCCCTGACCTGAGCGGCCGATGCGGGGGGAATCAGCCTACGCGGGGGGAATCAGCCAGAGCCGAGGCGGCTCCACGAAGCCTGGCCATTCACGGCCGGAGGAACGGCATCGGGCTTCGCATCGCTCGGCGGGTCGACGCTCATCGCTGCGATCGATTCAGCCGAGAGGTAGCGCGCCCGCGCGACCTCGATGATCCGTCGCATGAGCCGATCGAACGCATAGCCGGCCTTCGCTCCGGCCCTGGCGAACGATCCACCGGCAACCAGAATTCCGACGTTGTGGATCTCGCAGACGTAGGGAATGCCCGATCTCCCGATGCGCACATCGATGCGCGCATAGTCGCGGCAGCCGCAAGCCCGGAACGTGGTCTTTGCATGGTGGCGAATTTGCCGCTCCACCGAGGGGTCGAGCGCGGCGGGGCAGGTCCTGTCTCGTTTCCCGGCACCCAGCTCCACCAGCGGGAAGCATTCGAGGCGATCGTTGCCGAGCAGTGCGACGTGGATCTGTCGGCCCTCGATATATTCCTCGACGACGGCTTCCTGCCGATAGCGCCGGACCACCGTCTTGACCGCTGCTTTGAGCTGTTGGCGATCCTCGACGATTTTCAACGCGTACAACGATTCGTAACGTGGCTTGACGATCAGCGGATAACGCAGGTCGGCGACTTCGTCCTTCGCGGTCGCCATGAGACAGAACGCCGGCGTGGGGATGCCGGCCTCCTGCATCACGGTCTTGACCACGAAGCGGTCGAGCGCCAAGGCGAGGCCGAGCGGCGTCGGCCCCGTGTAGGCGACACCGGCCATCTCGAGCATCGCCGGCACATGCGTCGGCGGCCCCTGACCCTGGATGCCGTGCGCGAGATTGAAGACGATCCCGCCCGGCTCGCCGGTGAGCGGGTTCGGTGGGATGAACTGGCGCAATTCCTTGAGGAGCGAGGTGTCGCCTTCCAGGACTTTCACCGTGTGCCCCCCGGCGCGCAGCGCGTCGACGATCCGTTGCACCGAGCGCTGGCGATGCTTTTCCGAGGTGCCGCGGCCCAGCTGGCCGATGACGCCGGTGTCGGTGCGATTGCGCACGACGGCGACACGGTACGCACCCGCGTTGGTGAACAGCTTGGGCAGAACCATCCCGGCGACCTTCGTGTCCCAGTCCTGCAACAGACGCAGGTCGAGGAACTCCGCGATCATGACGATGCCGACGATCTGCGTCAGCACGAGCTCGGGAAACTGGAGCAGGAGGTCGCGCAGCCACGGGATGCGGCAAACGATCGCGATCAGAAAGGCGAGTAGGATGGTGGTGATCGCGCGCCACGAGGCCGCGATCATGTTGTCGTGATCGAGCGTGCGTGCGATCCCCTCCGACAGCATGCCGAGGACGATGACCGGGAAGTAAACGACGCCCCAGAGGAGGTCCGATCGCATCCAAGGGCCGGCGAGAAGCGCGCTCACCATGGTCACGGCCACGATGCACAGGATGACGGAGACGCGCGCGTAATAAGGCAGTCGAATCTTCCGCAGCCAAGGACGCACCAAGACAATGGTGAGGACAGCCACCGTAATCAGGAAGAGGCTCGGGATGATCCCGCACTGGTGGAAACCGACGGCGACGAGGATCGAGCGAAAGCCCAGAACTCGGATGCCGAGGGTGAGGCGCGTCAAAGACACCAGCAGAGCGCACGTGGGGAGCAAGAGCAGATACAAGACTTGCGCACGCTCACCAGGGGTCACGGAGGCGAGCGACAAAGCCCGGTTCAGGGCACCGCCGATCGTCCGCATGAAGCCGACATCGATCCCTGAGCTCACAACACCGGGAAGCGCCATGACGCGAATCAGCAGCATCACGAGCGGCAAGACCGCGAGCAGGACGAGCAGCCGAAGTTCCTTGCGTGAGAGATTGCCCTTCGGACGCAGGAGCCTCGACTTGAATGTCCCCCGGGTGTCTTCCGACCGGTGCGGATCCACCAGAGGCATCGGCTCGGGACGTGACTGCGGGATGGGATCCGAGTCGAGACGCGGGCGTTTTCCAGCCGGGCCCAAGCGGGCAATCTTCATGGTTACTTCTTGCGTATCCCGACCACGGCCGAGAGCCCCGGGAACAACCCTTCCGGCTCGTCGAGCCGAATGCGGACGCAGACGACCGGCTCGGCGCGCATGCGTGAATTGCGCGGCTGCGGAACCGCAGTATCTGGCAGCTCGTAGTCGGTGGAGACGCCGATCGTCTCCACGACTCCGGAGAAGACCCGATCGGGATACGGTTTCAGTGTGACCCTCGCCGAGCTGCCGGCAGCGACTTTCCCCAGATCGTCTTCGTCGATCCAGGCCTCGACCCAGACTCCCTTGCCGATCCATAGCGCGAGGATCGGCTGACCGACCACGACGGATCCACCCGGCTCCGCGATCCGGCGCACCACCCAGCCATCCCCCGGCGCGCGAATCAGCGCTGCCTTGAGATCGGCTTCGGCCAAGTCGAGCTCGGCACGAAACATGGAAACGTCGGCCTCGAGCACGCGAATGTGCTCCTCCCGCACCGCGAGTCCTTCGGATTCGACCTGCGCCAAGTCTCGAGCCGCCTCTGCGGCCTGTTCATCGGCCTCGGCCGTAGCCCCCATTGCATCAGCCGTGCGGCGTACGGTCTCCGCCGCGCGCACTTCCTCCGTCGCGATCACGCCTTCCTGCGCCAGTGTCTGCCGGAGCTCGTGCCGCGTCTTGGCATCGTCGGCCTGGCTTTGGGCGGCATCCACCTGCGCTTTGGCCGCGGCCACTCGCGCCGAGGCTTCCGTCACCAGACTGCCCAGTCGCCGGCGCTCGTGTTCGATCGCCATGCGCTCGACTTCCAGCTCGCGTGTGGCCTTCTCGAAACGAGACTGCGCGCGCTGCACCGTGGCTTGCAATTGGTGATCCTCGAAACGCGCCAGGATCTGACCGGCCTGCACCTGCTGACCTGACTCCACCTCGACACTCGTCACCACCCCGTCGAGCTGGGCCCCGACGTTGGTGATGGAGCCCTTCACAAGCGCGTTGCGCGACACCACATGCGTGATTCGATAGCGTGTCCAGAGCACGACCGGTACGGCGATCGCCAGGGCGACGCCTGCGGCGATCACGGTCATGATGATGCGCCGGCGTCGCGACGGCTTGCCTCGAGACGGAAGGACCTCCGGCAAAGGGGCGGCGCGAATGCGCTTGATCCGCGATCGACCGACGGCAGTGCTCATCGCTCATCTCCAACCGAAACGGGCGAGGCATGGAACGCCACCGGGATATCCCACGCCGAGTCCATGGACGATGGCAACGAACCGCTGCGGGACTCCCCGGGGGCGGCTGCATCGGTGGCAGTCGGCTTCCGGGACGAACCCGGACCGAAAAGCGCTTGGAATACGCGCTCGCCGAGCTGGCCCTCTTGCATGAACTGCTTGAACGAGTGCTGGATGCCCGCAACTTGGGCGTACGACACGAGCGGTTCGAGATGGTGCGCATCCGCCGCGGCCCGCATCGCCGCGACCCAGTTTTGCGCCCTCTCGATTCGCGTCACACCTTGCTGGCGGTCGACCTCTGGGTTGCGCCGCAGGCTCTCGCTCTGCTGGATGTCCTCCTCGCCGACGAAGACCGTGATCGGAACCCGCAGAAACTGCTCGGGGTCGAAGTGCAGGCTCGCAAGCTCGTCGCTCGGGCCGGTCCCGTAGGGATAAGGCGTGCGCTCGTCCGGGAAGGTGTACCAACCTGCGGCAGCGACGACCGCTCGAGCCACGCGCTCGGGATGCGCCATCGTGTACCGATGTGCGAATTGAGCGCCACCGGAGAACCCGAACAAGTAGATTTTGCTGACGTTGGCTCCCGTCAAGTCTGCGACCTCTTCGAGGATCGCGTCCAGAACGAGGTCAGCGCGGCTTCCCCGCCCCGCTCGGCCCAATCGTTGATAGTCGTCGTTTTCCTTCTCGGTGAAGTACGGCACGAGCAGGGTCACGCCATAGGCTTCGGCGTGTTCAGCGAACATCGTCGCATGCTCGAGAGCGTTGCGCGAGATGCCGTGCACGGCGACGAACAGCGGCGCAGCCATGGACCCGGTGCTCGGAATGTACAAGAAGTACTCCTGCGCCGGATCGCTCCTGAGCGAGCGGCGCAGTACCTGTCCCTGCGGGAGCGGGGAGAGCGGAGCGCTGCGCTCCAAGGCCGGGGCAGAGGATTGTGCAATGGATGGCGGCGCCGGCGCCACGCCGGCTGCGCCACACAACAGCAGGATCCAGAACATCCGTTGCAGCCGATGCGAAGCGGCGCGGAATCCTGCTGGAACAGCAGCCGAGTGCCAACGGTCACGGCATTCGGATGGTGCAGAGTGATCCTTCGCGCTATTGCTTCCCATTCCCGCCGCCCTCTGCATGGATGAAGGGAGGACCGAAGAGCGCGGCGAAGACTCTGTCGCCCAGCTGGCCATGCTCCATGAGCTCTTCGAACGAGTGCGCGCCGCCTTCGAGCTGCTCGTACGAGACGAGCGGATCGAGGCCGTAGGCGGCGGCCGCCTCACGCATCGCCCCGACCCAGTTTTGCGCTCTCTCGACGCGCGTCGTTCCTTGCTGGCGGTTGACCCGCTCGGTTTGTCGGAGCCCTTCGAGCGTGGTGTCGTTCTCCCCGACGAACACGGTCATGGGAACACGCAGGAACTCCTCGGGGTCGAATCGAACGCTCGTCAAGTGCTTGCTGCGCCGAATCCCGTAAGGAAAGCGCTGCCGCGCATCCGGAAACGTGTACCAGCCGGCACCTGCGACAGCGACGCCGGCCACCTGCTGCGGATGCGCCATGGCATAGCGATGGACGAACTGGGCGCCGCCCGAATAGCCGAACAAATAGATCTGCGTCGCGCTGGCGCCCGTCAGCCACGCGACTTCTTCGACGATCGAGTCCAGCGTGACGTCGGCACGCGTGCCGCGTCCCTCGCGTCCGAGCCGTTGATAATCGCCAAACCGCTCCGCCGGAAAATGCGGCGACACCAACACGACCCCGAACTTCTCGGAGTAGCTCGCAAAGCGCTTGGCCTGCTCGCGCGCGTTGCGGGAAATGCCATGCACCGTGACCAACAGCGGCGCGCCGTGCCCGCCTGTGCTCGGTACGTAGACGAAGTACTCCTGACCCGGGTCGGCTTGCAGCACACGGCGCAGGACACGCTCGGTTCGCAGCGACCATTTGCGTTTCAGTTGCGCTGAGCTCATGAATACCCTTCCGCGCTCATCAGCCTTCGAGCGCCTGCTCCTCGACCCCTCCCAGGATCCGCATCGCGGTTCGCGGCCGTGCGAGCTCTTGACGTGAAAAAATCGGTAGACCAGTTGCCTTCGAGGACTCTTGCCGCTGCAACGGCGACGCCGTCATCACACCACTGAGACCGACGACGGGCAGATCGTGGTCATTCAGCCAGCGAGCCCCCGCCACCGCACCCATGGAATCACTTGCCGCGAACAGCACGCCAACGACGAAGTCTTTGAACACCGTCGATGCGAGCAGCGCGGATGTTTCGACTTGCAGGATGCCGTCTGCCACTTCGAGCACGATGGCGTCCACTCCCGCTTTGATCAGGTGCGCCATGAGCGTCACGAACACACGTTCGATCTCCGCGGGCGGGACGAGATAAGTCGAGACCAAGCCTGCATCGGTAAAGTCGAGAACCGGACTGGCGCCGGCGTCCTTCAGAAGCCAGGTGTCCCCGCCCGCACCGGTGCCGGTGACCTTCGCGTAGCCGACTTTGACACCGGCGAGCGTCAATCCCTTGACCAGATAAGCAGCGGTCTGTGTTTTCCCGGAGTCCATCGCCGTGCCGACAACAGCCACCGTGGCCGGGCATTGCCCCTGGAGCCGATCCACCGGGTGGAGTGCATAGTCGCGCAGGTTCACCGGCTCGCCGGCGGCGTCCGCAAGCAACCCGAGTGGTGTGATTCGTGTCGGGCCTTTGGAGACCTTCGCGTGCCACGAGAGCGCCTTGCCAGCGACGCCGCCGCTTGCCACGAGCTCGCACGGGCCCAATGTCTTGGGGACCACTGCCTCGAATTGACTCGGTGCATAGCGGTTGCCGTAGGTCACGACAATCTCGTCGCCGACGAACAGATGCTTGCGACGACCATCAGGCAGTTGCAGACCCGTGTGGTAACCCACCTCGTCGACGCGAGCCAACAGCAGATCCCCAGCGTTCGGTGCATTCCCATTGCGCAGGATCTTGCTCACCGCCCCACGCGGAACGCGGCGCGTGGTGAACGCCCAGGCCGCACGTCGGAGTCGTGCCACGCCATTTTGGCCTTGACCCCGTTTCCCATTGCCGAATGTTGGAAGATTTGCATCGATCATGTTGTGAGCTCTCTTGTGAGTGATCGAATCAATGGAGCGACTCGCCTTTGCGCCACAGCAGATGTACACGAGCCGCAGGCAGCAATTCTCTCGAAATCATTTCAATCAAGCGAGGAGAAAATCGAAATTCAAATGCGCTCGAATGTAACCCGAAGCAGAATACGGAATTGCATTGAGAATAAGCAAGAGACTCCGCCCCATTCCCCTTCCGAGGCGGGCGCGTGATCGAGCAAAAGAATTGTTGAATTTGACCCTAAACCGGCGGTTTCAACGGTTTCAATCGTGTGTTTGATAATCGAAAAGCGGCAAAATATGCAGTCATCCCCCGCCAGATCGGGGGTGTTCCGATTTTACAATCAGTGGATCCATGATTGGTCAGCGGCGCACGTGCGCGGGCTTCATGCGCGAACCTGGCAGCCTCGCGGCACTTCAGAAGCTCTCGGTATCCACCAAGCGGTCGCCTTGGAAGACGTAGGTGACGTGCCGGCTGGCGTAAGTCCAGCGTTCGGTCAGCACACCGGCGAAGTTTTCCCGTGTCCGGTACGTCGGCGCGCCGGCCTTCTCGAACATCTCGGCACGATCTCCTGCCAACTGGAGCTGCCAGCTCGCGTATCGCACCTGCTTGCGCTCCTTGGCCCCACGAACGGTGGTGGAGTAGCGCTCCTCGCTGCCGTTTTCCTCGACCGTCACTTCGACGCGGTGCTTGGTGAGGACGACCTGGGTCGCCCTACCGGACTTTTCGAGATCGATGACCTGGCGCATTTCCTGGAGGAGGCTGGCCTGGGCGTCGATTGCCCCGAGAGCGAGCATGGCGACGACGCTCGGGAGGAGGAAACGAGTCGGTTGCATGAATTCTCCGTAGGCCAAGCCCGAGGGGCGACGGCCTCTTGCGAGGGGCGGCCTCTTGATTATAACCGACTCGACGATGGTGCGACGACCGGTGGACCGAGCGGCGCAGGTGCCGGCCGACAGGACCCGCAGAGGGGGGCCCGCGCGCGGTTCACACGACGACGTTCACTAGCCGCCCTTGGACGACGACTACGTTGCGGGGGTTTTTCCCCGCGAGCGCATCCTGTACCGCTCGCTCTTGCAGCGCGCGCGCACGCAGCTCCGCCTCGCCGGTGCCGGCCGCGACCGTGAAGCGCCCGCGCACCTTCCCATTCAACTGCACAACGACTTCCAGCTCGTCCTCTTTGGCGAGCTCGGCGTCGTACTGCGGCCACGCGCTGCGGAACACGCTGCCCCGCTCTCCGAGCGTCTCCCAGAGCTCCTCGGCCAGGAACGGGGCCATGGGAGCCATGAGCTGCACCAGGGTCTTGGCCGTTGGGCGGCTGATCTCCTTCGCCAGGTTGAGGAACTCCATGATGGCCGCGATCGAGGTGTTGAAGTGCAGGTCGCCATCCATGGAGCGCGTGATCCTGGCGATCGTCTGGTGCAGCTTGCGCTGCACGGGGCGCGGTTCGTCGCCGTCGCGAGCAGCATGCACGCGCTCCCAGAAGCGCAGGACGAAGCGCTGCGCCCCGACCAGGCCGGTTTCCTTCCACGAAATCGGATCGGCGCTCGGGGCGAAAAAGAACATGGCGATGCGGCTCACGTCGACGCCGAATTGATCCATGATGTCATTGGGCGAGACGACATTGCCCTTCGACTTCGACATCAGATCGCCGAGCGCATCGTAGACCATGCCATGGTTGAACAGCCGCGTGGTCGGCTCGGCCATCGGCAGCCAGCCCGCATCGTGCAGCACCTTGGTGATGAATCGGAAGTAGAGCAAGTGCATGCACGCATGTTCGTCGCCGCCGATGTACAGATCGACGGGGAGCCAGCGCGCAGCCTCCTGCTTGTCCCATGGGGCGCTGCCGTTGCGTGGATCGACGTACCGGAA
The DNA here is from genome assembly GCA_035649435.1 of Candidatus Krumholzibacteriia bacterium. Lineage (GTDB taxonomy): Bacteria > Krumholzibacteriota > Krumholzibacteriia > DASRJW01. The sequence goes on along the minus strand of DASRJO010000015.1, from coordinate 4,101 downwards.
CAGGTACCACGACGAGCACATGAAAGTGTCCATCGTGTCGGGATCGCGCTGCGCGCTGCCGCCACAACGTGGGCACTGCACTTGCATGAAGCTCGAGTTGTCGGCGAGCGGCGAACGCCCCTTGGGAATGAATTCGCGTTGATCGAGCGGCAGGAGCACCGGCAAGTCTTCCTGCGGCACCGGCTGTGCGCCGCAGCGTTCGCAATGGATGATCGGGATCGGACAGCCCCAGTAGCGCTGACGCGACACGAGCCAGTCCTTGAGCCGGTAATTGATCTTCGATCGACCCAGCCCCGATTTCTCCAGGAAGGCGATGACTCGGGGCATCCCCGCCGGCATCGGTGTCCCATCGAGTGCGCCCGAGTTCACCATCGTGCCCGCGCCGACGTAGGCCTCGGTCATCGCCGCCGGGTCCAGGCCCCCTTCGGGCGGCTGGATGACGACGCGCAGCGGAATGCCGTGGCGGCGAGCGAAGTCGAAGTCGCGCGTGTCGTGCGCCGGCACACCCATGACCACGCCCGTGCCGTATGACGCGACGACGTAGTCTGCGACCCACAGTTGCACCTTCTCGCCGGTCAGCGGGTTGGTGACCCAGAGCCCGGTGAAGACACCGTCCTTCGCGCCCTCGGCCATGCGCTCCCACTCTTTCTTGCGTGTGGAGGCGCGAATGTAGTCGGCGACCTCGGGGTTCGTGCGTGCCACCTCGGCGGCGAGCGAGTGCTCTGGAGCCAGGACCATGAAGGTCACGCCCCAGACGGTGTCGGGACGAGTGGTGAACACGGTCAGCGTCCGGCTGTCGCCGGTGAAATCGATTTCACAGCCTTCGCTGCGGCCGATCCAGTTGCGCTGCAACGTCTTGATCTTGTCGGGCCAGCCCTGCAACCGGTCGAGGTCGTCGAGCAGCCACTGGGCGAAGTCGCTGTACTTGAAGAACCAGTTGTTGTCGATCTCCTTCTTGCCGACCTCGCCGTCGCAGCGCCAGCAGCGGCCGTTCTGCACCAGCTCGTTGGCGAGAATGCCGTCGTTCGGGCACCAGTTCACCAACGACGGGGCGCGATAGGCCAGTCCGCGTTCGTAGAGCAGCAGGAACAGCCATTGGGTCCACTTGTAGAACTCCGGCTCGCACGTGACCACTTCGCGCTGCCAGTCATAGGAGATGCCCATGCGCTGCAACGTGGTGCGCCCCATGGCGATGTTGCGGTGCGTCCAATCGCGTGGATGCACGCCGTGCTTGATGGCCGCGTTCTCCGCCGGCAAGCCGAAGGCGTCCCAGCCGAAGGGGTGCAGCACGCTGTCGCCGCGCATCATGCGGTAGCGCGCCACGACATCGCCGATGGAATAGTTGCGAAAATGACCCATGTGGATGTCCCCGGACGGATAGGCGAACATCTCGAGAACGTAGTATTTCCGTCCCGGCGTCGTCGCGGTGTCGAAGAGACCGGTCTCCCGCCACTTGGCGTGCCCTCTGGCCTCGATCGTTTTGAAATCGTACTTCGCGGTCATCGATGCGCCGCCATCGTGGGCCGGCCGGTTTCTTGGAGATCGAGCGTGAGCGTCTCGACCGGACCCGCCGGTGTCGTGCCAACGAAGTAGAGATTACGCTCCTCGCTCCACACCGGTCCGACATCGGCGACGTAGACCACACTGCCGATGCTGAAGGCACGCGAATAGCCGATGGTAGCACCTTCGGGGTCCAGAACCTCGAGGATGCCGAAGTCCACCAGGTAGACGACTTCGAGACCATGGTCGTAGACCCCGTTCTGGGTCTCTATGGAACCAGAGGCATGCACACGCGTGTGCAAGAACACGTCGCTCGCCAACGACGGGATCAGCTGGAAAGTGAACTCGTGCCCGATGCGGAGGTCCGCCTCGAGGTATTTCCACGCGAGGTCGAGATCAAAGACTCCGTAGAGGCCGATGTGCGCCTCGGTCTTTTCCCACGCGCCGCCGCCGAGAAGGGTGGGTGAGGTCGGAATTACGTCGAAGGTGTCGGCGCGGACCGCTGGCCAAGGAGTCGTCTTCGGCGCGAGATCCGGCCGCGCTCGGCGCAGCTGCGCCAGGAAACCCGAAGCCACCGTGCCACCCTCCCAGCTCTTGCCAGGCGAAGCAACTCCACCACCCTTCGCCACGGCGACTGGGATGTCGTCGATCCAGGCGCGGAGATTTTGGCCCATGGCGCCGGAATCCGTCGTCATCGTGCCATCGAACTGGAGTCTGTACGTGCTCGGCGCCGTTCCCAGAGGAACGCCCTCGAGCGGTTCCTGCAGCAATGCGACGACTTCGTCGAGCGTCGGAGCGGAAGGAACTGCATCAGGGTTGGGATAGACCGTCAATTGCAGCGAATCACTCCAGAAGAAGGTGGTCTCCTCGTACACCCAGTAGCGCCCATCGTCGTTCGGCCAGCTGTTGGCGAGGTCGATCCCCCGCCCCTGGCCGGTGTCGTCATCGCACGCAGAAATGAGACACCATACGGCGAAGATCCCGAGGCTCGCTCCGGGCGCGAAGATCGCGAAGCGATCGCGCACGGAGTGAAAACCGATTCTCATGCGATCCTCCCTGGATCAATGGCGAGGCCATTCTAGCCGCCCGCAGCGGGCAGCCTCAAGCTCGGCCGAGAAAGCCGACGGCGCCCGTCCGATGGGACGGGGCCATTCCGACCGAACACCAAGTTGGCCTGCAAGACGGATGTCACAAACTGGACGGACCAGACGCTGCGGCGCTATCCCCGGCACCTTGATTTTCACCGTGGTGGACCACGAAACCTCCGGATCCGGCCATTCAAGATGTCGCTACTTGGGCCATCCTGAATGTCGATGAGCCAAGCAGTCGTCCCGGTGCGGAGCGGACTCCACCCTGCGCCGTCGCAATGAAGGACGGTGCCCTTGTTTCCCACTTGCGTAGACGTCGCTCGCCGAGCTGCCCAAGATATGAGTAGAACCCTGCAGATGTGTCGCTATCAACGGTTGCCGCTATCAACGGTATTTCCAAGCACCGGGGCGTCGGGCGGATGTTCATCGTAGGGATTTCCTTGGTGTGGATCTTGACCGACCGCCGCACGGAACACTGCGGCAACGTCGACCGTCACCAATGTCAGCTGCACCTGCCGCTCAACGACATCGAGCATCCAACGAAGGCGAAGAACCCGCAGAGGAACGGCATTTTCGAGCGGTTCCGCAGGACCGAACTCAAGAACATCGCCCGATAAGAAATGATCGTGAGTTGATCCGACACACGCGTCGATCGGCAAGGTACCTGAACGATCAGATCGTGACTACACTTCTAAGCTTATGGGACGATCGTCCATGTGACTAAGGTCCAATATCGCATGGCCTCGTCACAAATCTAGAATCCGACGTCTTACAAAGGACCGGGACCCCCGAAATCCTGGGGTCGTCGAACTCTCAATTCTGCAGGAATCGCCTGCATTCCAGGAGTCATCGTGCGCCTCTTCTCACTCGCCAACTGCCTCGCGGGGCTGCTGATGGCCACGCTGGCCGGGGCAATCCCAGCCACCGTTGTCGGCGCGAACGCGTCCGGCAATAGGAATCGTCTGCCGGACACGGCACCGCCGACCGTGAGTTCCACCGTTCCGAGCAATGGGGCCACTAGTGTGGCCATTGACCAGGTCATCACTGCAACCTTCAATGAGGCGATGGACCCTGCAAGGGTGACCCACGCGACCTTTGACTTGTTGCAAGGGAGCCACCGCCCTGTTAAGGGCACTGTCACCTACGCCGGCATGACGGCGACTTTTACACCAGCAGAAAATCTCGCACCCAATACCTTATACACGGCCCGGATTAAGCGCGGAGCTAGGGACCTGGCCGGCAATCCGCTAGCTAGCAACTTCTTCTGGAGCTTTACCACGGGCGCGACTACGGACGCTACGCGACCCACCGTGAGCTTCACGGTCCCGGTCAATGAGGCCACGGGTGTTGCCATCAACCAGGCCATCACCACTGCCTTCAGCGAGGCGATGGATCCTTCGACGATCAGCACCTCCAGCTTTACCTTGCACGAAGGATTAACGGCTGTGACCGGCACGGTGAGCTACGCTGGTGTCACCGCGACCTTCACACCCGCAAGCAATTTATCTCCCCT
>DASRJO010000014.1:0-14000 GCA_035649435.1 Candidatus Krumholzibacteriia bacterium | reverse complement strand
ACGCACCACCGCCTTCTTCCACCGGTCCGTTGCCGACGACGTGCGAGCCCACAAGACGCAGCGACCCGCCATCGACGTAGATGCCACCACCAAGAGTGCCGCTCATGAGCGGGGCTTGGTTGCCCTGCACGACGCAGTCCTCGAGCTCGAGGTGTGACTGTTCGGCGTAGAGCCCAGCGCCGCGGCTCGCATGGTTGAGCCGAAACGCGCAGCGCAGCAGCCGTGCACGCGAGCGGCGGAAATAACCGCCACCGCCGCCGCCGCTCTGGTCGTCGCCGGCCCGGCTGGCTTCGAAGCCACAATCCTGCAGTCGCGGTGACGCATCGATGCACAACACGCCACCGCCGAAGAAGCCGGCGGGGTCGGTCAGGAGCCGGGCGACGCCGCCGCGCACGAGAAAGCCATCCACGACCGTGGTGCTGTCGAGTCCGGGAGCGAACTCCAGCGTCGGGCCCCTGCCGAGCCCGTCGAGGATGCTCGGTGTGCTCGGATCGCGCGCGCTCCAGTCCGCATTCCAGCCACCGAGGAGTTGCCGGTCACGATGCTGCACGTACAAGGGGCCGGAGAGAGTCGCGCCCGCGCGCGCGGCGACGGTGTCTCCCGCCGCGCTCGCCGCCATGGCTTTCGCCAAGGTGGGGTAGTCATCCGGCACGGTGAGGAACCGATCGCGGAAGATGCGAAGTGCGTTCACTCGCCCACTGCCGAGCAACCCAGCGTGTTCCGGGTTGCGTTCGTCGATGTCGTCGGCCCCGAGCTCGATCAAATGTTGGATCCACGCTCCCGGCAAGTTGGGATATGCCGACTTCAACAACCCCACCAGGCCGGTCACGATCGGTGCCGCCATGGAGGTGCCTTGCAACGTCCGATAGCCATGCTGACCTGTCACATGGTCGTAGTACGTGCTGTAGATGTCGACACCCGGAGCCGCGACGTCGACCCAGGCACCGTAATTCGAGAAGCCGGCCTTGTGATCACCGGCGGTCGTGGCGGCGACGTCGAAGCAATCGCCGCGCTGCGACAAGTAGCTAGGGGCGTCGCCGGCATCGTTGCCCGCAGCGACGACGACGACCATTCCCTGCGCCACCGCCACATCGACGGCGTCTCGGAGCGGCGCCCAGAACACCGAACCCCAGCTGCAGTTGATCGCGGCCGCATGCTTGTTGGCGGCGTAGAGAATCGCCTGCGCCGCATGGCTCATGAGCACGACACCTTGCTCGTCTCCCGTTTCCTCGTCGCGCACGGAGCCGCCGATTCGGAGCGGCATGATGCGGCAATCGAAGCCGACGCCGGCCACGCCGAGTCCGTTGTTCGTGCGCGCCCCCGCGATGCCGGCGACGTGCGTTCCGTGGCCGTTCCAATCACGTGGATCGGCATCTGCCCCCAACGAATCCTCGCCGGGCCAGGCGCCGGTCAGGATCTGCACGAAGTCCCAGCCGCGCACGTCGTCGATCTTGCCGTTGCCGTCATCGTCGCGGCCGGGCGTGCCGTGGAATTCGACCCAATTGGTCCAGATGTTGCCGCCGGTCCCCCCGGGCCCGCTGCCTCCCAGATCCGGGTGCATCCAGTCCACGCCCGAATCGGCGATGGCGAGAACGACGCTGGTGTCGCCTTGCGAGTGATTCCAGCCTCCGGTCAGGTGTGCGTCCATTCCGCTGGCGCTTTCATGGTGCCATTGCGCTCCGGCATCGTCCGGTTCGAACAGCAACGGCAGCATCCAATCGAACTCGACGCGCTCGACGTTCTCGAGCCGCGCGTACGCTGCGCGCACCGTTTCGAGGTCGAGCTCGGCGGGAAAATCCACGACGTAGTAACTGGCAAGGCGCGCGTGCGCGGCGGTATCCCCGATCGACACTGGGTCGAACAGCGGCGCGAAACGCGACACGGCGAAACGCGCGTGCAGATCGTCGAGCTCCCGCGTGCCGAGAGTGCGCGGCTCCGCGAGGGGTGCGCGTAAGGTCAGCACCACTCGGCCAGGGAGCGGACGCGGCTCGAACGCGCGCGCGGCGGTCGCGAGCAAGACGAGACCGAGGGATCCGAAACACAGGCTGCGATGAATTGGCGTTCGCACGCACGCGTGTCGCATACCGGGATGGCTACTTCCCGCATCGGCGCCGAAATCGCTCAGTGCCGTATCCATCCGCCACGCTCGAGGATCTTCCACACGGATGGAAGCAGCGCGGCGGCGGCCAGCATCTTGATCAAATCCCCGACGAGGAACGGGGTGAATCCTGCGCGCAGCAGCTCCGAGCGTGGCACGAACGCGGCCAGCTGCGCCAAGCCGCAAGCGAACAAAACGACGGAGCCCACGCACATGGCGAGGAACGCCTTGAGGGGTGACCGATCCCAGCCCCGTTCGGCCAGGAATCCGATGGCGAACGCGGTGGGCACGAATCCGAAGAGATAGCCACCCGTCGGCCCCAACAGATGCGCGATCCCGGCGCTGCCGCCGGCGAAGAAGGGCAAGCCAGCCGCGCCTTCGGCGAGATAGGCCAGCATGGCGAGCGCCCCCCGGCGGCTGCCGAGCGCGGCCCCGGCGAGGAAAACGCCGAAGGGCTGCAAGGTGATCGGGACCGGCGTCCAGGCCAAGCTGATTTGCACCTGCGCCAGCAATCCCACCGCGACGCTGGCCGCGAGGATCAAGCTGAGATCGCGTGTGACGCTGGCGCTGCCGACGTGATCGGCGAGGGTCTCGACGCGGCCTTCATGTTGCATGATCCCAATCCTCCCGCAGAGTGTCGAAACGCTAACACAGCCTGCGCGCGCTGCCAAGGACGGCTCACTCGCCGCGCAACGCGAGGAGCACGAGGACACCGAGCACCAGTCGATAGGCGGCGAAGACGCGCAGCGAGTGGTGGCTGACAAATTGCAGGAACCATCGGATGGCCAGCCACGCGCTCAAGAACGACACGACCAGTCCGATGCCGATCTGTCCCAGGAGCTGGAGATCGAGCGCGGAAGCGCTGCGCGCCAGATCGAGCACCGCAGCACCCAAGATCGTTGGAATTGCCAAGAGGAAAGAAAAACGTGCGGCCGTTGGGCGATCGAGCCCACAGACCAGGCCGCCGAGAATGGTGGCCGCGGCGCGGCTGAATCCTGGGATCATGGCCACGCATTGCGCCAGACCCACGCCGAGCGCCTGCCGGCGCGACATGTCCTCGACGGCGTGAACGCGCGGTTGAAATCGCAGCATCTCGACGACGTAGATGGCGATCGCACCACCCATGAGTGCCAAAGCGACGACCCGCGGCGTGAACAAGTGTTGCTTGAGAAAAGAATGCAGCAATGCACCCAACACAGCAGCGGGTAAGAAGGCGAGCACGAGATTGGCGTAATAGCTTCGGGCCACGGGCTCGCGCACGAGTCCCCAGGCATGACCGAACAGCTGCCGGCGGTACTCCCAGACCACGGCCAGGATGGCGCCGATCTGGATCACGATGTGGAAGGTGTTGGCTTCGTCGCCCTCGAATCCGAGCCAGTGCCCGGCCAGGATGAGATGCCCGGTGGAGGAGACCGGCAGGAACTCCGTCAGCCCCTCGACGAGCCCGAGCACCACCACGATGCCGAGAATGTCCACTCGATGGCCCCCGGGTTCGACGGTCAGAGCGGCCGGCATCATACACCGGGTGGAAAAAAAAGGCTCCGGACTGCAACCCCCATGGGGGACTCCACGTCATCCCTAGTGCCAGTTCGCGTGCAACGAGGTTCCCCGCGGATCGGTTGGGCCCAGAAGTGCTTCCGGAGCGGCGAGGACGGGGAGCACGGGCAGAGCCGCCGCGGGGATCTCGTCTTCCCGCGCGATCGCTGGGTCTCGGCTTCCACCCTTCCTGCGCCAAACTCGACGTTTCCTCCTGGCGCAAGCCCGACGCCTATCCAACCCCCGCCGGACGTGGGACAATTGGATCAGGCATGCGCTCGCCGCCGTACAGACGGCCGGCTTGACTGTCCCCCTGGGTTCACACGACCCGAGGACGACGCGGCGCCAGCTGCCGGCAGCGGATGAGCCAACCGATTGATTCGACTCGAATTGGATCATGCCCATGGAAACGGGCCCTGCCTGGCACCGGCGCTGCAAGGTCAAACCCGGAATTCGAGTCGGCCTCCGACGCACGAGGCGAAACTTCCTGTCGAAGAGTGAGGACGCAATGCGAGCTCTCCATGATCTGAAGCGAGTCCTGGTGGCAATCCCCCTGATCTTGTTCGCAGGGTGTGATCAGCTCACCGACTCATCCAACGACAACGCGTTTGCCGGCACCGAATGGGAAGCAGGCACGAATCTCACCGCCGAATATGGCGGCTACGAGTTCACACCCGAGAAGCCGGCGTTCGACGACCCGGCGTTCGCCCAGATCGACGCCGAGGAAACGGCAGTGCAGGTGGAATCGATGGATCTGGCCAGCTTGCGCGACGCGATCGTCTTGCGCATCCAATGGGGCCAGCTGCGCGGGAATCCAGCGCAGGAACAGGTGACGGATTGGAGCGGGCGGATGGCGATCACGAGTGGCGGCATCGCCGTGCTGCGGACGATCGCCTTCGAGGCGCCACGTGATCATCTGCTGCCACGCGAGAACCGCCAAGTCGTGGGGTTCGTCTCGCACACGCAGCCGCACTTCGATGGGCTCCTGCTCGCCATTCATCCGGGTGATGCGGCGGAGATCTCGTTCGGCATGGAGACCGGACCGTACACGCACCGATGGTCTTTGGAAGAGCTGCGCGGGATCCAAACCGTGATTCCCGTCGACGACCTCGGCAATGCCGTGGCGATCGAGGCCATCCCCTTCGACCCGGCGTGTCCGAACGGTTTCGTCCGCGGGCATTGGGTCCAGCGCGATGCGACGCGCGGCGTCTTCCGCGCTCTTTGGGCGACCGAGCTCGGCCGTGTGGTCGGCACGCTCCGCGGCCACTTCGGTGTCAACGATGCCGGCGAGCACGTGTGGTTCGCCAAGATCATCAGTGACGACGGTCGAGTCCTGGGGCTGGCCCGCGGCCAGTGGGTTCCGAGCGACACGGAGCTTCCGGGCGGCACGTTCGCCGGGCACTGGGTGGCCGAGAATCGCGAGCTCGGTGGCGCGGTGCGCGGCCACTACCTGCCGATCCGGAGCGACACGCGCAGCACCGGCGGCTTCCTGAGCGGCAAGTGGCACACCGACTGCGATTCTCCCGATCCAGCCGTGCCTTGAGCAGGCCTCGAAACGACGTCGACATCGACGAGGCCTCCGCCTGGAGGCCTCGTCTTCGTTCACGTCCTCTCGACGATCTCCACCAAAGCCGACTCGACGCGATCGACGAGCCGAGGCCAGTCGTAGCGAGCCACCGAATTGCGCGTGGCGCCGGCGATGCGCCTCCAGGTGGAATCGTCCAGAAGGTCTTCGAACGCCCGGGCGAGGCCCCGCGTGTCGCCGATGCCGACGAGACGACCGTTGACCCCATCTTCGATCAGCTCCGGCACCGCACCCACAGGTGTGGCGATCACGGGTCGTCCAGCCGCAAGCGCCTCGAGCACGACGTTGGGGAGGCCCTCGTCGTGCGAGCAGAGAACGAGCGCCCGACACTGCCGAATGAGAGTGGCGACCTCGGAGTGCGGCTGCGCGCCGAGGAAACGCACGGGCGCTCCCGCCGCCGCCCTCTCCAGCTCCCGGCCGAGAGGACCCGATCCCACGATCCACACTTCGGCCGTGGTCAGTGATCGCGCCGCCTCGAGAAGCATGAAGAGATTCTTCTGCTCCACGAGTCTGCCGACGAAAACGAATCGCGGCGGCGGCACTTCCTGATCGGGATCGGACACGACGTCGATGCCATTTCCCATCACGCGCACATGGGCCTCGATGCGTCGCCACGCTGCCGCTGCCCCGGCGCGCTCGTACTCGCGCTGCATGGTGGCCGCGACGCGTTGCGATTGCACCCAGTTCTCGCACGTGCGCGCTCGCAGCCAGGCGGATAGCCGCGACAACCAAGTCACCGGGCGCATGTGTGCCTCCGACTCGAGTCGCTGCCAGATGACAAACGGCGCACCCCCGAGTCGGTGCGCCACGTATCCCACCAAGCCGCTGTTGAAGGTCATGAAGCACAGCAGCACGTCCGCACGAGCCCGGCTCGCCTGCCACCCGCCAGCCAGAACCTCGACCAGCAGGCGCAAGCCGCGCAGGCGGACGACGGGGCGGCGGTGGATGCGAATGCCATCGTGGCGCGTTTCGCTGACAAAGCGCGTTCCGCGCCCGCGCGCGAACAGATGTACTTCGTGCCCGCGCCGGGCGAGCTCCCGGGCCAGGCGCTCGGCCTGGAACTCGGCGCCGCCGATGCCGTCCGGGGGGAGCAGCGCGATCAAGATGCCGATGCGCAAGGGCTGCGCGCGTCGTTCTGCATTCGCGGCTTCCGGTATGGCGACCCCCCCCTTCCTGCATGGCACTGCGATTCACTAGGATTCAAGAACCCTGGGCGCTGCCCTGCCACCCGAGCCGCTGCACGGCGCCCGCCAGGGTGCGACCCGGACCGACCGCCGTCAACCGCCCAGGACCTCACCAGGCTGGAGAGACCCGATGTGTGGCATCTGCGGCATGGTTTCCCCCGGCCGAGTGGATGCGGACGTCCTGCGGCGCATGAGTGCGACGCTCCGGCACCGCGGACCCGATGAAGAGGGCTATTACACCGACGCAGACGTCGGCCTCGCTTCGCGCCGGCTCTCGGTCATCGACTTGACCGGGGGAAAGATGCCCATCACGAACGAGTCGGGCTCGGTCTGGGTGGTGCAGAACGGCGAGATCTACAACTTCCGCACGCTCCGGCGCGATCTCGAGTCGCGCGGGCATCGATTCACCACCCGCAGCGACACCGAAGTGATCGTCCATCTCTACGAGGAGTACGGAACCTCGTTGTTCGAACATCTTCGCGGCATGTTCGCCGTCGCGCTCTGGGACCGCGCTCGGAGTCTCCTCCTCCTCGGGCGCGATCCCGTCGGCAAGAAACCGCTCTATTACAGCTTCGATGGCAGCACCTTGCTCTTCGCTTCCGAGCTCAAAGCGCTGCGCCAGCATCCACAGGCCCACTTCAGCCTGGACTGGCAGGCGGTGAATCATTACTTCAGCCATCATTACGTGCCGGAGCCGCTCTCGATCTTTCGCGAGGTGCGCAAGCTGCCACCGGGACACTGGCTCGAGCTGCAGCACGGCAACTTGCGCGTGCAATCGTACTGGAAGCTCGACTTCGAGCACCCCTTCACCGAAACCGACGAGCGCTGGTACGTGGAGCAGCTGCATGAGCGCCTGCAGCATGCCGTGCGCGCGCGATTGGTGAGCGACGTGCCACTCGGCGCTTTCCTTTCGGGAGGCGTCGACTCAGCCACCGTCGTCGGTCTCATGAGCCAGAGCCTCGATTCACCGGTCAAGACCTTCTCCATCGGCTTCGACGACGAGACCTTCGACGAGCTGCGGCACGCTCGTGTCGTGGCGCGCGCCTTCGGCACCGATCACCACGAAGAAATCCTCAAGCCGCGTGCCACGGACCTGGTGGAAAAGCTCGCCGACCAGCTCGACGAGCCCTTCGGCGACCCATCGGCGCTGCCGACCTACCTGGTGTCACAGGTGGCGCGCCGCGAGGTCACCGTCGCGCTCTCGGGCGACGGCGGTGACGAGGCGTTCGCCGGCTACCAGAGCCACCGTGTGCACCTCCGCGACGAGGCGTTCCATCGGCGCGTGCCGGGCCCGTTGGGAGCGCTCGCGGTCGGAGCGGTCGGGCTCGGTGCCCGGGTCTCTGGCAACACGCGCCTGCGGCGCACCGCTGGCGCCTTGCGCCGCGCGCATCGGCCACTCGCCCAGCGATATTGCAACGTCTTCGACGCAGACGGTCGCCGGCAACTGTTCACCCGCGAAACGCTGGCCGAGATCGGCGCCCTGAGGGAGCACGAGTACTTCGCCGCCCACGCGCGCGCGCAAGCGTACCCCGATTTCTTGAGCCGTATCCTGGCGGTGGACACGGCGACTTATCTCCCCGGCGACATCCTGGTCAAGACCGATCGCATGAGCATGGCGCACTCCCTCGAAGTCCGCTGTCCGTTGCTCGATCAGGAGCTGCTCGAGTTCGCCGCCCGCATTCCGTCGCATCTCAAGCTGCATCAAGGTGTCTCGAAGTACGTGTTCAAGCGCGTCGCCGAGCGGTTCGTGCCACACGAAATCGTGCATCGGGAAAAACGCGGCTTCGGCGTGCCGCTTCGCGCTTGGTTCCGCGGCGAGCTGCGCGATTTGGTGCGCGAGCACCTGCTCCAGAACCCCAACGGCGCACACTCGTTGTTCAACCGTCGTACCGTCGAACGTTTGGTGTCGGAGCACGAGGCGGGCCGCTGGGATTGGAGCCTGCAACTGTGGTCGCTCATGATGTTCCACCTCTGGTACGACCGCCATGGCACGAACCCGCGGGCGGCAGGCCCTGCACCCACCTGCGACACCGTTCAGGGGACCGCTCGTGACTGAAGCCGGCGCGGCGCCGCGTTTCGCCTTCGGCAAGAACTGGCAGCACTTTCTCGGCCGGCTCGACGACGACCGGATCGCCAAGGCAGCCCGTTCCGTCCAGGCTTTCCTCCCGGCCGCGTCGATTTCGGGCAAGACCTGGCTCGACATCGGCTCCGGCAGCGGCTTGTCGTCGCTCGTCGCGACCCGACTCGGATGCAGCCGCGTGCATTCGTTCGACTACGACACGGACAGCGTCGAATGCACGCGTGAGATGAAGCGTCGCTATTTCGCCGATGCGCCGCACTGGTGCATCGAACGCGGCAGCGTACTCGACCGCGACTATCTCGATGCCCTGGGGACGTGGGACATCGTGTACGCCTGGGGCGTGCTGCACCACACGGGCTCCATGTGGACAGCGCTCGGGAACGCGGCGGACCGGGTGAGTCCCGGCGGGCTGCTCTGGATCGCCATTTACAACGACCAGGGTGGCATCTCGGTCCGCTGGCGCAAGATCAAGTCACTCTACAACCGGAGCCGTTGGGGGCGCGCGCTGGTGCTCGGCACCTGCATCCCGTACTTCGCGCTGCGTGGGCTCGTGGGCGATCTCCTGCGCCGACAGGACCCAACGCGGCGCTATCGCAACTATCGCCAGGGTCGCGGCATGTCGGTCCTGCACGATTGGATCGATTGGTTGGGCGGGAGTCCGTTCGAGGTCGCCACCCCCGAGGCAATCCTCGACTTCTATCGCCCGCGCGGCTTCGTCCTCGAGCGGCTGAAGACCTGCGGTGGCAGCCTGGGCTGCAACGAGTTCTTGTTCAGGAAGGAGTGATGGCGCCAGCAGCCTCGCTCCGTGCCGACTCGCCGATGGCGCGCCGATAGCACTGCACCAGACCCTCCGCGGTCGCCGCCCACGACAGCTGCGAATGGACGCGCAGACCGATCGCGGCGCGCATTCGCCGACGGAGCTCCCCGTCTTCCAACAGCCGGACGAGAGCATCGGCGAGCCCGTTCGCATCTCCTGGCTCCACGAGGAGACCGGTGATGCCATCCTCGACGTACTCCGGCAATCCTCCGATGCGCGAGGCGACCACCGCCTTGCCGAAGGCGAAAGCGGTGAGCACGACACCGCTTTGCGTCGCGTCGACATACGGGCAGGCGACGGCAGTGGCGCGGGAGAACAGCTCCGCGGTTTCACGGTTGTGTATGTAGCGGTCGAGCACCTCGACGCGCGCGCCATTGGCGAGGGTGGGAGGCGGAGGGGGTGTGTAATCCGGTCGCGGCCTCCCGGCGACGATGAAACGGACCGCACCGAGCCGTCGGGCCACGATCTCTGCGGCGGCATAGAACACGGGCAAGCCTTTGTAGGGCGACAAACGGCCGAAGAACAACACCGTGCGTTCTTCCTCAGCTGGGGCTCCCTGCATCCACTCCTTGCACAAGCCGTGGGAACCGAGAAGGGCGCTATCGATGCGGCTTGCCTCGACGCCAAAACGTCTGGCGAACCCCGGCTTGCCAGACTCGTTGAGAAGCAAGAACCGGTCGACGTGCGGGAACGTGAGGCGGCGGGCCAATTCGATGCGCCAATCGCCTTCGCCGGAATGCGGTTCGGGATCGTGCAAGGTCAGCACGGTTGGAATGCCGCGCAGGAGCCAGAGCAACGGTGCCAAGCGCAAGGAATAATTATCGAGGTGCAGCACGTCGGGTCGCAGTGCACGGATGAAGCGTGCGGCGCGCAGGCTCGTCCTCCAGGTGCGTGGATGCAATGCTTTCGGGAAGTCGTGGACCACCAGGTCGAAGGTCTTGGCTTGTTGCCAACAGGCCCGGATCGACGCCGGGACGCAATCCTTGAGTGCTGCGTCGCCATCCGTGATGCCGGACGGCAACGGCTGCGGCGACACGTCGAACAAAGCGCTCGACCAAGCCTCCGGCGACATCTCGAGCAGCAGATGGAAATCGAGGTGCCGGTGCATTTCGCGCGCCAGCGAAAGCACCGGTTCCAGCTGAAAGCAGCTGCTGTAGAAAACGACTCTGAGCGGGGGTCGGGAGGTCGGCGGGCGCGTCAGACAGTTGCCTCCAAGGTGCGAGAAAACACGCGTCTTCGACGATAGCAGATCGGCGCGGATGTGCGCCGATTCGCCTGCGACGCCGGTGTGCGTGCGGCTGCATGCGCTTCTGCTATACTGGCCAGCGCATGAATCCTCAGTTGCTGCAGCTCCTCCGCTGCCCTCAATGCGGTGCTCCGCTCCTCGAGTCGCCACTTGGCGGCGGGGAGTCTCTCGCATGCACGTCCTGCCCGGCGGCCTATCCGCTCGTCGACGGCCTCCCGAACCTGCTCGCCGATGCTGGCCACCCGGACCGAACGGCGCGCGCTTTCGCCACGCAGTGGACGCTGCACAACCAGGGAGCCTTCGAGAAGGACACGATCTACGGCGAGACCGCCGATGAGGAGCTGCAGTTGTTCCTCGAGCGTTTCGGCCTCGCCGACGCCGGCCACCTCGCGGGTCAGCGTATTCTGGACATCGGTTGCGGCAGCGGCCGCCTCACGCGCAACCTCGCACGGGCCTGTCCCGAAGCGTTGGTGGTCGGAGGCGAGCGCAGCGGCGCCGTGCACGTCGCGCACGCACGCTGTCGCGAGCTGCAGAATGCGCTCGTGGCGCAGCTCGATCTGCACGCGCCGCCCTTTGCAGCCGAAACGTTCGATTTGATCTACGCCGACGGCGTCATCCCCGCCATCCCCGAGCCGCATTCCGGGCTCCGCAGTCTCGATCGCTTGTTGCGGCCAGGGGGACAGATGTTCGTCTGGCTCTACCCGCGAACGTTCAGCCCGTACCGTTTGGTGCGCGATCTCCTCGTCCGACCCGATCGTCTTCCCCACCCGGTGCAACAGGCACTCTGCTGGGGCTTCGGGGTGCCGCTCCACGCCGCGTTCAAGATCTACGAGCCCTTCCGCGGTCCACGACGTCGCTCGCTGCGCGAGGTCGTGTTCATGCTCCACGACAACTTGACGCCGGAGTTCCAACACCGAAGCACTCCACAACAGCTCATGGCGGATTTCACCGATCTCGGGTACACGGGCGTGCACGCCACTGGACCATCGACCGGCGTCGTCGGCACCAAGAAGAACTCTGGCTGATCAAGGTCGCGTCGAGCTCGGCCTCGCGGACGCCCGCGCCGCCCCGAGCCCGACCGACGCCGCTCGCAGGTGCGTGAGCGCAAGCAGCATCGGGGCTTGACCCCAGCGCACCGCGGACACACGGTTCGTGACCCATCGTCCACGGCTCATGAGGAAGTAACCAGCCTCGTCGACATCCCGGCGGGTGAACACGAACAGCGCACGCGTGACCGCCTCGGTGACTGCCTGGGCGCGCGCCATGATGTCTGGCTGCCACAGGCTGAGCTTGGCGAGGGTCTGAACCGCCTGCGCGCAGTTCTGGACGTCGATGGGAAAGAACCGATCCGCCGTGTAACACGGGAGATGCGAGGGACTGAAAAGGCGGTCGAGGTAGAAGTGGACACCGCGCCCGAGCGCTGCCTCGAGGTCGGGGTCACGCTCCATGAGCACCGCCTGCAACAGTGCCTCGAGAACGTAGCCGGTGTGGAAGCCGTCGATCCACCGGCCGCGGGGGCCGCGGGCGTAGTTCCACGAACCATCCGGATTCTGACCGCCGAGGACGAAGCGAAACGCACCGTGGCCGAGGGCCGCGAGATCCGCTTCCTGGGTGTGCGATGCCACGCGCAGCAACAGTGCCCCGGTGAGCGCCGCCACGTTGTGCACCGCGGCCTCGTGCGCGGCGAAGTAGCGGAACCACACCCCTCCCTGACCGTCGTCGACGCTGCCGAGATCGTGCTGGACGAAATCGATCACCGATCGCGCCAGCGCGAGATCCGCGGGGTCGCGTTCCAACTCGTATGCATCGAGAAAGCTGCCCGCCGCGCTGACGCTCCAGAAAAGGTTCGGCGTGTCCGGTCCGGCCTCGACGTAGCGCGACACATACGGCGTCGCCATCGCCCAGCACGCACCCGCATAGCCTGGAAGACACGCGGTTCGGAGGCGGGAGAGGAGATCGCGCGCCTGGCGCATCGCGTCGGGGCCGTCACCGAGCCTGTGCCGGAGCAGAGCGGCAGCCGCGAGATCGGCCAGGCTTTTCGCACTCACGCGTGGTTCGATGCCGACGAACGGCCTCAAGTTGATCGGGCTCTTCTTGATGAGTTGGGTCCAAAGGCGCGCCGTGAGCTGGTGACGGCGGACGATCGACCACGGCGCCGCACACGCCAATCCATCGTATGGATCGTAGGAAGCGAGCCCGTGTTCCTCGAGCCAGCGCTGGAGCGCCGCCTCGGTCCGCTGGGGGCCGGGAACGGCCTGCCCCCTCACGATCCACCCGACTGCAGCACACCGTTCTTCTTGTGAACGAGGAAGTGTCCGAGCAGGAGATGCTGCAGGCCCGAGCTCTTGAGCACGTCGAGAGCGTCCTCGGGCGTGTTGGCGATCGGGAAGCCGTGCAGGTTGAAGGAAGTGTTGAGGATCGCACCACGACCGGTGCGGCGTCGGAACTCCGACAACAGGTGATGGTAGTCTGGGTTCCACGCCTTCGACACGATCTGCGGCCGCGCCGAGCGATCGTAGGGATGGATGGCGGCGGCGATGTCGGCGACGCGTTCGGTGGTGTCGAACGACAAGATCATGTAGGGAGCCGCGATGCGCTTCGGGTTGATCACGTAGTCGTCGGCGCATTCCTCCAGCACCGATGGCGCGAACGGCATCCAGAAGTCGCGGCTCTTGACCATGTCGTTGATGATCCGGATGCACTCGGGCCGGGTCGGATCGGCGAGGATGGCGCGATTGCCGAGCGATCGCGCCCCGAATTCCATCCGGCCCTTGCAGCGCGCCAACACCTCGCCGGCGGCGAGCAGATCCGCCGCGCGCGCTTCCAGATCCTCTCCCGTTTCCACTTCGAACCAGGAATCGGCGGCGAACCGTTGCAGGGCCCGCTCTTCGTCGGCACGACTGTTGGCCGGACCTAGATAGAGGTCCCCGAGCGGTTCGAGACGTGGCGAACGCTCCGCGTTGCAGTCGTTCTCCGCTTGCCAATACCACGCCGTCGCCAAGGCGCTCGACTCGTCGCCGCACGACGGCAGGACGTAGAGATCGTCTACCTCGTCCAGCTCCATGATCGCCTTGTTGGCCTTGACGTTCATGAACACGCCGCCCGCGAGCGCCAACTTGCGGATGCCGGTCTTGGCGATGGCATTCCGCGCCCAAGTGGTGAGCATCTCTTCGGTGAAGAGCTGCAAGCCACCGCAGACGGTGTCGAAACGCTTGAGCTGCAGCAGGTCGCGGAAGAACTGGTAACTGTAATAGGTCTCCGGGCAGCCGTTGCGCCGCTCCCACACCAGCGGGTTGTCGCTCTTGAACTCGAGCAGGCGGCGGAAGAGTGCGGCCACTTGCTGACTCTGCTTTTGCGGCGCGTACGGCGCCATCCCCATGAGCTTGTACTCGTGCTCGAGCGGCACCATCCCCATCAGGAAGGTGATCATGGCGTAGATGTTGCCGATGGACTC
>DASRJO010000013.1:0-45956 GCA_035649435.1 Candidatus Krumholzibacteriia bacterium | reverse complement strand
CGGGAGTTCACCTCCTGGAAGAATGCGCAGACGTTCCTGCGTCGCCGGGTTGAGTATCCACAGTCCTGCAAGTTCTGGGTCCGGGAGGTAACCGCCATCGTCATAGAAACATATGATGCCCCGATCTTGATAAGCGATCATGCCACGAATTGACCACGATGGGTCCTCGTGACGGGCCATGCGCAACGAGTCTCTCGGAACGGTGACACACTGGTCATCTGGTGGTGCGAGCGGAGCTTGCCCCCGACATCCACCGAGTGCAGTCATCACCGCAAGCGTACAAAGTCCAACGCTTCGCAAAACCATTCTAAGAATCGTCCGCTCCAGCCGTACTTTGGGGGTAATTGAAATCGCCAAGGATTACTGCGACCATCGAAGGAAGGGAATTCCTGGAAGGGCTGCGAGCAGGGTGCTGCTGCAGTGTTGATGCTGAGTCGCCGCATGGCGGTGCGCATGGGACTCCGCCATGGAGGGGTTGGGTGACGTTCACTCACGCACCCTCCATGGCCTCGCTTCGGATTACACACGGACGCTATGTCGCGAGGGCGCGGAACGCAAGTCACATCTCATTAAAAATAAATGACTTAAAAGACTTGCCGGGTCGGCTGAATCCTCGACTGATAGCGCTGCACCTCCCCCGGCGCACAGTGGCATGGCTTCTTCCAGGGGATCGTGTTCACCACAGACTGGACGTGGGCTCGAGGGCGAAGCGGTCCTCGATGAGGCGCGGGATCACCATGATCTTGAGCAGCTCGTTGGCGCCTTCGCCGATGCGGGCGAGGAGCGCGTCCCGCAGATGACGTTCGATGCGTGATTCGCGGGCGTAGCCGTAGCCGCCGGCGAGCTCGATGGCGCGCTCGCCCACCTTCACCGCGGCTTCGCTAGCGGCGACCTTGGCGATGGCGGCTTCGGCGGCGATGTCGAGGCCGCGCGTCTTGTCGAGCGCCGCGGCGTAGGACAACATGCGTCCGCCGTGGATGCCGATCAGCATTTCCGACAGCTCGCGCCGCGTGTTGTCGAGATCGACGAGACGCTTGCCGAACAGCTTGCGCTCGTGTGCGTAGCGCAAGAGCTTCTCGTAGGCACCCTGAGCGACGCCAGTCGCCCACGCCCCGATAGTGATGCGGCCACCGTTCAACATCTGCATGGCCTGCTTGAACCCGTGACCTTCTTCGCCGACCAGATTCTCCAGGGGAACGCGATAGTTGTCGAACACCGGCATGCCGGTGTTGGAACCGCGCACGCCCATCTTGTCCTGGATGGGCTGGATCTCGAAAGTTCCGGGCCAGCCGCGCTCGACGATGAACGAGGAGATGCGGCCGTCGCCGGCGTCGCGCGCGATGACGAAGAAGATGTCGGCGGAAGGTGCGTTGGTGATCCAGTACTTGCTGCCCGAGAGCAGGAACCCGTCGCCGTCCCGGCGGTACGTGGTGCGCATCGCCTTGGCGTCGCTGCCGGAGTCCGGTTCCGTGAGGCAGAAGCAACCGATGCGTTCGCCGCGGGCCAGGCTGGGGACGAATCGCTGGCGCAGCATCGGGCTGGCGAAACGGTGGATGCCATCGGTGGTCGTGCCGTGAATGGCGACGCCGAGGGTGAAGCCGGCATCGGCTTTGGCCAGCGTCTCGAGCCCGGCCACGGAATAGCTGAACGCGGCATCGAGACCGCCGACATCCTCGCTGTACGGAAGTGCGAGATAACCGGTCGCGCCCAGGGCGCGGAAAGCTTCGGTGTCGAAGACTTCGGCCGCATCGTTGGCGGCGGCCTGAGGTGCCAGGCGTTGAGCAGCGAAACGGTCCACGGTCGTGGCGAGGAACTCGACGAGCTCCGGGTGCTGTGCGTCCTTGGCGTGCAGGCGATCCAGGGCCCGGCGCTGATCTTGGATGAAGAAAGGCATGTCGAAGCAACTTTCCACTGGTCGAGATGGCATTCTCGACAGGCGCCGCGATCCTCGGCCCGAGCCACACACAAGGCAGCTCGGAGTCGGAGATCCGATCGAGGCGCGCCGCCCGCAGCCAGCATTCCGGACAGTAGCACAGCCCGGCGAGGTCCGGCCAGACGCTGCGACATTGAGAAGACGCGGCGCGACGGCTACTCTTCCCGGTTTCGTCGCCAAGGTCGTTCGGGCGGCAACGCGGTCGCGGAACGCTGCGTCGTGGGGGAGCACGTGCACAGAATCGGCAAATGGGGGCAGCATCCGGCGGCGTTGAGCATTCTCGCCGGCGCGACGTATGCGTTGGCGTTTCCGCCATTTCAGGTGAGCCCGCTGGCTTGGGTGGCCTTGGTGCCTCTCGTTCTTGCCGTGCGTCGGGTTCGCACTTGGCGCCGGGCGGCGCTGTGCGGCGCCGGGGCTGCGGTCGTCATGTGTGCCATCGGCTACGCCTGGATCGCCGACATGTCGATCCGTTTCTGGCATGCCCCGCTGCCCGTGGCGGCGCTGCTGCTTCTCCTCTACGCCTCCTTCGGCGAGATCAACTTCACTCTCTTCGCATTGCTGCTGTACCGCTGGCGCACGCGACTCGAGCGCTGGCCGGCCGTGACGACAGCGGCGCTGTTCACGCTGTTGGAAGTGCTGGTGCCGAAGATCTTTCCCGACACGCTGGGCTCGACGCAGGTGGCGGTGCCGTTTCTGCCGTCGGCGTCTGCACTCGTCGGCACTTTCGGACTCAGCTTCGTCATCGCCTGGTTCGCATCGTGCCTGGCATGGATGGTGTGGAGCGCGCCGGCGATACGCCGCCGGCGCGGTGTCGAGCTCGTCATGTGCCTGGCATGCAGCGCAGGGCTCTGGCTGTATGGCGTGCGCCGGCAACACGCCATGGATGCCTTACCGGTGCAACGCGAATTGCGCCTGGCGTTGGTGCAGTCCAACATCGGCGATGCCGGCGTCTTCGTGCAAGAGCTCGGCAGCAGCGCTCTCATGGCGAGCACCGTCATCGGACGCTACGTCGGCATGACGCGCGCGACGTTGCAACAGGGCCCGGTGGATATCGTGATCTGGCCCGAGACGGCGATCCCGGTTTCGCCGCGGGACCAGGCCTTCGAGCCCGTGCGCTCCATGGTGCGTGACCTCGACATCGCCCTCGTCTTCGGCGGCTACGATTTCCAGGTCCAGCGCACGGGACGCTGGCGCGTCTACAACACGCTGTTCTGGATGGATCGCCGCGGCCGTATCCGCGAGCGTTACCACAAATCGAAGCTCCTGCCGCTCGGCGAGCACATTCCGTTCGCCGATCGCTTCCCGGTCCTGCTCGACATCATCCCCAACGCCGGTGAGTTCACACCGGGCAGCGGTCCCCGCGCCTTCGAGATCGACGGCGTGCAAGTAGCGCCGCTCATTTGTTACGAGTTGCTCTTCCCGCGCTATGTGCGCCGCGGCGTCCGCATGGGTGGCGAGGTGCTCCTCAACCTCACCAATGATTATTGGTTCGGTCGCTACGCGGAGCCGCAGCAGCACTTTGCATTGGCGCGGATGCGCACCTTCGAGACCGGTCGTCCGATCGTGCGGGCGACGAACACCGGTATCTCGGCGCTCATCGATGCGAACGGGCGCATCCTGGCGCAGACCGCTCTGTCGCAGCCCGAAGTGCTGCGCGCTACACTGCCGCTGCGCGCAGTACCCGCCACACCCTACCTGCGCGCGGGGGAATGGTGCGTTGTCGCGCTCGTTGGCGGCGCATGGGGACTGGTGGCGCTGGCGTGGAGACTTTTTCGATAGTGCGCGCGCTGTCCGCAAGCCGTGCGTGGTTGGTGGGCCTCGCTGCATTCGTGGCCTTCACCGCCGTGGTCCCGTCCGGGGAATGGGTCTTCGATGATCACGTCCTGATCGAACGCAACGAGGATCTGCGCCGAGACGACATCTGGTGGTCGGCTTTCACGCGCGACTACTACGCCACGAGCGCTGCCCCTGGAGTTTCCGGCTACTACCGGCCGATCGCCGTGCTGTGCAATGCCTTCGACGTCCACGTCGGGCGCGCGCACCCGGAGTTCGCGCACCTCACCAACCTCGTGTTGCATGTCTCGACAGCGCTCGTCGTGCCGCTGGCGCTCGGCGCGCTCGGTGTGCCGGGAACCGCGGCATGGATCACCGCCGCCGCGTTCGCGCTGCATCCGCTGCATGCCGAATCGGTGGCGTTCGTGTCGGGCCGCGTCGACGTGCTGGCGACGTTGTTCGTTCTGCTGGCGCTGGTGTCTGCGGCATCGGTGCGGCAGTGGGCATGGCTGGGCTTCGGCGTTTCGAGCGTGCTGGCGTTCCTTTCCAAGGAGATCGCCGTCGTCCTGCCGGCGCTCGTCGTCTTGGTGTGGTGGCGTCGGGGCCAACGGTTGCGACTGGAGTGGCCGAAGCTCGCTGCGCTCGCAGCGGCGATCGCAATTGCCGTGGGGTTGCGCGCCGCGGCGCTGGCAGGGGAGCTGTTGCCGACGACAGCGCATGCCTCGCGCGACGGCATGGGGCTCCTGCCCTTGCAGACGCTCGTCTTCGCTTGCACCTCCCTGTTCGCGCCGGTCCTCCGCCTCGCCATCGAGCCGGATCCGCAGCAGCTCGGCTGGCTGCGTCCTGCGGTCGGAGTACTCGTGGCGATCGCGCTCTGGGTCGGGGCCTTGCGCTTGCAGCCCCGCAGCGCGTGTGGTCGCGTGGCAATCGCGGGCTTCGTCTCGTTGTTGCCGGTCCTGAATTGGGTGCCGCAGGAGACACGACTTTCGGAGCGCCTGCTCTATCTCGCGTCGGCGTTCCTGCTGACACCGGTCGGAGTTCTCGGGGCCTGGGCCTGGGATCGCAGCGCGAGCGCGAGGCGCGCGTGGATCGTGCTCGCGCTGCTGATTGGATCGGGCCTCATGGTGATCTCGACGTGGCGGGCTCGCCTGTGGCGTCACGACTTGAGCGTGTGGCAGCAAGCCGTGCGCGAGGAGCCCGATCGCGCCGCGTTCTGGGACCGCCTCGGGCTCGCGTACACCGAACGGCGCGACTACGCCCCCGCCGAAGTCGCAGCACAACGCGCAGTGGAGCTGGATCCCGGCAACTTCAATGCTTGGTACAACCTCGGCGTGCTGCGTGAGGCGAAGCGGGATCCGCACAGTGCCGTGGCGGCATTCCGGCGTGCCGTGGAGCTCCAACCCAAGAACACGAGCGCGCATGTGCACCTCGGGCGATTGCTGGCGAGCGCCCGCGATCTCGAGGGCGCCTATGCGGAGTTCCAAGCGGCCTTGGCCCTCGAGCCCGATCATTTCGATGCACTGCGCATGGCCGGAATGTTGGCGCTGCGGATCGAGGAGTTCGAAGCGGCCGAGCGCTATCTCGAAGCCGCGCGCCGCCTCGAGCCGGAGAATCGCTCCATCCTTCAAGCCCTGGAAAAGTTGCGACAGCGGCGACAATAGCCAATCGATCGTCGCGCCCCGTGCGCTCGAAACGGGCGAAACCACCCAGCCGGAGACAGAGTCCAAGCGTCGGAACTCGACTGGTGGGATGTGTGGAACTCTCCTTTGTCCTGTGATCGAGCCGTCCCATTGCTTGGTGTACAATCGAAGGCGCCCCTCACGAACTCGCTCGCTCCGCAGCCAGCATTGAAGGCTTGGGTCCCTTGTCGAATCGTCATCTGATTGTTTTCGCGCGTCGACGACGCCGGGGACTGCGGCCGGTCGTCCTGGCGATCGCTGGTCTCTTGGGTCTGGCGTCCTCGGCCGGGGCGCAGGCGTACGCCTTCATTGCGTCGTGGGGGAGTCAAGGAACACTCACCGGTCAGTTCTACGACCCCACCGGGATCGCGCTCGACCGGTCGGGCAACGTCTTCGTCGTCGATACCTATAACCACCGGGTGCAGAAGTTCGACGGCGACGGCAATCTGATCGAGGTGTGGGGGCGCCAGGGATCGGGGCGCGGTGAGTTCGACGGTCCAGTCGGGATCGCGATCGATGCGCAGAACAATGTCTACGTCGCCGACCGCGGCAACAATCGCATCGTCAAGTACGATGTCCTCGGGCGCTATCTCGCCGCCTGGGGCTCGCAAGGAACGCGCAAGGGCAACTTCGATTGGCCGCTCGGTGTCGCAGTCGACGACCAAGGCTTCGTCTACGTCGCGGATTATCACAACCATCGGGTGCAGAAGTTTCAAGCGGATGGGCGTTTCGTGCGGCAGTGGGGCACCGAGGGCACGGGCAGCGGTCAGTTCGTCGAACCCGTGGCCATCGCCGTGAGTCGCACCGGCACGGTTTACGTCGGTGACTTCAGCAGCAATCGCATCCAGATGTTCGACACCAACGGCGTGTACCAGGGAGCGTGGGGGTCGAGCGGCACCGGCCCCGGACGATTCGATGGTGTCGCCGGACTGGCCGTCGATGGGCGTGGCCGCGTCTTCGCCGCCGATGCCGGCAACCACCGCGTGCAAGTGTTCGATAGCAGCGGGGGGTTCCTCACACGTTGGGGATCGTTCGGTCAATCGACGGGTTTGTTCGACTACCCGGCGGGCGTCGTCGTGGATGCGCTCGGCACCATCTACGTCACCGATGCGCTCAACTCGCGCGTCCAGCGCTTCGCCGAAACCACCGCTGCGAGCTCGGCGACGTGGACGCAGATGAAGGGTCTCTTCCGCTGAGTTGACCCTTTCGCCCTTCCTTCCCTCGCCGCATCGCGGCGAGTTCTCGTTCTCACACGGGCCTCAGTGACCCTGCTTTTGTCGCAGAATGGCTTGCAGCTGCGCGAGTCTGTCCGGATCCTGATTGTGGGCGAAATAGTAAGCGCGATATTGCGCGAGATCCCGGCCGAGCACGTCCACAGCCAGACCCGGCGCCCGCCGGATGTAGTCGTCGAGATACTGTGGAAAGTCGACGAACTCGACATCCCTGCAGCGCCGCCGCACCTGCTCCATGAGCGCACGGTCGTATGTGATGATCTCGCCATCGAGGCCGCCGAAGCGGATCCACGCATACTGTCGCTGCTGCGCCACGTGACGGTGGACGACCATGAAATGGATGCCCCGTTCCTGGAAGTACTCGGCGGTCGGCTTGCGTTCGTGCCCAGGGCGACCCCGGGTGGTGATGGGTTGGCGCGCCAGGGTGCGATCGGTGAGCCCATTGACTTCGATGGCCACGGGGTAGCGGGCGAAATAGGCGAGCGCGGCCTGTGCGCTCAACACCAGGAACGACGCGTCGGTGGAGTCGAAGCAGGCGGCAATTCGTGCCCCATGCATCCGACGCGCGGCGACGTCCTCGGGGGGATAGACCGACCGCTCGTCGGTGACGCCGCGCGGCATCGCAGGCCAGCGCAAGGTGCGCTCGCGCCAGATGCCACCGGCGAACGTGGCCAAGATCACGAGGGCGGCCCAGGCGAGCGACCAGCGCTTCTGGCTGCGGACCGCGTGCTCGGCGAGGAGGGCGAGAAAGGGGGTCGCCGGCAACAAGAAGCGCGCGAACATGAAGTCGCCGCCGACGTATGCAGTCATGAGCAGGATGACGAGCGCGTGAGCCATCGCCAGCACCAAGGGGCCGCGAGTCTTCGCGCGCACGACCCACAACATGCCGATGACCGCAGCGATCCCGAGCGCCGCGTAATAGCGGAAATAGAGCCCGACATAGAACCAGCCCTGACTCCAGTACGCCAACCCTGCGGACTTGGCATAGAAGGCGTTGGGCAGGACGTCGTGGTAATAGAGGAGTCGCCAGACGTAGAGCGGTGCCACCAGAACGAAGGCGATGGCGCTTGCGCGCGTGAACTCTGACAAGTCTTTCCTGCTCGGGGTCGCGGCCTCATGCGTTCGGTCATCAGTCTTGCGCCCGGCCCGACCGGTCACATTCCCGGGCGCCGCACGCAGGCCACCGGGCGCGATGGCGACAAGGCCCAAGCCGAGATGGATCAATCCTTCTGGACGAAGCAACGCGGCGAGGCCATACGACACGATGCCGGCGTGGCGACCGCGCGCAGAAGCGGAAGTCGTGATCAATATGAAACCGAGGAGTAGGCAGCAGGTGTATGCCGACGTCTCCAGGCCACTGGTCGCGAACACGAGCGCGTCTCGGTGCAGCGCCCAGATGCAGGAAGCGACCGGCAGCGCCATCCATGCCATCGCCCTGCCGCGTGCGGGAACGGGTGTGGGCCAGAGCGCGCGGCTCGCCCGCAGAAGCATTCCCAGAATTCCGATGTAGAAGGGGACGGACAGCCAAGTGGCAACGAGAACCGGATCGAGACCGAAACGCGCGAAGAACCAAATCAGAATCGTCCACAGAAAGTGCGTGTAGCCTTCGACGTGCTCGCCAGGATTGTAGACGAGGCCGAGGCCCTCGCAGGCGTTCTGCACGTAACGCAGGGTGATGAAAGCGTCGTCGCAGATCCATGGTCGCATCACGGGCGGGATGGCGCCGGCAGCCAAGGCCAAGAGAATCAGGACCGGAAACGTCGCACGTGAGTTCATGCACTGTCCCAGGATGCGAGCGCGGTGCCGGCGAACATCGGAGGTTCGCTCGGGCTCTCGAGCATGGATGTCGAACGGCGACTAGTCGCGTCTTGGGCCGGCCGCGGCGCCCACTCCTGCAACATAGCCGCTCGACCAAGCCCACTGGAAGTTGAAACCGCCGATGCGTCCATCGACGTCACAGATCTCGCCGCAGATGTAGAGGCCGGGCTGCAGGCGTGATTCCATCGTTTCGAGCCGCAGCTCGGCGAGCGGGACGCCGCCGGCCGTGGCTTCCGCCACCGCGAACCCTCGCGATCCCACGACCGGCAGACGCAACTCCGAGAGCGTATCGACCAGAGCGCGACGATGTTCGCGCAGCAGATCGGCGAAGCGCACGCCTCCTGGCAACCCCGAGGCGTCGCAGAGCGCGCGCGCCAAACGCTCGGGGAGAATTCGTCCCAGCCGGTTTGCCGGAGTGCCGGACTCGAGGTCGAGGAGCTCGCGGTCGATCTCGTCGCGACTGCGACCTGGAACCCAGTTGACGTGCAAGGAGACGCCTTCCTCCTTGTGCAGCGCTTCCAGATAGTGCCGGCTAATGTCCAAGACGGCCGGCCCAGAAACCCCCGTGTGCGTGCACAGCAACGGACCCGCGACACGCAGCAGCCGTTTGCCGCTCGCGGACCGCAGCTCGAGCTCGACGGGAACGGCGATCCCGCGCAGCGCCGTGAGGAAATGTTCTCTGGGCAACGTGAGCGGCACGAGTGAAGGGAGCAAACGCGTCACCTTGTGTCCGAGAGCGCGCACCAGGCCGTAGCCCGCACCGTCCGAGCCAGTGCTCGGCACGCTCTGCCCGCCCGTCGCGATGACGACGCATGCGGTGTCCACACTTCCCCACGGCCCGGCCACACGGAAGCGAGGTCTCCCCTCGCGGGCTGCGTGCTGGACAGCTTCCACTGTGAGGTCGCGAGCGATCGCATCACGTGGCTCGCCGTCGAGACAGGACACAGAATCCACCAGGCACGGGTGGGCGATGTCGACGCCGCAGCGCTTCGCCTCCAGGAACAACGCGTCGAGAACCGTGCGCGCACGGTCACTGGTCGGGAACAGCTTGCCGGTGTCTTCGCGCTTCAGCTCCACACCGATCTCGACGAAGAACGCGATCGTCGCTTCGACGTCGAACCGGCGCAGCACTTTGCGGATCGCCATTGGCGGCGAACCGGCGAAGTCTTTTTCGTCGACCTTTTCATGCGTGACGTTGCAGCGCCCGCCGCCCGAGATGAGGATCTTGGCGCCGAGCCGGCGGGCGCCATCGAGCAAGAGCACGCGTTGCTCCGGTGCCGTGCGTCGCGCCCAGATCGCGGCCATCAATCCGGCCGCTCCGGCGCCGACGACACAGACCTCTGCAGAAGGGAGACTCGATGCCATCACGTCAGAGTACAGATGCGAACCCGAGAAGCGGAACGAAATTTCCAGCGGAAGTCGAAGGACCGCCGGATCTCAGCGGCCCTCATATCGAATCGCGAAATCGCGGAAAAAATCGCAGCCGATGGCGGGTTGTTTCCAGATCTGGCATGTCGTATGCGGGCGCCGCAAGTAAGTACCTCGAAGTTCCCACTTCTTTCGCGCGAGGGACTGGCTCATGATCTACTTGCAATCCATTCTCGAATCCCGCAATACCGCGCTCCGCAGAACCACACGCGCATTCCAGGTCGCAGTGTGCACGCTTCTGACCGTGGTGGCGTGCGATTTCCTCGTCACCGACGGCACCCCATCGACACCGAGCGATCCGCCACCGCCACCGGGCTCCGACCCGAACCCGGATCCGGGGCCGGCTTCGTTGCTGCTGACCCGCGCTCCCTACCTGCAGGCTCTCAGCCGCACATCAGTGGTCCTCGCTTTCCGCACCGAGGGTGCGGTGGAGGTGGCGGTGGATTACGGCACGTCACTCGGTTATGGCGGTTCGGCCACCGGGCCTGCGTCCATGATTCATGCCGTCAGGCTCGAGGGCCTCGCCCCGGGGCAGCGCCATTACTACCGCGTGCGCTCGGGAAACGAAATCCTCGCTGCCGGCGCGAGCTACTTTTTCGACACCGATGCCGGCTCTGCCGACAACGAGTTCAGCTTCTTCGTCACGGGCGATATCGGCGACTCGGGCGGGGAGCAGGAGCTCACGGCGCAGCGCATTCTGCAAACGGCTCCGCGGGCGGAGATGGGGCTGCTGAGCGGCGACATCGTCTATCCCGACGGCGCGGCCTCGGACTACGACGCCAAGCTGATGCAACCCTGGGCGCCGCTCATGCGCAGCGTCGCCATCTGGCCGGCGCTCGGCAATCACGATTGGCACGTGGACCCGGAGCCAAACTTCTGCGCCCAATGGGTCCTGCCCAACAACGAGCACTACTACTCGTTCGATCGCGGCAACGCCCATTTCATCGCGCTCGACACCCAGGACGGACAGGTGTACGACCGCGACAATCAGGTCGATTGGTTGCGCGCCGATCTCGCCGCACACCGCAGCGCCGACTGGACGTTCGTCTTCTACCACCACCCGGGCTACACGTGCACGTACAAGGGTGACGATCAGGACGTGATCGAGAGCTTCCATCCCTTGTTCGACGAGTTCGGTGTCGACGTGGTGTTCATGGGCCACGCGCATACCTACGAGCGGCTGTACCCCATGCGCGGCGCGACGCCGATGAATCAGGAGCAAGAACCGAACTATACCAACCCGTCGGGGACGATCTACATCGTGAGCGGCGCCGGGTCCAAGACCAACAGTGCAGCAACCGTTGATTGCGCCATCAACGCGGTCGCCGTCGACGACACCGTGCTGTTCACTCACGTGACGGTTCGCGGCAACATGGTGCGGATTCGCGCCATCGTGAGCGAATCGGGCGCCGTCCGAGACGAAGTCACGATCACCAAGACGGGGATCTGAGCGCCTGGGAGTGGGCCGCCGACCAGTGCACAACGGGCGGGGAGGCGTGGAGCCGCACGCCCGTCTTGCTTATAATGTTGCCGGTTCGGGGCGAAGGGCCGGTGCTGGAGGTTCGCTCACGAAATGACCCCCGCGGCTCGCGGTCTCGCGCTGCGGGATTCTTGGAGGAATCCGATGGATTACAACGAGATCAAGAAGATGACCGCCGTCAAGCTGCGCGAGGTGATCGCAGCCCGCGATCCCAGCGTCCAGGGTCTCGTGGGGTTGAAGAAGGAACAGCTCGTCGATCTGCTGGCGTCCAAGCTCGGGATCGACAAGCACGCGCATGGAACCGTCGCCATCGACAAGACTGCAGTGAAACAGAAAATCCGCGACTTGAAGAAGCAGCGCGAGGAGCTGTCGAAGGCGGGCGACAAGCACAAGCTCGCCGAGATCCGGCACGCCATCCACAAACAGAAGCACATCCTGCGGCGGGCAGTGCGCGAGGCGGAAATCGCCGCAGCGCACGGCAAGGGATAGGGCGCCTGCCCCGGCCCGCGCCGTCTCGCAGGTGGAGCCTTCGCCCCGTACGAGCGCTCGCTCGAGCGAGTCCGTGAAGGAGCAAGCACGCATGTCTTTGTTCGAGCCGATCTTCACGGGGCTCAACGACGCAAAAATTCGCTATGTGGTCGTCGGAGGCCTGGCGGTCGTGCTGCACGGCCACGCCCGCCTGACGGCCGATATCGACCTCGTCATCGATTTGGAGACCTCCCATGTCAAGCGGACCCTCGCCGCCCTGACCCGCCTCGGGCTTCGGCCACGGCTGCCCGTGCAAGCCGATCTCTTCGCCGATGCAGCCGTTCGCCAAGCGTGGATTCGTGAGCGCAAGATGCGTGTGTTTTCATTGTTCGACCCCAGCGATCCGTTGCGAACGGTCGATCTATTTTCGGAGCACCCGATCGAGTTCGAAGCACTCTGGTCGAGGTCGGTGCTGCTCGAGATCGCGGGGACATCGATCCGAATCGCTTCGATTGCCGATTTGATCGCATTGAAGGCGATCGCCGGGAGGCCGCAGGATCTCGCGGATATCGAGCAGCTGAAGCGGATTCAGCAACGCAGGAAGGATTCGCGGCATGGCTGATGATGGCTGGCAGGCCGACTGGGAGACGAGCCGGCGCGCGCAACTGGAATCGCAATTGGACGCGACGCCAGCGCAGCGGCTGGCATGGCTCGAGGATGCGTTGCGACTCGCTTTTGCCGCGGGTGCGCTGCCGCGGGCTCCTGCACCCGAGGATGGAGCGGACGGATCGCCGGACAGGGCGGACGGCGCATCTAGCGAAAGCGCATCTTGACTCCCGTCCAGCCCGTGCTCCGGACCGGAATGGGAAAAGCCGCGAGGAGATCTTGCCCGTCGTTCAACGTCGAGCCGGGAACGCTCGCGAGACCGAGCAGCCGCAAGGTCAGATTGCCGGTGTCCCCGTTGCGAACAGGTTGGAGCGGGGCGTTGTAGTCAGGCCGGCTGGTGCCGGGATCCTGGCGGGACGACGGGTTGAGAGCGTAGAGATCCGCCCCGCGCGCCACACCGGCGCCCCAGACGAGCACGGGAATCGTGTAGTTCTCCACCAATGCCGCGTTGGAATGGCCGGTGCCGACGCCGCCGTGATCCGAAGTCAGAACGATCACGGTGCGACCGGTGAGCCCTGCATCCGTCGTCACCAACAGGAAGATGTCGCCCAGGTAATCGTCGACGGTGCGCAACGCCGCCTGCCAGCTCGCGCTGCCCCAGCCGGCGCCATGCCCGACATCGTCCAGATCTGCGTAATGGACGAAGCAGTAGGCGTAGTCGTTCGCTGCCATCTCGGTCAGGAGGGCAGCATGCATCGCCGCCGGCGACAGGTTGACATAGCGGTCGATCTTGTCCGTGCCGTGATCGGGCATAGATGTGTCCGGGGCACCGTGGGCGGCATCGTAACTGCGCTCGTAGAGGAAGAACTTGCTCTTGCTCGCGTACAGCGCGGTGGACAAGCCAGCATCGTGAGCGACGTCGAAGACGCTGGCAACGTAGCTCAGGTTGGGATTGCCGGAATTGTGCAGGGTGACGTTGGGCCTGGGGTCCCCGTTGTCCGTGTAGCCGTGGTGGACGGTGTTGGGCTGTGTGGCGGGTTGCAACACCGGACGGCCCGTGAGCATCGAGGTGTGATTGGGCAGCGTGACGGTGTTCGCGTAGTCGGTGCGCGCGTTGAAAGTGGTCGCGCCTTCGTCGACGAAGCGCCTGAAATTGGCGAGCTGGCCGCTCGTGTCTTGTGCCAGCATCGAGGCCAGCATGTCGCCTCGGCAGCCGTCCAAGCTGATGAGGATGACGTGGTCGGCGTCGGCGCCCCAGGCGCGGCCGCCGAGGAGGGCGAGGACGGCCATCACGGCTCGGACGCGGCGACCGGCGTGGATGCGTGGCGCTTTCAAACAGCAATCCTCAGTGGCTCGAAACCGGATCCGCCTGGGGTTCGGGCGCATCCGCCGGCGGGCAGCCGACACCGGCTGGCGCAGGATCACGATACATGCTGTCGATGAGGGATGCATAGGTGGCCGCCACGACGTTACGCTTGACCTTCATGGTGGGGGTGATTTCACCCGATTCGAGCTGCAGCTCGCGGTCCAGGAGGCAAAAGCGCTTGATGCGCTCGTAGGGCGCCAGACGTGTGTTCACCTGTGCGATCACCGCCTCATAGAGACGCAGCACTTGCGGGGCGCGAACGAGCTCGGCATCGCTGCCGGCGAGTCCGATGCTGCGCGCGTGGTCGCGCAAGGCGACGAATTGCGGCACGAGCAGCGCGCTCACGTACTTCTGCTTGTCGCCGACGAGGATGGCTTCGGCGATCAGGCTCAAGGCCTTGAGCCGGGCCTCGATCGGCTGGGGTGCGACGTTCTTGCCGCCGGAGGTGACCAGGAGATCCTTCTTGCGATCGGTCACGCGCAGGTAGCCGTCTGGGTCGAGATGCCCGATGTCGCCGGTGTGGAACCAGCCGCCGGCGAGCACCTGTGCCGTTTCCTGCGGCATCCCGTAGTAACCGCGCATGACATGCGGCCCGCGGGTGAGGATCTCACCATCCTCGGCGATCCGCACCTCGACGCCGTCGATCGCGGGGCCCACCGTGCCGAGACGCGGGCGGTCGAGAGGGTTCACGGTGATGACCGGCGCCGTCTCCGTCAGGCCATAGCCTTCCAGGATGAGCAGGCCCGCGGCATGAAAGAATTCGGCGATCGCGGGTGAAAGCGGCGCCCCGCCCGAGATCATGAAGCGCATGCGCCCGCCCACACGTTCACGTAGCTTGGCGAACACCAATTTGTCCGCAACCGCACTTTGGATGGCGAGCCACGGGGGCACACGGCGGTCCTGCTGCTCGATGCGAACGCGATGGCAGCCGGTCTCCACCGCCCACTCGAACAGATGCTGCCGCAGCATCGACGCGGACGCAACGGTGTTGCGCACGCGCGCGTGCATCTTCTCGTACAGTCGCGGCACGCTGACGAGGATCGTCGGTCGCACTTCGAGCAGGTTCTGCGGCACGGTGTCGACGCTCTCGGCATAGGCGATCGAAACACCGGCATACCACATGACGAAGTGACCCGCCATGCGTTCGAAGATGTGCGAAAGCGGCAAGAAGGAAAGGCACGTATCGCCGGGACCGATCGGCAGGCGCGCGAGCGTGCTCAGCACGTTGGACACGATGTTGCCATGCGTGAGCATCACGCCCTTCGGCATGCCCGTCGTCCCCGAGGTGTAGATGATCGTCGCCAGATCGTCGGGCTTCACCGCTCGCCAGACGCGCTCGAAGGCATTGGGATCATGCATGGAAGCGCCACGTGTTTCGAAGTCGGGCCAGTCACTGACCGACCGCGGTGCGGCGTCGGGATCGGCTGCCGCTTCCGGCGGGGCGTCGAAGACCACGACGTGGTGCAAATGCGGTAGTTGTTCCTGGCTGCCGAGCTTGGCGAGCTGATCGGCATCGGCGACGAAGGCCAGCGTGACGTCACAATCACCCAGGATGTGCTGCACCGTCGTCGCGGGCAACGTCGGGTACACCGGAACCGTGACGGCGCCGCAATGGAGGATGGCGTAGTCGGCGATGGCCCATTCGATGCGGTTGGAAGAGAGGATGGCGACGCGGTCGCCCGGCTGCACTCCGACCTGGCGCAAGGTGCTCGCGATCGCCTGGACGCGGTCGGCGATCTCGCGATCGCTGCGGAGATGGTAACGCCCGGCATGCTTCTCGGCGAATGCGTTCGCACGCGAGCGCGCGGCCAGCGAGTGCTGGAACAATTCGCAGATCGTTCTCGGTTCGCGCATGGAGCCTCCGAACGTCATCAGCATAGGCCGTACCACGGACCGGTGCACCGATGGACGGCGCGGCGAGGCTCGCGTCAGGACGACCGCCGGGCGCGCGAAGCCCGTTTCACGCCGGCAACGGCTGTCTTGCCCCGCCCGAGCGTGGAGGTCGCCTTCGAGCGCGGGAAATGGTCGAAGCTCTCGGCCTCGAGTGGCAAACGCTGGCCACCATGGACCAGCCAGCGACCGGAGCCCGCGCGGAGCACGCGGCCGATGTCGTGCAGCGGCACACCCGCGCGCGTCTGCAGCCGTCGCTTGTGCGCTCCGGCGAGCCGCGCGGGAGGCAACGCACACAGGAGCTCGTAGGCCTCGCCACCATGCAGAACCCAACGCAAAGGGTTCTCCCCCAAGCGGGCGGCGGCGCGGGACAACGCGGCGGAGACCGGGAGCCGATCGGTGTGGATCTCCACGTCGACGCCGCTCGCATCGCACAAGTGCAGGAGATCGGTGCTCAGGCCATCACTCACGTCGATCATCGCCGACGCACCGCAGGCCGCGAAGGCACGACCGGCGGCGAGCCGCGGCTCCGGCTCGAGAAAGCGACGACGCAGTGCTCCACCGCCTGTCGCGCCTCGACGTAGGAGGGCCAAACCGGCGGCGCTGTCACCTGGAGAGCCGGTGATCAAGATGCGATCGCCGGGGCGCGCGCCGCGGCGGCGCACCAGCCGGCGCCGTGCAACGCGCCCCACGAGGCAGACGTCGATGGCGATGTCTCGCCGCGAGCGCGCGATGTTGCCGCCGACGATGACGGTTCGTGCGTCAGCGAATCGCGCCGCGAGGCCGCGCATGACCTCGTCGTAGAACCGCAGCGGCAAACGTGGCGGCAGCAGCAACGACACCAGGGCGAAGCGCGGCTCCCCGCCCATGGCGGCGATATCGCTCAGGTTCACCGCGGCGGCGCGGCGGCCCAGGGTGTACGCATCGATCCACGCACGCTCGAAATGCGTGCCTTCGCACTGGACATCGCAGGTCAGCAGCCACAAGTCGGATGCGCCGACGTCGACGACGGCAGTGTCGTCGAGACCCGCGCCGACGAGGACGTTCGCAGGTGCGTCCGGCAGCAGCGCCGTCAACCGCTGGATCAATCCGGATTCACCCACATGCGTCAGGAGCGGCCCCTGGCGCGGCTCTGGTCGAAAACGTTGCGCTCGCCGCCGCATGTCATCCCCTTGTGTGCTATGGTCGATTTTCGGTGGAGCGCCGAGACGGTGCTACCGTGGCCCCACCCGCGATCCCGTCAGGGGGTGAATCCAGACGGGGAAGCTCGAGCCCGAGTAGCAGCCTCAGAATGTGACCGAAGCGTGCGGTGCGCGCACGCCATTCCCGACACCGGCCTGATGTATGTTAGGCTTGGGGTCGAAACCGGTCACCCTTCGATCGCCCCCCGGAGCTTCACCGGACGCTTGGCCGACGACCCCACTCGCCGAATCGTTTGGGGAAGCCAGGCTGGGCTCGTGAACTTATGAATCCTCCTCCTCCCGAAGCCTGTCTGGGCGTGTCCCCGCCGGCCGATACGGCGCCACCCCCGACGGTGATGGCCCGCGGGCGCCTGCTACGCCTCGGCGGTGGCGTTTGGAGCCCTGCCAGGCTGGTGCCGGCCAACGGACGCTTGGCGATCCGCTCGTGGTGGCCGGCCGGACGACCTCTGATGCTGCGCGCTCCCCATGTCGAAGTGTCACGACCCAAACGAAACTGGATCCTGGTGGCATGCGGGATCCTCGCCTGCCTGGTGTTTCTCCTGGGATGGGAGCTACGCACGTCCCGGCTGCAGTCGCACTACTTCGCCAAACGGGCCGCCAAGCTCACGTGGGCGGTCGACGAGGGTGGCAGCGCCTCCCCGTTGCAGGCACCCCAGGGGCCGTACGACCTTCGGCACGGGTATGCACGGCTCGCGGACATGCAGGCGCGACTCGAGTCGAACGGCTTCCGCGTCGCCCGGCAGGCGGCGCCCTCGAACGAGCTACGCGCGCTCGTGGCCCAGAACATCGCACCGCCCTATCGGGAGAAGAACGGTGCCGGGTTGCAGATCCTCGACGACGGCGGGCGCACGCTCTTCGATGCCAGGCCGACGCACAACGTGTTCCGCGAATTCGTCGACATCCCGCCTCTCATCGTGCAGGCGCTCCTGTACGTGGAGGACCGCACGGTTCTCGACAATTCGCGCCCGCGCATGAATCCGGCGCTCGAATGGGATCGTCTGCTGATCTCGGGCTGGCGTTACGCACTCGACAATCTATTCGAGACCGGCAACACATCCGGTGGCAGCACGCTCGCGACGCAAGTGCAGAAGTTCCGTCATTCACCCCAAGGGCGTACCGTCGGCGTGCGCGACAAGCTGCATCAGATGCTGGGCGCGTCCTACTCGGCGTATCGCGACGGCGAAGACACCCGCGCGGCGCGCCGGCAAATCGTCCTCGACTATGTCAACGGGTTGCCGCTCGGCGCCGCGGCCGACGTCGGTGAAGTGATCGGCCTGGGCGAAGGATTGCGCGTCTGGTTCGGCAAGAGTCTCGAGCAGCTCGTCGTGGATTTGTCGCTGCCCGAGGAGCGTGATGGTCTGACGCGCAAGGCCGAAAGCACCAAGCAGGCTCTGGCGCTGCTCCTCGCCACACGCCGGCCCTCGCTGTATCTCGGACCCGATCGCACCGCCCTCGAACAACGACTCGACTTCTACTGGGACGAGCTGGTCGCAGCCGGCATCGTCACACCGGAGCTGGCCACGGCGGCGCGCTCGTTGCCGCTGGCGCTGCGTCACCGCCGCCCGCAGCAGACGACGCTGGGCTTCGCCGATCGCAAGGCGACCAACGCCATTCGCACCGATCTACTCGATCTGCTCGGGATGCGCGGATACTACGACTTGGATCACCTGGACCTGCGCGTCCAAACCACACTCGACATTCCAGCGCAACAGGCTGTGCTCGCGACCCTGCATCGCATGCGCGATCCGGCGTTCCTGGCGCGCAACGGCCTCTTCGGCGAGCGCTTGCTCGGTGACGGCGATCCGACGCAGGTGATCTACACCTTCTCGCTCTACGGCAGCGATCCCTCCGGCAACCGTTTGTTGGTCCACGCCGACGATCTCGACCGGCCGCTCGACCTCAACGACATGTCGAAGCTCGAGCTGGGTTCGACGGCGAAGCTGCGCACCATCGCCAACTATCTGATGGTGATCGCCCGGCTGCACGAGCGCGTGTCGCAAGTCTCGGTCGGGGAACGCTGGAAGATGGCACATGCGGCGCCCGATCCGTTGACGCGCTGGGCCGCGGGCTGGCTCGGCGTCTATCCGGACGCCGGGCTCGAGGAAATGCTGGACGCCAGCCTGGAGCGCGGCTACTCGGCGGATCCCGAGGCGCAGTTCTTCACCGGCAGCGGGCTGCATACGTTCGAGAACTTCGATGACAAGATCGAAGGCGTCGTGCCATTGCGTCAGGGTTTCCGCCATTCGGTGAATCTCGTCTTCATCCGTTTGATGCGCGATTTGGTGTCGTTCTACACGGCAGCCAGCGGTTACGACGAGCACGCCATCCTCGAGAATCGCAATCATCCCCAACGCGCGACCTTGCTCGAAGCGTCGGTGGCGCGCGAGTCGCGGGGGCAACTGCTGTTGGCGTACGAACAGTACCGCGGTTTGGATGCGGATGAGGCCGTGCGCAAGCTCTGCGGCCAGAATGGCCGGCAGTTGCAGCGCTTCGCCGTGTTCTATCTCGCCGGGCAGCCGGAAGCGCAGGCCGAAGAGCTGTTGGCAGCTGCGAACCGGCTCTTCCCGGAGCGCGCCAGCGAATTCGCCGCCGAGGCACCGCGCCTGTTGCGCGCCTATGGCCATCGCTCGCTCAGCCTGAGCGACCAGGGCTGGCTCATGAAGCGCAACCCGTTCGAGATCTGGATGGTGCGGGATCGGCAGCATCACCCCGACGCCCGGTTCGCCGAGCTGGCCGAACGCAGCGCCGAAGTGCGCCGGGATGCCTTCGCCTGGCTGTTGCACAAGGGCGC
Source organism: Candidatus Krumholzibacteriia bacterium (assembly GCA_035649435.1). GTDB lineage: Bacteria > Krumholzibacteriota > Krumholzibacteriia > DASRJW01. The sequence goes on along the minus strand of DASRJO010000013.1, from coordinate 26,290 downwards.
TTGGCGCGCACAGAACATTCGGTTGCGCATCGAGCTGGAACGGAAGGCGTTCGAAGGGATCCACGCTGCATGGTGCGAGCTCGGCTATCCGTTCGGCTCATTGGTGCCGTCGCTGGCCACTGCCATCGGCAGCTCGGCCGACCGGCCGGCGGCGCTGGCGGAGCTGGTGGGGATCTTGCAGAACGATGGCTTGCGCGCGCCGACGCATCGGATCACGGCCGTGCACTTCGCCGAGGACACGCCGTACGAGACCCATTTCGCCAGCGCTCCGCCGGCGACGCAGCGTGTGATGCCGGCAGAAGTAGCGCGGGCGCTCAAGACGTTGATGCAGGACGCGGTCGAGAATGGCACGGCCGTGCGCGCGCGCGGCGCCGTGCAAGCCCGCGACGGCGCGCGGATCGCCATCGGCGGCAAGACAGGCTCGGGGGACAATCGCTACGAGACTTTCGCTGCCGACGGCACGCTGCTCACGTCGCGCGCCATCAGCCGCACCGCGTCGTTCGTCTTCTTCATCGGGGATCGACACTACGGTGTGATCACCGCACACGTCGCCGGTGAATCGGCCGGCGATTACACTTTCACCAGCTCTCTGGCGTTGCAAGCTTTCAAGGTATTGGCGCCGTCCATCCAACCACTGCTCGACCGCGATCAGCGCCACGCCGGCGTCAGCAACAGCCGCTCGCACGTAGCACCTTGAGGCGCCCTTCGCGCCCGATCCTCGATTGCGAACGAGCGGCGCTTCAGCCGCGCAGTCGCACGAGCCGCTGCGATTGCGTCTCGCCGGCGCTCTTCAGCACCGAGAAGTAGACACCGGGCGCCGTCGGCCGGCCCCGTTCGTCGGTGCCATCCCACACCATCGAGAACAACCCCGGTCCCATCATGGTCGAAACCACGCGCCGGACCAGACGTCCGGCGACATCGTAGATGGCGAGATCCACATGCTCGGCGTGTGGCAGCTCGAACTGCACCGTGGTCGTCAGTCCGAATGGATTCGGTGTCGCCCCGCGCAAGCGGACGACGGTTGCATCGGCGACGTCCGTCGTCTGCGGCAACCAACCGATGTCCTCGAAGAGATAGCGCGTGAGATCCACGTTGGTCGATAACCCGGCCGACAGCGCCGGCTCCATCAGTACGTCGGGGAGCGCGGAGACATCGAAGTGCGAGATCGAGGACCCAGACTGCACCGGGTTCGGGGCGTAGAGGAAGACGCGCCGTTCCGCATCGGCGCCGGCCAGCAACGACGGATCCGCGCCGAGGGTGGCGTTGAGCCCGTTGCCGAGCTCTGCTTTCAGAGTGTTGCCATTGGCGAGCGTGAGGCTGGCCACCGGGATCGTGACGCTCGGGTCGGTGCCACCCATGGGCGGAGGCGTGCTGCCGGCGACGTTGTCGACGAGGATGACGCCGATGGCGCCAGCCGCCTGAGCTCTGACCGCTTTCGACGCGAACGAACACGTGCCGCGGTCGATGAGCGCGATCTTGCCGCTCACGTCGTTCTGGATCGCTTCGCAGGCGTCGCTCGAGACTCCCGTGTTGTCGGCTGCGAGCACGACGTCGCCCGTCACGCCGGGGTCGCTGAGTAACGGGCCGAAGTCCGCGGTGCCGACCACGTAATTGCCCGCGATCGGCGCGGGCGCGTTCACCACGATGCGCGGCCTGCCGCCCAAGAACAACGACGACACGGTCGTCACCGCAGGGCCATCCCACACCAGCGCGAGCGTGTTGATCGCCGAGGCCTGACGCTGCGCCTGCGTCATCTCGTTCCAGTGCAAACCGAGCGTGGTGTCGAGCATGAAGCGGGAGTAGATGTCCGGGAACATGTTGAACAGCTGTCCGGTGGACGAGTTGATGAAGGTGCTGAAACCGAGGCCATGCGCCATCTCGTGCAGCACCACCGGAAGCAGCTCGATGTCGGTGCCCTCGTTGCCGTCGAAGCCGTAGTACCAGTTGCGGCCGCCCAGACAGGCGGGATTGCCATTCAGGGCGGAATTGAAACGGGCATTGATGTCGTTGCCCGCCGGGATCAAATCGGAGCCAGCGATCTTGTTGGCGAGCGCGATGTGATACCAGGTGCCGGGGAACGGCGCATCAGGGAAATCGCGGGCGACATTGATGGCGCCGGCCGAACCGAGCACGGCGCTCGTCGCGCTGCAGGCGAGATCGTCGAAGGCGGACTGGATCCGGATGGTGACGTCGCTCGGCAGGATGCTGCCCCAGATCGATGCCGCTTGCACGAAGACGTTGAGACGCTGCTGCCCGAGCGTCGTGCCGGGGTTGCCGCCCACGGGCGCGGCCGCTGTGTTCGAGTTGAAGCCTTCGTTGGGGCCATCGGTGTTGACGATCACGATCGTGGCGGCCGCGGCCGAGCCCGGATTGGACACCGCAGCGAGGACGACGCCAAGGGCGAGGCAAATGGCGCGGAGGATCGCGGTGGTTCTGCGCATGATCACTTCTCCCCCGCGGCCGGGCTCGGCACCACTTGCCGTGTGTGCAGTGAGCATTCGCGCGCCGTCTGACAGACGTGCTGCATCTTGCCGTCGGCTCCGATCTCGACGACCGAGTAGTGATCGAAGCTCTCGTCGAGGTTGGCGATGACGGTACCGTCCGCCAGACGGTAGGTCGTGACCTCGGAAGTCTTTTGCGGCTGCTGCTGCAATTCCTGCATCTGCGCGGCAGTCGGCTGCGTGAGCGCGCCGGTTTCCGGATCGATGGCGACCACCATGCCAGCCGCATCACTGGGTTGCGCCGGTGCGGTCGCAGCGCCTTGAGGCGCAGCGGCCCCGCCGCCGGAGCCCGGACGCGAGAGGTTTGCGTAGACGATCAGACCGACCCCGACGGCTCCGAGGGAAGTCGCCAACACGAGATGTCGGCGCCAGGCAACCTTCGGTTCGGTGCCGAGTCCGGAGAATTTGCGCTTGGGAGTACTCATTGCATTGTCCTTGCGTTAGCTGCTTGTCCGGCGGAGGGCGTCGGCGCCAAGAAGGTTAGCGACCCGCGCATGCGAGGGCAAGCGCGAAGATCAGGTGCGGATCGTGGCTCCGGCTGGGGCCGGTTGCGGGATCTGTCCGGGCGGAAAGTAGGCGTTGGTGAGGTACTGCAGCAGCATGCGTTGCGTGTTGAAGAATGAACCGTTGAGCGCGATGGCGTTGCGCATGACCATGGCGTACTCCAGCGGCTGCCGGTAGTACAGCGGCACGATCACCCGTTCGAGCTTGTCATAGAGGGACTCGAGCTCGGCGGGCGAATCGGGCTCGAAGCTGTCGCCGAACGCCCAACCGGTCACGCCTTCCTGATGTCCCTCGACCCACCAGCCGTCGAGAACGCTCAAGCTCGGCACGCCGTTCAGCGCCGCCTTCATGCCGCTGGTGCCGCTGGCTTCCTGCGGCCGCCGCGGTGTGTTGAGCCACAGATCGACGCCGGACACGAGTTGCAGCGCCAGCTCCATCTCGTAGTTCTGCAGGAACACGATGCGCAGGTCGGTGCCGAGGCGCATCGCGGCAGTGAACAGATCGCGGATCATTTCCTTGCCCCCGCTGTCGGAGGGATGCGCTTTGCCGGCGAACAGAATCTGCATCCTGCCGACGGTCTTGGACATCTGCCGCAGACGTTCCAGGTCCTGCACGATGAACGTGGCGCGTTTGTAGACGGTGGCGCGCCGCGCGTAGCCGATGGTGAAAACCTCCGGATCGAGCCGCAGCCCCTCGCGGTTCTCGATCTCCGCCAGTAGCCGCGCTTTGGCCTCGGCATGCGTCGAACGAATCGCTTCGAGAGGAATCTTGAGCGCGTAGCGCAAATAGAGATTGTCGCGCCGCCACGCTGGAATGTGGCGATCGAAAAGCTCGCGGAATGGCGGCGAAGTCCAGGTGATGGCGTGCACGCCGTTGGTGATCGCATTGATCGGGAATTGGAACATGTTGCGCGACACCTCGCCGTGCTGCATCGCCACGCCGTTGATGTAGCGCGAGAAGATCATCGCCAGCGTCGTCATGTTGAGTTTGCCGTCGAGGATGCAGCCGAAGCGCTCCAGGACATCGGTGCGATCGTCGCCGAGGATGTTGCGCACGAGTTCGACGGGGAACACGTCATGCCCCGCCGGCACCGGCGTGTGGGTGGTGAAAATACAACGCGAGCGCACGACCTCGACGTCCGCCGCAGTCGCCCGGCGCAGGTCGTGATCGGGCAGATGGCGCTCGAGCAGGGCTAGGGCGAGCAGCGACGAATGGCCTTCGTTCATGTGGTGTTGCAGGTCCGGGCCAAGCCCCAGCGCGCGCAGAGCCGCCAGACCGCCGACGCCGAGTACGACCTCCTGGCACAAGCGGTAACGCTCGTCGCCGCCATAGAGCTGCCCGGTCAGGCTGCGGTCCCAGGCGTCGTTGCCCTCGACATCGGTGTCGAGGAAATAGAGCGGGATCGTGTGTCCGGTGACGCCTTCGATCAGATGGCACCAGATGCGAATCGCGACCTCGCGGCCCTCGAGTTGGATGGCGGCGCGTTGCTGCCGCAGCTCGAGCCGTTCCTCGGGTCGCCACACCGTTGGGCTTTCGGATTGATTCCCCGCCGAATCGAGCTTCTGCTGCAGGTAGCCGCGGCGCTGCAGGAGCGTGACGCCGACCATGGGGACGTGGAGGTCCGCCGCCTGCCGCAGCGTATCGCCCGCCAGCACGCCGAGGCCGCCGCTGTACGTGGGGATGCTCGGATCGACCCCGACTTCCATGGAAAAGTAGGCGAGCTTGGTTGGCATCACGGCGGGAGTCAATCGCATCGCTTCATCCCTTCCTTGTTCACGCGACGTCATCAACGACGCGCAGGGGGGATCAATATATCCGCGTCACGGGGGTGTGAAAAGCTCCATCGCGTATGGACCCAGGCTGGAACCGGAGCTTCCAGCGTCAAAACCCCTGTGGCTCTGGTGATGCGGGCAGCGTGCCGAATCGCTGCGGAATCCGCTTGTGAGTGCATTTCCTTCGCGCCGGTCTGGATGGCAACCCTCTTTGCCTGGACGCCGTGCGGCGTTCCAGGGGTCAGAATGTGTATGCGACCGAGATTCCGCCCCACAGGGGGTTCTCGTCGTTGACGCTGTCCTCGAGCGTCACTTGGTACTGCAGCGAGGGTTTGACCAGGACGCGCGCGGCGCGCAGCTCGGCGGCCAAGCCCATTTGCCAGGCGGACATGCCGCTCCGCACCGTTTCGATCCCCTGCGATTCGATGCCGGTGTTGTACAGGATGCGGGTCAGCGCCTCCAGGTCGAGCCCCATGCCGGTGCCGGACGGCGGGATCAGCGGGAACATGTACGCGAACTCGCCGGAGGCGAAGAAGAAGGAATCGTAGCGCTCGCGTGCCGACATCTCGTACTTGACGTCGACTGCAGTGCGCATGCCGCCGGGATTGCGGGAGTGGAGCCCTGCCCAGATCTCGTGGGCGTCGCCATCCTCGGTGCCCGGAAGCGGTTCGATGCGGTCGTCGTAGTAGGTGTAGCCGAAACCCAGGCGCGTCAGCGGGCTGGAGTAGCGCTCGACATACACGCCATAGGTTGTCTCGTGCAGCTCGCTGTCGTCGTTCATCACGAAGGAGCCGCCGACCGTCGCGTGCAGCGGTGTGTTGCCCATGCCCAGGCTGATCTTCGGCTGCAACACCGGGCCCGTGTCCAGACCCAAGTCACGAATGCGATCGAAGCCGTTCCAGATGTACTTGGAGAGGAATTCGGCAGAGACTTCGAGGTCCATCGCTTTCTCTTGGGCAGAAGCGCTGCCAGCGAGACCGGCACAGAGCAAACATCCGAACATGACCTTGCGCAGCATGACGATTCTCCTCTGGGCCGGTGTCCAACGAAGCCCAAAAGCAACGCACATGCCATGTTCCGGACGGCTTGCAGGGCTTGCGGGCTCCGTGCGCCAGGACTAGTCTTTGAAGCGGGCCGCCACTCGAGTTTCTCGCCGTCGTGCAGCGCCAATCCGTTTCGTGCATGTCCCGAGCGGTGTGGCGCCGCGCCCAAGGAGTGCGGCATGTCGGTTCCACGCTTCCAGCCGGCCGGAGTTCGTCCAGCAGCCGTTGCGGGCAGTTGGTATCCGGATGATCGCGCCGCACTCACCGCACAAATCGAAGCCATGCTGCAAGCGGCTGGACCACAGGCGCCGCGGGAACGATTGCGCGCGGTGGTGGCGCCGCACGCCGGACTGCGCTACTCGGGTCCGACGGCGGCGGTGGCTTACGCCGGACTTTCCCCCGAGCGGCACCAGCGCATCCTCGTTCTGGCTCCGAGCCACCATGTGCCACTGCGGGGTCTCGCGGTGGACCCGTCGTCGGAGTACGAGTCGCCGCTCGGACGCATGCGCGTCGACGTCGAGGCCGTCGAACGACTCGCCACATTGCCGAATGTCGTGTGCTCGCCGCGCCCATTCGCGACCGAACACGCCATCGAGATGCAGCTGCCTTTTCTGCAGCACCGCTTGCCCGAGGCGTCGCTCGTGCCCGTGCTGGTTGGCGAGGAGGTCGACGCGGTGGCACGAGCGGCCGTCGTGTCCGGCCTCGTCACGCTGCTCGACGAGCGCACGCTCGTCGTCGTGAGCAGCGACTTCATGCACTACGGCCGCGCCTTCGACTACGTCCCCTTCACCGAGGATGTCCCCACGCGCATCGAGGGAACAGATGCCGAGGCCATCGCCGCACTCGCGCGTGGCTCCGCGAGCGAGTTCGAAGCGGTCTTGCAGCGCACGGGCAACACGATCTGCGGCCGGCGCCCGCTGCTGCTTGTTCTCCGCCTCGCAGCCTCGCGCTGGAAAGGCGAGCTGCTGGCTTACACGACGTCGGGAGCGATCTCGGGCGACTGGTCGCACTCAGTCAGCTACGCTGCAATGGCGTTCAGCGAGGGCGACACGCCGGAGGCGTTGCAAATGGAACTTACCAACGCCGACAAGCGCGAGCTGTTGCGACTGGCGCGGAACAGCATCGCGCGCGCGATCGGCGCACCGCATGGCGAATCCAGGGCGGTGGAAAAAGCGGCGCTGCGCCTTCAGCGCGGTGCTTTCGTCAGCTTGCGCGATCGCCGTGACGGCAACTTGCGTGGATGCATCGGCTGGCTCGAGCCCAAAGAAGAGCTCCATGCCGCCGTGAGCGAGAACGCGACGTCCGCCGCACTACGCGACCCGCGCTTCGATCCGGTCGTGGCCGCGGAGTTGCCGCACCTCGAAATCGAAATTTCGGTCCTGGGTCCAGTGCAGGACGTAAAAGGTGTCGAGGAGATCCGCATGGGTCGCGATGGTCTCGTCGTCGCCCACGAGGGCAAACGCGGCATCTTGCTGCCGCAGGTGCCGGCACACATGGGCTGGAACCGTCTGCAGCTCCTCGAGGGCTTGTGCCGCAAGGCGGGCTTGCCTGCGGACGCGTGGCGTCGCGGCGCGCACATCCAGCGCTTCGAAGCCGACGTGTTTTCCGAGTCACAGCTCGGAATGCATGCGGATGCTGCGCCGGACTCTTGACGCGCACTCAGTTGTACAAGCGAAGCTGAACGATGAAGTCCGCATCCGTGCGGTCGCCGGCGGGAACGAGCAGGCGCCCACGTGTGTCGAGCGCCACACCTGGAGCCGGCGTGAACTGAATGCCGGCAGTCAGACGAAAGTCGTGATCGTCGGCAACCTCTGTGTCGGCGTCCGACCAGTCCTGAGCCAGGAGGAAGTTGACGCCGTTGCCTGCGAGCCAGTCGATCTCCTGATGGAAGGCGAGCTGCTGCGTTCGCTGGCCGCTGGAGCGCGTGCGCGAGCCGACGTCGACCTCGGCGAGCCAGGTGAGCGGGAGATTCCGCCAGTATTTCCACGGATTGAAGGTGGCGAAGACTGCGACGCTCGTCGCATCGCCACCGTGTGCCAACGGCCGGCGCCGTGCGAGCACGCTCCCGCCCAGGCTCCAGCCTTCGTCGCGCCACCCGAGATGCAATGCCGCGCCGTGGCCCTCCGGAGGTTCGAAGACGTTCCAGGAGGGCGGTGCCTCGGTGCGCGAGCCGCCGGCGAAATAGGAAATGCTGGCGAACGGATAATTCGGCGCGAGACCGAGCTCGATGCCGGTGACGCGTGTTTCCGGCAACGATGCATCGAGCTCGAACAGGCGGCGCGTCAAGGCCGTGTGATCGTCGAGACGTAGGCCGAAGGCGGGGAGGAACCGGCCGACCTTGACGTAGGTCTGCATGGGCGCCTCGTGCAGGAGAACGTAGAGCTCGCGGAAATAGGGTGTGCGCGGATCTCCTCGCGTGTCACGGAAACCGCCGGCGCGTGCGCGCACCCCGACGTTGGCGAGAAGCGTGAAGTGCTCGAGCGGATGCGCGGTGACGTTGGCATCGGCTTGCATGGGGAAGACGGCGACACTTCCAGCCCAATAGGTCGCAAGCCGCAGATCCCATCCGAAGCGCAACGCCGGATCCGCCTGCAGCACCCCATAGCGTCCTTGAAAGAACGCATGCACCGAAGCCTCGTCGAGCGGCCGGCCGAGCGCCCAAATGTCCTTGGGAGCGAATTGCGGTTCGGTGCGCTGCGCTGCCGATGCGGGACCCTGAGGCAAACTGTCGGTATAGGTGGTGGCATGGTCCTTTCGGACGAACAGACCGAGGAAATCGCGATCCCAATCTTGCGTCGGGCGCGGGCTGGTCGCGACGGCAGGCAAGGTGGCGCGCTGGTAGAAGCGGCCCGACGCATTGCGCATGCCGCCGCCGGATGGATCCACGTGGCAGGCTTGGCAGGAGAGACTGCACTTGCGGTCGAAGAGCTTTGGGTTCACCCACGTATTGGGTGTCAGGTGGCAGTTGTCGCAAGTGCGACCAGCGCGGGCGGAATAAACCGGCGTGGATCTCGCGACCGTGGGCACCAGTGCAAGCAGAAGCACGCCCCAGAACGCCGAGCGCCGAATCGCATCGCGCAGACGGCACCCAGTGGGATGCGCCCGCGCTGCGCTCGCGCTCATGGGCATGGTGTCGCGCATGGTGCACATGCCCCTTGATCCAGCCAACGTTCGATGAGGAGCTTCTCCTCGGACGACAATCGCGGCCAAGCGCCAGGCGGCATCGAGCCTGTTTGCAGCACCGTGGACCGCAAGCCATCGAGCTCGGCCAGCGTGCTCTCGCATTGCGAGTAATCCGGATCGACGGCGAGGGTCACCGTTGCGGAACTGCTGCCGCCGTGGCATGGGGCGCAGCTGCGGTTCAGGATCGCCGCGACTTGGTCGTAAGTCGGCTTCAGCGGCGCCGCATCCGGATCGACGGTCGCGAGCGGCGCATCGCCAGACCCGCAGCCGGCAACTCCGGCCGCAACGACGACGGCGAACCGGACCGTGCAACGCCGGAGCCATGCGCTCGGTGCTCGGATAGTTGCTCGCGCATGCAGGCCGAGCATCGGTCCAGCCCGACGATCACGGCGGTAGAAGCTCGTGGTGCTTCGTGCCATGCGAATCACCTCGCTCGCGACGCAACATTCTAGCCCATGATTCTGCGGAACGTCACTGGATTCGATTGTGGCAGCCATGGAATGCATGAATCGAGTTGCGCGCGCGGCCGGCGCTCCTATATTGCATACACCACCCTTTCAAATTCCCCACAACGCGACGGCCAGCCGGTTGGAGGGTTCCCATGGCACCCGCAAGGCGTTCGTATCGATTGCATCATCTGCGCGTGGCTCAGGCTGTCGCGCTCACGATTCTCGGCACGACGGCTCTCACCACCGCGGCGGCGCAACCGATCACAACGTCCGAGGGCCTGATCAGTGTGCTCGCCGAGGTCTACCGCACGATGGACCTGGATCTCTATTCCACGCTTTTCACCCGTGCCGCGGTACACGGCGTCGAATCCCGCTTCATCCAGTACGAACCGATGTTGCCGGGAGACAGCGAATGGGGCACCGATGAAGAGCTGCGCATTCATCGCCGCATGTTCATCCCGGAGTCCATCGGCCCGGACGAAGATCCGCTGCCGTACTCGCTCTGGGTCAAGTCGATCGATGTCGAGCTGGTGCGGCTCACGCCGTTCACCGAGCGCTTCGATCTGTATCGATCGGAGCAAGATCCACAAGCCCCGCTCGATCGCAAGCGCTGGCGCGCCGACGAGTCCGTGTACGCAACGAATGTCGTCTGGCACACACGCGGCGGCCCGAGCATGGGGATCGCAGGACGAGCGCGCTTCGTGGTGATCCAGGACCTAGTGGACTGTGTCGACGACGGGTTCTACGTCTACGTCTGGGAGGATCTCGGACCCGGCGGGGGCGGCATTGCCCGAGCCGATCCGTGAGCGATGTGGATCACTGCGCGCGCACGGGGTTCGAGAGCGTGCCGAGGCCTTCGATGGTGATGGTGACGCGCTCCCCGGGCGCGAGGAACACCGGCGGGTGGCGGAAGACACCGACGCCCGCCGGTGTGCCGGTGGAGATGATGTCGCCAGGCAGCAAGGTCATCGAGCGCGTGATTGTTTCGACGAGCTGCGGGATGCGGAACACCATTTGGTCGGTGTTGCTGGTTTGCATGATCCGGTCGTCGACGCGCGACGAGATCGCCAAGGCGTGCGGGTCGGGGATCTCGTCACGTGTGACCAGGCAGGGTCCGCAAGGAGCGAAGGTGTCGTAGCTCTTGCCGCGGAACCACTGCCGGTCGGAGAACTGCGCCTTGCGACCGGAGACATCGTTGAAGCACATGTAGCCGGCGATGAATGCCTCCGCGTCCGCAGCAACGACGCGCGATGCGCGGCGCCCGATGATAACGGCCAGCTCCGCCTCGACGTCGACGGTTTCGTCCGCCGGCAAGACGATCGCGTCGCCATGGCCGCACAGCGCCGACGTCGCCTTGGCAAAGAGTAGCGGCGCTTCCGGCAACGGCTTGCTCTGCTCGCGGCAGTGGTCGGCGTAGTTGAGCCCGATGCAGACGATCTTCGACGCGTTCGGGATCGGCGGGCCGAGACGCGTGCCCGCGACCGGCACCAGGGTTCTGGCCGGCACGTCGCGCGCGCAGAGGCGCTCGACATCGGCCAGGCGATCGGCAGCGAGGATTTCGCGCCAGCTCGAAGGCAACGCCGGATCGAGCGCCAAGAGATCCACGATGCGATCGTCGCGCAGGACTCCTGGTCTCTCGGCGCCGGCTGCACCGAAACTCACGAGGCGCATGGTCGATCCTCTCAGCTGGTCGGCCGGCGGTGAATGAGCCCGACGAATTCCTCGCGCGTGCGGTAATCCTTGAGAAAAAGACCGCGCATCGCGCTCGCGACCGCCCAGGCGTTCTGCTTCTCGACGCCGCGCATGGACATGCACAAATGATAAGCCTCGGTGACGACCGCGACGCCGCGGGGCTCCAACGTGCGTTCCAAGCAATCCGCCACTTGCTGTGTCAGACGCTCTTGCATCTGCAACCGGCGCGCGAAGACTTCGACGACGCGCGGGATCTTCGACAAGCCGATCAACTTGCCAGCCGGAACATAGGCCACGTGGCACTTGCCGTAGAACGGCAGCAGATGGTGTTCGCACAGACTGAAGAAATCGATGTCGCGGACGATCACCATCTCACTGTAGTTCTCACGAAAGACAGCGCCGTTGAGGGTCTGCTCCAGGTCCTGTGCATAGCCCTGGGTGAGGAATCGCAGCGATTCGGCCACACGCGCCGGCGTCTTGCGCAGGCCCTCGCGCTTGGGATCCTCGCCCAAGTCGACGAGCAATCGACGGATCGAATCCTCCATCGACGGTGCGGTCCGCCGTGTGACTTGGCGCTTCGGCATTGGGCCTCGTTGTCGAGCTCGAGAACGTCGGTGCGAGGGATCCTAGCCGGGCGATGGGGCAGACGCAAGGCGTGCGCGCAAGGATGTACCCCACTCGGAAACCCAACATGTTCACGCCGGGGCAACCGACACACTTCGTGTGGCGGAATCGCGTCAGATTCCCCGACGCGTGACGCCGAGCATGCGCCGCACCCGGCGCGGAAGTCCAAGGCTCGGCATGTAACTCCTTGCGACCTGGGCTCTTCGATCGCCGGCGCGCGCATCAGCGACAGGTTTCCACACGGCGGAACGCAGCTTGCGATGGTGCACCGCGAGTTCAATGCGTGCACACAACGCACGCTGTGGCAGACGAGGAGGTCGCTGAACACGGACGCGGGCACACCGTGCGGGCCCACAACTGGCGGCACCCTCCGCCAGAAGCGCATCCGGCGGCCTGCAGCGCCGGTCGCTCCCGCTCGATCGTCCCACTGACCCTGCGCCTTCGAAAGGCCCCGCCCCATCCCCTCGGGTGCACGGGTGCGGTTGCGTCGCAGGAGGGCGCGTCGCGCACCGTGAACCCTTGGTTCGCGCGGTCCGCGTCCGTTGCTCGTTCGTTTCGCCGACGCGATGTTGCAGTTGAAGCTCGTGAAGCGCCGCGATGAAAGGTGTGCGGCGGCCGTGGTGATGGACCGGACGTCGTTGGCTCCGCGCTGAGACTTTCCGGCTGACTTTTGCTACGCCGCCGCCTCGCTTGGGCCGTGGAGTGTGCCGTGCCAATGCTGCGCGGCGAGGCCGGCACCTCCACGCCGCCCAAGAAGCCCGGTGCGATGAATCTCCTAGACGGCCTGCCATCGTTGCAGATTGCCGCACACGCCGAGCCAGGCCCAGGACCCGCCTCAGACCCGCTCAGAGCCTAGCCCCGAACCTCATTCGGGGCCTCTTTCTTTCGCCGGCAGCCGCGGTGTAGAGTGGTGGTGAGGACCACCTGATGCTGCAACTTCGGCAAGCACGATCTCGAGGGGAAGAGTTCCGCCCCCGAGTCGGCATGAACCCGTGTGTGCGAGCATGCGCGCACGGTCGATGCGTGGACTCGAGCCTCGGAACTTCTCCGCTCACCTCGCCGCACGTTCGCCGCCAGAATCGTTTCTTCGCCAGCTCGTCCGCGCATTCTTTCCCCGCGCCGGGGAGGACCCCCCACACTCGAGCCGAGGGAGACACAGATGCTGTTCACACGGGAGTTGCGCGAGTTGGAAGCCGTTCCGCCCGCCCATCCCTTTCTCAGCGTTTATCTCGATGTCGGTCACAACGAGGCTTCCTCCGAAGCGATGCGTGTCTTCGTCCGCAGCCACTTGCGCCAGGCGCAATCGGAAGCGCACGGCGCGCGCGAACGCACCTTGCTCGAGACCGACGGCCGCCACGTTCTGGCTTATCTCGAGGACGTCATCCACGCCCGCGTCGAGCGCCGTAGCCTCGGGCTGGCGTTGTTCGCCTGCGCGCGGCAAAAGCTCTTCCAAGTCGTCGGTTCGCCGACGCCATTCGCCAACACCTTCGTCGTCGCCGAGCGGCCTTTCCTCGAACCGCTGAAAGCCGAGGAGAACGCACAACGTGTGCTCGCATGCCTGGTCGACTCGCGTTCGGGCCGCATTCTCGAGATCGGCGCGGGAACCGTGCAAGTGCAAACCGAGATCCAAAGTGACGTGCAGCGCCGGCACCATCAAGGTGGCTGGTCGCAGATGCGATTCCAACGCCACGTGGACGAACAGATCGAACATCATCATCGGGAAGTCGCCGCGGCGCTCACGCATCTTTCCGACCGCGAGCCCAGGCTCCCCGTTGTCCTCGCCGGACCCGAAACGGTGGTCAGCAGCTTTCGCACCCTGCTGCCGGAGCGCGTCGCGCAGCGGGTGATCGTCGGGATGCCGGTGGCGCTCAAATCCCAGGAGCAAGAGATCGTCGGCAGGATCTTGAACGGACTCGAACAGGAAGAAGAAGAACGCCACGAGCGGGAGCTCGAGCGCCAGATCGCCGAAGCGCTGTCGCCTGTGCGTGGGGCGCGCGGCACCGACGAGGTCCTGCACGCCGCCAACACCCACGCCGTGCGCCGGCTGTTCGTGGCGTCGCGCTACGATGCGCGCGGGTGGCGCTGCGCCAGCTGCGGCGCTCTCGGAACCAACGTGCCGTTGTCGTGTCCGTTCTGCCGCGGCACCGTGGGAACGATGGACATGCGGCCCGAGCTGATCAGCAAGGTCCTGGCGAGCGGAGGCGAGGTGTCGGCGCTGCCGGTGACGCGGAACTTGCAGCACGGGGTCGTGGCGCTGCTGCGGCACCCCGTCCGGGCGGCCCAGCGCGTCGGCTGACCGCATGTCATTGGCGCAAGTCGAGGTCGAGGACGCTCCACGCGACTCCGCGCGGCAGGCGCGGAGCGCGCGACCAGCGTTCCATCACTCCGGCCCACAGCGCATCGCTTTGTTCGAGCAGCAGATCGAAGAAGCTGCGCTCTTCGGGATAGTGCACGAGGGGTGGCTTGGCGTTGGCTGCGAGCGATGACAGCTCTTTCGCCACCTGAACTGCGCGGTCGAGCCCGCCCAGCTCGTCGACGAGGCCGTGCTCGACGGCCTGTTGTCCGGTCCACACCCGGCCGCGGCCGATGCTGTCGACCATTTCCGGCGTCAAGCTGCGCTTGCTGGCGATGGCGCCGATCCAGCGGTCGTAATCCGCCCATTGCTGGCGCGCGATGAGACTTTCCTCCGCGGCGCTCCAATCGTGATAGTCGCTGAACAAGAACGGGTAGGAGCCGCGCGTCACGAAGTCACGCGTGGCACCGAATTTGTTGTACAGACCACGCAGGTTGAATTTCTCGGTGAACGAACCGATGCTGCCGGTGATCGTGGTGGGCAACGCTAAGATACGGCTCGCGGGGAACGCCATCATGTAACCGCCGGATGCGGCGACATCCACCATGGAGACGACGATCGGCTTGCGCCGGCGCACGCGTTCGACGCCGTCGCGGATGATGTCACTGGCCACGATCTCGCCACCCGGGCTGTCGATGCGCAGCACCACCGCGGCGATGCCGTCGTCGTCGGCAGCGTCCTCGAGATCGCGCACCGCTTCGGCGGCGCCGAGGATGGCGCCGAACCCCGGCGCATAGTCGTGCCCCCCGCGCAGGATGAGGCCGCGTGTGTGCACGACGGCGATGGCGCGACCGCTGCCGCCCAAGTGCGAGCGCGCGTCGCGGTGGTACTCCATGACCGGGACCAGCGGATCCTTGCCCGGATCGTCGACGTACCGGCGCACGATTTCGTCGCGGTAGAGCACGCCATCCACCAGCCCGAGCTCGACGGCTTCCTCGGGTTGCAGCACGCCGCGCGACAGCGCGTCCTCCAGATCGGCGCGGCCGAGGTTGCGCCGCGACGTCACGGTCTCGAGGAATTCACCCCAGAGATCATCCAGCAGCCACTCGTACTGCTCGCGCGACGCTTCGGACATGTCATTGCGCAGGCTTGGTTCGACGGCATCCTTGTACGCACCGATGCGGCTGGTGTTCGGCCGGATGGCGAGCTTGTCCAGCGTGCCCTTGAAGTACATGGGGCCGACGGCGATGCCATTCAGATAGAGCCGACCCGTGGCCGGCATGTAGATCGAGTCACAGGCCGTGGCGATGAGCAAATCGATTTCGCCGAGGGACGGCGCGAAGGCGACGACGGGTTTGCCGGACTCGCGGAAGCGCAGGAGCGCTTGGTGCAGCTCCATCGCTTTGCCCCAGCCGAGGCCTGGGTCCTGCAGCTCGACCAGTACCGAGCCGATGCGTTCGTCCGTGGCCGCGGCCTCGAGACTCTCGAGCAGGGCGTGCTGCGACAGCGGTCGCTCGCGCACGAAGGGCACAGGCGGCAGCGTCGGGTACTCGATGATCTCGCCGGCAAGTCCCAAGTGCAGCATGCTGCCGGATGAGATCCCTGGTGCGGAGCCGCCCCCGAAAAGACCGCCGAGGACGAACAGGGCGAGCACGAAAAGCAACAATTGGCTGAAGAAGAGCGCGAAGACGAGTCTCAGGAAGCGCAACATGGCTGCTTTCTCGGCGGCAACTCGCGATGGACGGATGCGGGCGCTGCGACAGTGTCGCCTCGGGTCGGCGCAAGTCGCTGGCGGCCGACTGTACATCCGACGTGCCGATCCACGCAAGCAGAGTGGCCCCGGAGGGATTTCGAGCTGGAGTGCGCCGCGTGGCGCACGGCGGCTTTTTCCCGACATTGCTCGCCGCGAGCATCCGAGGGAATGCGGCTGTTATACTGACGCGCACTCGAGGCGCGGTGAAGCCGGTTTTCCCTGAACTTGCTGCATGCGAGGGGTCGACGGGGAGGATCCATGCGAAGTGGCGGTGGTTGGCCGGCCATTCTCTACGGGGTGCGCAAGGCGCGGGAGTCCGGCGGCCTGTGGCGCTTCTACCGGCGCATGCGTTTGAAGAACGCATGC
This sequence comes from Candidatus Krumholzibacteriia bacterium, assembly GCA_035649435.1. GTDB lineage: Bacteria > Krumholzibacteriota > Krumholzibacteriia > DASRJW01. Next base: position 10,110 of record DASRJO010000013.1, on the reverse strand, counting down.
AAGACCTGTGCGCTCGGCATGGGTGGGCAGAGTGGAGGCATGCGCAACGAGACCACCCACGGTCTCGAAGTGTGCAAGAAGTCCTTCCAAGCTCAAGCTGCCGACATGCAGCCGCCCATTCCCGCCGATTTCTTCACTGTCCATTCGCACGCGGAACTGTCCACCTGGGACCACAAGCAGCTCGAGGACGCGGGCCGGATCGGTTTCCCGTTGCTCCGCACGGCCGGTGCATCGCACTGGCGGCGCATCGCGTGGAAGGAAGCGTTCGAGCTCGCCGCCGCGGCGTTGCGTGCCACGCCGCCGCAGCGCGCACACTTCTACAGCTCCGGGCGCAGCAGCAACGAAGCAGCGTTCCTGCTGCAATGTTTCGCGCGCGCCTACGGCACCAACAACATCAATAATTGCTCCTACTATTGTCATCAGGCCTCCGGCGTCGGCCTGGGTCTGGCGTTCGGCACCGGCACGGCCACCGTGACGCACGAGGATTTGGAACACGCCGATTTCGCGCTGGTGCTCGGCGCCAACCCGGCCTCGAACCATCCACGCCTGATCACGCGTCTGGTGGACGTGCGCCGGCGCGGCGGCGCGGTCGTCATCGTCAACCCGTTGCGTGAAGTGGGTCTGGTGCGCTTTCGAATCCCCTCGCGCCCGCGCAGTCTCCTGTTCGGTTCACGAGTTTCGGATGTCTACGTTCAGCCGCACATCGGCGGCGACATCCCATTCTTGATCGGTGTCGGCAAGCACGTGCTCGAATCCGGCGGCGCCGACCGCGATTTCATCGCGAATCACACGACCAGCTTCGAGGTGTTCGAGGAGCAGGTGCGCGGCGCGCGCTGGGAAGACTTGGAAAGGGTGAGTGGCGTGCCGCAACGGACGATGGGAAAGGTGGCCGAGGCCTATATGCGCGCCGAGCGCGCCATCTTCATGTGGGCCATGGGCGCCACCCATCACGCGCACGGCGTCGACAACGTGCTCGCGATCTCCAACCTGGCGATGCTGCGTGGCATGCTGGGTAAGCCGCACGCCGGGTTGCTGCCGATCCGCGGCCACTCGAACGTGCAGGGCGTGGGCAGCATGGGGGTGACGCCGGAACTGAAGGCGGCGTTCGCGCAGGCGCTCGAGCAAGCCTACGGCCTGCAGCTGCCGCGCGAGTCCGGGCTCGACACTTTCGCCGGTCTCGAAGCCATGGGGGACGGCCGCATTCAGACTGCCGTGTACCTAGGTGGCAACCTCTTCAGTGCATCACCCGATCCCGAATGGACAGCGCGCTGCATGCAACGCGTCGAGACGTCAATCTTCGTGTCCACCAAGCTCAACCCCGGCCATCTGCATGGGCACGGCCAGACGACGCTCATCCTGCCGGCACGTACACGCGACGAGGAGACCCAAGCGACGACGCAGGAAAGCATGTTCAACTTCGTGCGCCTGTCCGAAGGCGGGGCGCAGGCGTTGTCGAGCGAGATGCTGTCGGAGGTGGAGATCGTGGCGTCGCTCGCGGCGCGCGTGCTGCCGTCCGGGCCCATCGACTGGGAGCGGTGGAAGAACCACCGCACCTTGCGCGCGGAGATGGCGCGCGTCGTCCCCGGCTATCAGGCACTCGCCGCCATCGACGCGACGAAACGCGAGTTCACGCTCGAAGGGCGGATTCGTCACACGCCGCGATTCGACACGCCGGACGGCCGGGCGCGCTTCCACGCCCCGCCGGTCCCGGAGTTTCCGCTCCGCGAGGGGGAACTGCGTCTGATGACTTTGCGCTCCGAAGGGCAGTTCAACACCGTGGTGTACGAGTACGAAGACGTGTACCGCGGCACGACACGGCGGGATGTTGTCTTCGTTCATGCCGAAGACGCGGCACGATTGGGTCTCGTGGCGGGGGATCGCGTGCGCCTGGTTTCCGCGACCGGCAGCTATGGCCCGGTGCGCGTGTTTTTGGCCGACATTCGGCCGGGAAACCTGGCGGCTTACTATCCGGAAGCGAACGTTCTCGTGCCACGACGAGTGGACCCGCGCTCGCACACACCAGTGTTCAAGTCGGTGGCCGTGCGCATCGAACCGGTGGCGCCGGAGAGTGCGCGATCGGAAGATCGCGCGGATGCCGAGGGATCCGAGCTGGCTCGGCCGCGCGCATGAAGTCCGGCAACGCGGCGGAAGAAGTGTTTCTGCCGGTGCGAGTGAAGCCGCGCGCGGCGCGTGCGGGGCTGCTCGGGCGCCATGGCGACGGCATCAAGGTCGCGGTCCGCGCCGCGCCCGAACGCGGCAAGGCGAACGCAGAGCTGGTGCACGTACTGGCGGCGGCGCTCGAGCTGCCGTCGGATGCGATCGAGGTCGTGAGCGGGACCGCATCGCCGGACAAGCGCCTGCGCATCCGCGGCCTCGATCCGGTGGAGCTCGAGCGGCGGCTCGCGGCAGCGCTCGGGGAGTGAACACGACGATTGGAGGCGGACGTGTCGGTCGAGATCGAAGCGAGCGAGCTCAAACGCGCGCTCGATGCTGGGGAAGAACTGGTGATCGTGGACGTGCGCGAAGGCTGGGAGCATGCGCTGGCGCATCTGCCGGATGCCGTGCACATCCCGCTGGGAGAGCTCGGGAAGCGTCATAGCGAACTGAATCCCGAGCGCGCTCACGTGCTGTATTGCCATCATGGGGTGCGGAGCATGCGCGCGGCGATGGCGCTCGCACAGCAAGGCTTCGCCAACGTTCGCAGCTTGCGCGGTGGCATCGATCGCTGGTCTCTGGAGATCGATCCGTCGATCCCGCGCTACTGACGTCACTCGTCCCGCGCCACGCAGGGCCTGTCGCCGCGAGCCGTGTCGGCGTGGATCGCGTCAGCGGCCCCGAATCGCTTCGCGCAATGCGGCCAGTGGGTCCTCGACTCCCACGGCGAAGGCGTAGACAAGGACGCCTTGATCCTCCCGGCGATGGAAGCAGGCGCTGATCGCGGCAGGAAAGTGATGATCCACCTTGAACGAGTTGGGGAAGGAATTGATCTTTCCAGCGATGAAACGCAGCGCCGAGCCCACGATCTGCGCGCGCAAAGTGATCGTTCTGGGCCCGATCTGCTGCAAGGTGAAATCGTATTCGACCATCTCGCGGGCGATGCCGTGCACATAGAACAGACGGTGGTTGGGGAGCGTCCGCGGCAGCTCGACCGTGAGCTTCCAGCCCTGACGCAGAGCCTCCACATGCAACCGGCGGCCATAGCGGCGTTCGCGGTTGGCGATGTCTTCGGAGCCGTTGCGGTGCGCCGCCCACAGCGCTTCCCATCCCGGGACTACCGGCAAGCTCTTGACGTCCGCTTCCGCCTGCGGTGCAGGGTCGCAAACGATGGCGCCCACCGGGCAAGTCTGCACGACCGGGCGTGGGCGCACTCCCGGAATCAGCTTGGTGTCGACCCAGGCCTTGGCCTCGCGCATTTGGAAGATGGCAGGGAAGGATGCGACGCAGGCCTCGCAACCGATGCAACGCTCCGCGTCGACGCGGAAAGCGACTCCATCTGTGGTGGTTTCACTGTTCAGGATGCACCTCGCGCGCGATAGAATAGCCGAAGTGGCCGTGAAGCGGGCGCTCGCACTGAGCGACGATCGGAGGCGCACCCGGGCTCGCGGCACCATCGACTCCTTGCGTCTGTGAGACTCGACCATGATGCGAAAAAAGAAAGCCGCGCCGAAGCCACGCGCTGTGTCGAAACCACCCGCGGTGCCGAAACCAGCCGCTGCACCGAAACCTTCCGCTGCGCCGAAGCCACCCGCAGCACCGAAATCACCGGCAGCGCCGAAAGACCCGGCGGTGCCGAAGTCGCGACCGACACACGAGGCGCTCGGTCCGGCCGACGTCATGACGGCGGAACAGATCGCCGATGTGCTGGAGGAGATCGCCGCGTTCCTCGAGATCCTCGGCGAGAATCCGTTCAAGGTGCGCGCCTATGCCAATGCCGCGCGGCTGTTGCCCGGGATCGGCGACGAGCTGCCGGCGCTGATTCAGAGCGGGGAGTTGCAGAAGGTGCGCGGCATCGGCGGCGGCATCGCCGAGCGCATCGAGATGCTGGCGCGAACGGGGAAGCTCGATTACCGCGAGGAGCTGCGCGCCAAGATCCCGCCCGGACTGCTGGAGATGCTGCGCATCCCCGGGATCGGTCCGAAGAAAGCCAAGCTCCTGTTCGACACACTCGACATCGGGTCCGTCGATGCGCTCGAACGCGCATGTCGCGAGGACAAGCTTCTCGGCATCCGCGGTTTCGGCGAGAAGACGCAAGAGAACATCCTGCGCGGCATCGATTTCGCGCGCCGCGCGGCGGCACGGTTCTTCTGGAGCGTGGCGGCCGCCCACGCGCAGCCGGTTTTCGAGGCGTTGCGCGCCCACCCGGCCGCGCAGCGCGTGGCGCTCGCAGGCAGCCTGCGCCGGCGCAAGGAGATCGTTCACGACGTGGACATCGTCCTCAGCACGGCCGACCCCGAGGCGCTTTCGACAGCTTTCGCCTCCGGCCCCTGGGCGGACCGCGTGCTCGGCAGCGGACCGACCAAGACCAGCATCCTCCACCCGAGCGGTCTGCAGATCGATCTGCGCGTGGTGAGCGACATGCAGTTTCCCTATGCCCTGCACCACTTCACCGGCAGCAAGGCGCACAACATCGCCATGCGCGGCCGCGCCGTCCGCATGGGGATCAAGATCAACGAGTACGGGCTGTTTCACGGCACGGATTTGATTTCTTGCGCCGACGAAGGCGAGATCTTCGCGGCGTTGGGATTGCAGTTCGTCCCGCCCGAGCTGCGCGAGGACACCGGCGAAATCGATGCGGCCGAACGCCAGGCGATCCCGGCGGGGCTGATCGAGCTCGCCGATCTGCGCGGCGCCTTCCATGTGCACACGAAGTACAGCGATGGCCGGGACAGCCTCGCCGACATGGTGCGCGCCGCTCGCGATCTCGGCTGGCAGTACATCGGCATCAGCGATCACAGCCAGAGCGCGACCGCATACGGCATGAGCCCCGACAAGCTCGGCGAGCAATTCGACGAGTTGGAACGGTTGGCGGCCACGGAACGCGGCATTCGCATCTTCCGCGGCATCGAGTCGGATATTCTTGCCGACGGTTCGCTCGACTATCCGGACGAGATCTTGCGCCGATTCGATTTCGTCATCGCGTCGGTGCACACCGATTTTCGCCTCGATCGCGACACACAGACTCGACGCGTGCTGCGCGCGCTCGAGAATCCATTCACCACCATTCTCGGCCACCCGACGAGCCGCATGTTCTTCGACGAACCGGGGATGGAGCTGGATCTGGGAGCGGTCTTCACGGCCGCAGCCCGTTGCGGCGTGGCGGTGGAGATCAACGGCCAGCCCAAGCGCATGGATCCCGATGGCGAGATGATTCGCCAGGCGCGCGACCACGGGGCGTCGTTCTGTGTCGACCCGGACGCCCACGGGGTGCCTGCGCTGAGGAACGTCGAGTACGGAGTCGGGTTGGCGCGGCGCGGCTGGTTGGAGAAGCATCACGTTCTCAACACCCGGGACGTGGAAGGCATGGCGGCACACCTGCAAGCCCGGCGCGAGCGCAGGGAGGCGCGATGAAGAAGCTTCGCAAGGGGAGCGTGTCGCGCCGTAAGGCCGCGAGCGTGGCGACACGTCGAAAAACCGCACGAAAGCCCGGCCCGGCGAGGGGGAACCCGTCGCCGGTGAAGGGGAAACCGGTGGCGAAGGGGAAGCCGGCTGCGAAGGGGAAGTTGGCGGCGAAGGGGAAGCTGGCGGTGAAGAGGAAACCGGCGGCGGCGCAGCGGGGTACGGAAACGCCGCTTGCCGCCAAGCAACGCGTGGCCACGATTCTCGCACGGCTCGAGCGCGCCTATCCCGACGCCCGCTGCTCGCTGCGGCATGAAACGCCTTTCCACCTGCTCATCGCCACGATCTTGTCGGCGCAATGCACGGATGCGCGTGTGAACATGGTGACGCCTGCGCTCTTCGCCCGTTTCCGCGATGCGCACGATTTCGCCGGCGCCGACCCGCTCGAGCTGGAGGAGATGATCCGCAGTACCGGTTTCTTTCACAACAAGGCGCGCAACATCATCGCCTGCGCCCACGAGCTGGTGCAGCGTCACGGCGGCGAGGTGCCGGCCGATCTGGACAGCTTGGTGCAGCTGCCCGGGATCGGGCGCAAGACGGCGAACGTCGTCCTGGGCAACGCCTTCGGCATTCCGGGATTGGTCGTGGACACGCACGTGACGCGCATCGCCAATCTCCTGTCCTTGACAGCCCAACAAGACCCGAACAAGATCGAGATCGACCTCATGGAGGTCGTTCCGCGCGACAAGTGGACGGATCTCGCCCACCTGTTCATCGAGCATGGACGACGGGTGTGCGTGGCGCGTCGGCCGCGCTGCGGCGAATGCGTCTTGAACGATCTCTGCCCGTCGAGCGAGGTGTAGCGCGCGGAATTCCAGAGGTCGAGGGGAGAGGTGCGGTGGGCGGCGTTCCGTTCGAGATTCCGAATCCAGAGAAAAAGCCGTTGCGCGGCGAACTCCTCGAACCTGCGGGCAGCGAACCTTGTCCCGTGGTCATCGTTTGCCATGGGTTCAAGGGCTTCATGGACTGGGGTTTCTTCCCCGAGGCCGCCGAGAGGCTCACGGGCGCCGGGTTCGCCAGCGTGCGCTTCAACTTCTCCGGCGCCGGCGTCGGGCCGGATCGACTCACGTTCACCGATTTCGAGGCCTTCGCCAAGGACACCATCTCGCGGCAGGTCGCCGACCTCGGCTGCATCCTCGACGCGTTGCATGCGGGGAGGCTGGGCGGTGGGCGGCTGGACCTGCAGCGCCTGGCAGTGGTCGGTCACTCACGCGGGGGCGCGGTCGCGATCTTGCGCGCCCGCGAGGATGGGCGCCTCGGCGCCGTGGTGAGCTGGGCCGGCGTGTCGACGCTCTGGCGCTATTCCACGCGCGAGGTGCAGGAATGGCGCGACAAAGGCGCGATGGAGTTCTTGAACATGCGGACGATGCAGCGCATGCGCATCGATTCCGGCTATCTCGACGATTTAGAAGCCAACCGCAGCCGCTTTGATCTGATCTCGGCCGTCCAGGCGCTGTCGGTGCCGTTGCTACTGGTGCATGGAAGCGAAGATTCGTCGGTACCAGCAGACGAGGCGCGCGAGTTGCACGCAGCCGCGGCGGGGCGCGCGGACCTGCGCCTCATTCACGCCGCCGGTCACACATTTGGCGCCGTGCACCCGTGGGCGGGCAGCACCCCGGCCTTCGACGAAGCCACGCGGGTGACGATCGATTGGCTGCACGCGCGGTTCCAGAAAACCGCCTGACGAGGTCGAAGTATGTCGGAAACACGCGACCGCGACAGCACCGCATCCGCTCCCACCGAGGCGCGCGACAGCACCGCATCCGCTCCTACCGAAGCGCGCGGCGACACGAATCGACTCGTGCCCGAGCAGGAGACGAGCCCTACCGCCAGGCCGCTGTCGGCACACGAGCGCGCGCTCGGGAGCGGCGCGATGCGCTTCGCCCCACCCCCGACGCAGCGGATCAGTCGCGCCCACTTCGTGCCGGTGCAGATCCGCATCGGCGAGGACGAGTGCCATGACCTGGCGCGCGCGGCGAAAAAAGAATGGCTGGTAGCGAACGGCATCGGCGGTTATGCCATGTCGACCGTCGTCGGTCTGAACACGCGACGCGAGCATGGCTTGCTGGTGGCGGCGACACGGGGTCTCGCCGGACGCAACGTCGTGCTGTCGAAGATGGAAGAAACCGTCGTCATTCCCGGGGCCACGCGCTCGCTCGATACGACGTTCTATCCCGGCGTCGTGCACCCGCGCGGCTTCGAGCTGTCGAGCAGCTTCCGGTTGTATCCGTTCCCGACATTCGTCTTTGCCGGTCAGCGCTGGAGGCTGGAGAAGCACGTCGCTCTCGTGCATGGCGAAAACACGGTCGTCGTCACCTATCGCATGCAGCCTCTGCCCAAGCGACGTCCCGACAACCCGCGCCGCGCAGAATCCGCAACCGCTTCCAGCGCCGAAGCCAAGGCCCAGCCTCCGACTGCGGGCTCGAGCTCGAACCGCGCCGCCGCGGACGGCGCAACGGCGGATGTCGCCGCCGCAGGGGAAAACCGCGGCACCGCAGGGCCGGTGATGCCGTCCAGAATCGCGGGGTCTCGAGGCCCGGTCATCGAGCCACCCGCGAGTCCCCCCGCCGCTGCCGACTCGAGCGCCCTGGGTCCGGTGGAGAGCTTGAAGTTGCGCGTGCGCCCGCTCTTCGCCTTTCGCGACGTGGGGCAGCTGGGAGAGCGCAACGAGCGCATCCAGAAGACCTTCGGCAGTCGCGGCGTCGGTGAGCGCGGTTCCGTCGTGCGCTGCACGCCGTACCCGAACTGGGAACCCGTGTACCTCGTGTGCAATGAGGCGACATTCGTCGAGGGGCCCGACTGGTACAAGCGCGTCGAGTACCCGCAGGATCGCTATCGGGGTCTCGACTACAGCGAGGATCTGTGGAGCTACGGCTACTACGAGATCGACATGCACATGGGCGACTCGCTCACCATCGCTTGCACGATGCATCCGCCCGAGACGCATGCGACCCATTGGTCCGAGGAGCGCGAGGTAATTCGCCTGGCGCAGGTCATGGCCAAGGCACCCGACGAGACGCCGTTCGCGCGTCGGCTCGTCCTCGCCGCCGACCAGTTCGTCGTCCGCCGCGAGCGCGATGTGCCGGCGCTCATCGCCGGTTATCCCTACCTGGCGGATCACGTGCGCGATACGCTCGTCGCAATGCCCGGGCTCTTGCTCGTCACCGGCCGCCATCGCGACGCCAAGACGATACTGCGCGCATACGCGCGCGCTCTGCAGCGCGGGCTGCTGCCCAAGCGCTTCTACGACGGCACCCGCCCCGAGTACGGGAATGTGGATGCGACGCTGTGGTTCTTCGTCGCGGTGTTCAAGTATTTGCAGTACACCGGTGACTTCGACTTCGTGCGCACCGAGCTGCGCATCCCGTTGCTCGAGGTGATGCGCTACTTCCAGGAGGGCACGCGCTTCGGCGTGCGCGTCGACCGGGATGGTCTGATCCAGTGCGGCGAGCCCGGCATCGCGCTCACCTGGATGGATGCGCGCGTCGGCGATCAACCGGTCACGCGCCGCGATGGCAAGCCCGTCGAGTTGAATGCGCTGTGGTACAACGCGCTCAAGATCATGGAACGCCTGGCCGAGCGCTTCTCGATCCCCAACGACATGGCGCGCTTCGCCCGCCGCGCCGAGCAAGTGGAAGCGAGCTTCTACGCATCGTTCTGGAACCCCGACCTGGGGTGTCTGCACGACCTGGTCACGACCGCCGGTCCGGATTCGGCCATCCGCGCCAACCAGATCATGGCGGTGAGTTTGCCGTTCCCGCTGCTCGACAGCGAGAGCGCCGAAAGCGTCGTCGACGTGGTCGGCAAGAAGCTGCTGACGCCGCTCGGTCTGCGCACGCTGGATGCGTCGCATCCCATGTTCCGTCCGACATACGACGGCGACGAGAACGAACGCGCGCGCGCCGCACACCAAGGCACGGCCTGGACGTGGTTGCTCGGCGCCTACATCACCGCGCTGGTGAAGTGCAAAGGCGAAGCGGGCCGTGCCGAGGCCGCACGCATCCTCGACCCGATCCAACGCCACCTGACCGACGACTGCCTGGGTCAGGTGTCCGAGAAGAGCTGGGGCAGCGCGCCGCACTGGCCTCGGGGATGCCCGGCTGCCGCCGCCGGCGTCGGCGAGGTGCTCCGGTGCTATTACGAAGATGTTCTCGGGCGCAACCCGGGGGTGCGTTCCCCCATCGTCCCGCCGCCGCTACGCAAACGTTAAATTAAATAAATACAATGCTTTGAGTCGCGAGAACCGGCTCCGCCGGTGGGCGCGTCGCGTACCCATCCCATGCAGCTCGAGTCCCCCCTTGACACAGGAACGATATGTGACTAAATAGTCACATATGAATCAGGACCTCACACCGATTTGGAAAGCGCTCGCAGATCCCTCGCGCCGCCGGATCCTCGATCTCCTGCGGCGCAAGCCGCGGACGACCGGGGAACTCGCCGCCGAGTTCCGCTTTTCGCGCTTCGCGGTGATGAAGCATCTGCGCGTGCTGGAGG
>DASRJO010000012.1:0-4916 GCA_035649435.1 Candidatus Krumholzibacteriia bacterium | reverse complement strand
TCGCCGCCGTTGTTGCCCTTGCCGCACAGGATCTCGACGCGCGCCCCGCGCGCAGGCGAGAGGAGGCCGAGCGCTTCACCCGCAGCCGCCGCGCCAGCGCGTTCCATGAGCACGAGTGCCGGCACCAGCCCGGCATCGATCGTGCGGCGATCGATGGCTTGCATCTCCTGCGCCGTGACCAGCTTCATGCCATCTCCTCGCATGGGTGCGCGGATGTGCGATTGCAGTTCCCCTCTCTGGGCGATGATACTCCCGGCTATGAGCGACAGACCGGACCCGACCCCGGAACAGCACGACCCCGATCTCCGGCACGAGAGCGAAAGCCAGCCGCCGGACGTCCCGAAATTCGTGAGCCAGCCAACTGACGTCCCGAAAATCGGGAGCCAACCGCCGGAGATCCCGAGCCCCGAGGGCTTCTACGATCTCTTTGGCTCTGGGACGTTGCTCCTCCTGTTCACGGGATGTCTCTTGCTGTACTTGCTGCTGCAAGGAGTCCTGTGGGGAGGCAAGCCTGGTGCGGCCGTTTGGGGGCTGGCGGCGGCGCCAGTGGTTGGGATCCTTCTGCCGCTCGCATTGCTCATCCGGTCGCTACAACGTTCGGTGCGCGTCGAGCTCTGGTGGTTCCCTTTGTCGGCACGGCAGGTTGCCGGTGTCGTGCTCGCCATCCTCGGCACTGTTCCCCTGGCCTACGCCCTGGCGGCTCTCAATCTCGAGCTGGTCGTTCCGGATCCGGAATCGGCACAGCTGCTGCAAAATCTCGTGCCGACGGATCTCTCGAGCTTCCTCGCCGGTTTGTTTGCCGTCGTCTTGCTGGCACCGCTTGGCGAGGAAGTCCTGTTCCGTGGCCTGCTTCTCGGCACACTGGGGCGCCACTTGCGGCCGGAGGTGGCCGTGCTCGTCGTGGCGGTTCTCTTCGGCATGACCCACTTCGCGCCGTGGGTCATCTTGCCGCTCACGACGCTCGGGTTCGTTCTCGGGATGCTCGTGCTGCTGACGCGGACGCTGACCGCGGCCTGGGTCGGCCACGCGATCTTCAACCTCATCGGTTATCTGGAGCTGGCGCTCACGGGCGATGCACAAACGACGGCGCTCACCGAGTGGTTGCTCCAACCACCGGCACTGGTCGCTGCGCCGATGCTGCTGGCGGCGGCGTACTGGTTGCTGCGAAGCGATGGGAAAATCGACGCAGGCACCGTGTGAACCGGAGCCTGCCGAGAGCGGGAAGGTGAGCTACTTCTGCGATTGGCCGAGAGCACGCCCGAAACTGATCTCCCCGTTGTCGATACGGATGTTGAAGCCGCAAACGGGGTTGTTGCAGACCCAGGCCTTGTACGTGATGGGCGCGCCTTCACGCCCATAGTCGGACAGTGGAAGTAGGACGCCGTCGTCGCACTTCTTGCACGCCGGGAATTCTTGTCTCTCCATCATCAGCCCCAGCCCGAGCGGACAGAACGCTGCTGCTGCCGGAGCCACTCACCTCCCCCTGCGCTCGACCCGACTCCGGGATCGCGTTCAGGATCCTGTCTCTCCCAGAGACGAAGAGCTCATCCCTCAGAGACGAAGAGATCATCCCTGGAAGTTTTGTAATGTGTCAAGTGCAGTGGCGATGAATGGCAGGCCGGAAGTGCGCTCCAGGCGCGGAAATCAGGCCGGCTGGTCGTTTTCCGGCCAAAAACCATCTTCTCCAGACGGCGGTGACTGTCCAGGCAGATCGATTCAGGGTGAACGAGCCCAAAGTAAGGAGCGATGCTCGCTGCTCGGATGGCATGCGCGAGCACGAATCCTCGTTCGAGTCGAGCCGCGAGGGAGTCAGGTCTTCTGTTCCTTCTTCCGTGCCGCCGGGAACAGGACGTTGTTGAGAATCAGGCGGTAGCCAGGAGAGTTGACGTGCAGCTCGAGGCGCGTCGGGGGGTCGCCGACTTGGTGCTGGTAGTCCTCGGGATCGTGGCCACCGTAGAAGGTGAACGTGCCGCGCCCGACGTTCCCATGCACGTACTTGACCTCCTCGGTGCCCTCGACCTTGGCCAGCAAGATGACGGATTTCTTCACCAAGCCCTGACGGAAGCCGGTGGTCTGGCCGAGGAAGCCGTTGATGACGCTGACATGGGACTGCGTCAGCATGGTCGGGACGGGGTCGTGTTTGGCGGCGAACTCGAAAAGCGTGAAGTAGTCGGCCTCGGGCCCACGCAAGCGCGCGTAGTTGCTGGTGTCGATGTTCGAAAACTCGTACACGAGTGGGTTGGTCACCAGGGTGAAGTTCTCGAGGGCGAAGCAGCGGTCGAATCGCAGCGCCTTGTCGAAGCCGGGGGTGATGCCGTCGTGATCCAGCTCCGGCGCCACGATGTCCACTCCTTCGGCGGCGAGGGCGATCTCGAAGGTGTCCGTGGCCGAGCACATGGCGAAGAGGAACCCGCCGTTGGCGGTGTACTTGGCGATCGCACGCGCCACGGCTTTCTTTTCTTCGGACACCTTGCTGAAACCGAGATCGCGTGCCAGCGCTTCGTTCACCTCCACGTCGTGCTGGTACCAGGTTTCGAAGCGATAGGCGCCGAAGAACTTGCCGTATTGGCCGGTGAAGTCCTCGTGGTGCAGGTGCAGCCAGTCGTATTTGTCGAGCCAGCCGGCCAAGACCTCACGGTCGTAGACTTTGTCGAACGGGATTTCGGCGTAGGTGAGCGCCAAGGTCACGGCGTCGTCCCAGGGCTGCGTGTTCGGCGGCGTGTACACAGCCAGCCGAGGCGGCTTCTCCAGCAGCACGACCTCCATGTTCTCGCGTTCGATTTCCGCCTTGATGGCGCTCACGTCGGCGTTGGTGACGAACTCGAACGACACGCCGCGGATCCTGGCCTCGAGCGCCATTTCCCGCTGGCTCTTGGCCAGGAAGCTGCCGCCGCGATAGTTGAGCAGCCACTCCACCTGCTGCCCCTGCACCAGCATGTGATAGGCGAGCCCGTAGGCCTTCAAGTGGTTGGTCTGCTTGAGGTCCATGGGGACGAGGATGAAATCGTTGGCTGCTGCGGGGAGGCTCGCCGCGGCGAGGCAGAGGATCGCGAGCGCCAAGTGCCGCCAGGCGCGCGAAAGCTCACGCCGGCCGGCTCGGAGATGGCGTCGCCAGTCCAGGTCAGGGGGTCGCACGATCGTCCTCCTCCGGCGTCGGGGTTCGGGCCGCCAGCAACTTCTTGCGCACGTCGTCCTGGAACAAGTCGTCGGGGTACTCGAGGAGAATGCGCTCATACGTGGCCATCGCCTCTTCGCGCCGGCGCAGCTTGTCGAGCTGCAGATCGCCGGTCGCTTCCAGTGCACGCGGCGCCAGCCGATGCTCGGGATGGGTGACGACGAGGGCGGCAAACTGCTGCAGTGCCTCCTCGTACTTCCCGGCGGCGACGAGACCCTTGCCGAGCTCGAACGATGCGAGCGCGTGCAGCGACGAAGCCGTTTGATCGGCCACGAACTGTTCCAGGACGGCGCGGGCCTCTTCGGGCTTCCGGCGCAGGAGCGCCTGGTGATACTGGGCGTAACGCCCGAGAGCGGTGCTGTCTTCGAGGGAGGCTTCGCTCAAGGTCAGCGCCAGGTCCAGGCAATCGTTGGCGAGGCGATCCTCGGGAGCCGCTTCCGCCAGAGCGGCGAAGCCATCGCGAGCGCGATCGTACTCGCCTTCCACCAGGTCGAGCTCGGCCAGGTGGTAGCGCGCACGCGCGCGTCCGATGTTCTCCGGCGTCGGTTGGTTGCGCATCTGGGAAGGCTGTGGCGGCGTCGGCGCGGCCGCATCGCTCGAGGCGACTTGCTCCAGCAGGGTTCGGGCTTCGGCATAGCGCTCGGTCGCGGCGAGACAGAGCGCCATCTGCACGCGCGCCATGTGATCGGACTCGCCGAGCTCCTGCTGGCGCTGCACCAAGGCCTCGAAGGTCTGCAACGCCGCTTCGGGTTGGCCGAGGTCTTCGTAGAGGATGAGGGCCTTGAGCGCCAGCGCATCGCGCTGCACGGCGACGAAACGTGAATCGTTCACGCTGGCATCGAGAGAGCGCAAGGCCTCGTCCAACAGCTCGCGGCGCGAGGCGGGATCGGTCGCTTGCCGCGCCACCGTCACCAGGCCTTCCGCCAGCAGCCGCGACGCCTCGGGAAGCAAGTTGCTCTCCGGGTGCGCTTCGGGCAGGAGGTTGAGAACGCGCACTCCCAGGCGTGTGCGCTCCAAGTCCACCGGCTTGCCCTCTTCGTTCTGCAGCGCAGCGCGGCCGAATTCCAGCAGATGCTCGCCTTGATCCTCGGCATAGCGATCCGCCGCGCGCACGGCGCTGAATGCCCGATCCAGATCACCGACCTGCAGCAGGACCGTTGCCGCCACATCCTCCAATGCCGCAGATTTCGGGTGGCGATGGCGCAGCTTGTCGATCTGGGACAAGACCACCTTCGGATCCTCGGCGCGCTCGATCAAACGCACGATCTTGCGCCTTGCGCGCGAGCGTTGTTCCGGATCCATGACCAACAGCAGGTATTCGCCGATCGCGGTTTCATAGTCCCCGCTGGCTTCGGCGAGCTGTGCCAGCTCCGTGGCGAAGATGCCTTCGCGGCCGATGGCCTTGCGACCCTTGCGGTAGATGTCCGCCGCCAGCCCCGTCTGGCCATGGCTGCGCATGAGCACGGCTCCCAATCGATAGCGGCTTTCATCGAGAGGATTGGCGGCGATCACTTGCTCGAGGATCGCGAGCGCATCGGAACTGCGGCGATGGGCGAGCAGATACGTGCACAGCTCGCGCGTCTCGTCGAGAGCCGACGGGTCGCGCGCGATGCGCCGCTGCAGGAGCGCCATCAGCTCGTCGTCACGGCGCTCGATGCGATACAGGTCGAGCAAGGCGTCCTCGGCGCGCCGGTTGTCGGGGAACTCGCGCAGCAACTGCTCGCCCAGCTGAATGGCGCCG
>DASRJO010000011.1:0-7394 GCA_035649435.1 Candidatus Krumholzibacteriia bacterium | reverse complement strand
GGCCGGCTGCGCCGCGAGCATTAGAAGGGGACGAACTCATGCCCGCGCCACGCATGCCGAGCAAGCTCGAGCCGGTGGGACCGGTGTTGGGCGAATTGCTGCGCGGCCTCGGATTGGCGGCGCGCTTGGCCGAGTATCGGGCGGTGTCGGCCTGGGCGGCGACGGTCGGCCCCGCCGTGGCTGCACATGCGCAGGCGACGTCGATCCAGGACGGGGTTCTGTTCGTCGAAGTGGACTCGAGCGTGTGGCTGCAGGAGCTGGGTCTCCTGCGCGAGAGCATCATCGAGCGCCTCAACGCGGCGCTCGGATCCCCCTGCGTCCGGCGCATCGTGCTGGGCGCCAAACGCACGCCGCCGGGGCGCGCCGTGCCCGGACCAGAGGAGGAGTGAGGGTCACCAATATGTCGGCCGAATACACCGCACAAGGCATCCAGGTCCTCAAGGGACTCGAAGCCGTCCGCAAGCGTCCGGCCATGTACATCGGCGGCACGGGAGCCAATGGCTTGCACCATCTGGTCTACGAAGTCGTGGACAACTCCATGGACGAGGCGCTGGCAGGTTTTTGCAACGACATCGAAGTGACGCTGCAGGAGGACGGCAGCGTCACGGTGACCGACAACGGGCGCGGCATTCCGGTCGACATGCACGTGGAACAAAAAAAACCGGCGCTCGAGGTGGTCATGACCATGCTGCACGCCGGTGGCAAGTTCGACAAGAAGAGCTACAAGATCTCGGGCGGTCTGCACGGTGTCGGTGTCTCGGTGGTGAACGCGCTGTCCGAATGGCTCGAGGTCGAGGTGCATCGAGACGGCGGCATCTGGGTGCAGCGCTACGCGCGCGGCGTGCCGACCACCCCCGTGACCAAGAAGGGGAGCACGGAGCGCAACGGCACGACGGTGCGCTTCCAGCCCGACAAGGAGATCTTCGACAGCGTCGATCTCAGCTTCGACACGTTGTCGCAACGGCTGCGCGAGCTAGCGTTCCTCAACACGGGTGTGCGCATCTACATCGAGGACAAGCGCACGCGCAAGAAGCACGAATTCCAATACGCCGGCGGCATCATCGAGTTCGTCAAGCATTTGAACCAGAACAAAACACCGCTGCACCCCGAGCCGATCTACGTGCGCGAGAAGCGCGAAGGCATCGAGATGGAGATCGCGCTGCAGTACAACGAGGCTTACAACGAAAACATCTTCGCCTTCGCCAACAACATCAACACCACCGAGGGCGGCACGCACCTGGTGGGGTTCAAGGCGGCGCTGACGCGCGCGATCAACACCTATGCGCAGAAGAACAATCTGCTCAAGAGCGACAAGATGCAGATCGTCGGAGACGACGCCCGCGAGGGCCTGACCGTCGTGCTGAGCGTCAAGCTGCCGGAGCCACAGTTCGAAGGCCAGACGAAGACGAAGCTGGGCAACAGCGAGGTCAAGGGACTGGTCGAATCCATCGTCGCCGCCGGCCTCACCGATTTCCTCGAAGAGAACCCTCCGGTGGCGCGGCGCATCATCGAAAAGACGCTCGCGGCCGCGCGCTCGCGCGAGGCGGCGCGCAAAGCCCGCGAGCTGGCACGGCGCAAATCCGCGCTCGACAGCTATGCCCTCCCCGGCAAGCTCGCCGACTGCCAGAGCCGCAACCCGGGCGAGTGCGAGATCTTCCTGGTGGAAGGCGACTCCGCCGGTGGCACGGCGAAGATGGGGCGCGACCGGGTGTTCCAGGCCATCTTGCCGCTCAAGGGCAAGATCCTGAACGTCGAAAAGGCGCGGCTGGATCGCATGCTGTCCAATGAGGAGATTCGCAATATCATCACCGCGCTCGGCACCGGGATCGGCCAGGACGAGTTCGACAACACCAAGCTGCGCTACAACAAGATCGTGATTCTCGCCGATGCCGACATCGACGGCGCGCACATCCGCACCCTGATCTTGACGTTCTTCTTCCGCCACATGAGGCCGCTGATCGAGGGTGGACATCTGTACATCGCACAGCCGCCTCTGTATCGCTTGAAGAAGGGCAAGGCAATTCGGTACGCCTACGCCGACGAGGAACGCGACCGGTCGCTGGCGGAGTTCGGGCAGAACGGCAAGGGCGTTTACGTCCAGCGTTACAAGGGCCTGGGCGAGATGAACGCAGACCAGCTGTGGGAGACGACGATGGATCCGGCGAAGCGCGTCATCCTCCAGGTGACGCTCGAGGATGCCGTCGAAGCCGATGAAATCTTCACCGTACTGATGGGCGAGGAAGTCGAGCCGCGGCGGCGCTGGATCGAAGATAACGCGCACGACGTGGCCAATCTCGACGTCTGACCGCCGCAGCACCCCGGCGCTGAGCGCCGGGCAGCCGGACGACCAAGGAGTGGAAAGCGATGGCGGAAGGCCCAGACCGAGGCGAGCGCGTCGTTCCCGTCTACATCGAAGACGAGATGCGCAAGTCGTATCTCGATTACTCGATGAGCGTGATCGTGTCGCGTGCGCTCCCCGACATTCGCGACGGGCTCAAGCCCGTGCACCGGCGGATTCTCACCGCAATGCACGACCTGGCGCTGTTCATCGATCGCCCATACCGCAAGTCGGCGAAGATCACCGGAGACGTCACCGCCAACTATCACCCGCACGGGACGCAGGCGGCGTACGAGACGCTGGTGCGCATGGCGCAGGACTTTTCGCTGCGCTACCCGCTCGTCGACGGCCAAGGGAACTTCGGCTCCATCGATGGCGACCCGCCGGCGGCCGAGCGCTACACCGAGGCGCGCATGAGCGCCATCGCCGGGGAGATGCTGGCCGACCTCGACAAGGAAACAGTCGATTTCGTGCCCAATTACGACAACACGCGGGAAATGCCGGTGGTGTTGCCCGCGCTGGTGCCGAATCTGCTGGTGAACGGGTCGTCGGGGATCGCGGTGGGGATGGCGACGAACATTCCACCGCACAACCTGGGCGAGATCGTCAATGCCATCACGGCGACGCTCGACAACCCGGAGATCACGCTGGCGGAGATCCAGCGTCTGGTTCCGGGTCCGGATTTCCCCACCGGCGGCATCATCTTCGGGCGCGAAGGGATTCGCGATGCCTACACGACCGGCCGCGGCCGCATCATCGTGCGCGCTGCCGCCGAGATCGAGACCGACCCCAAGACCGAGCGCGAGCGCATCGTGATCAGCGAGATTCCCTATCAGGTGAACAAGTCGAGCATGATCGAACGCATCGCCGATCTGGTGAAGGACGGTAACCTGGAAGGCATCACCGATCTGCGCGACGAGTCGGACCGGCGCGGCATGCGCGTGGTCATCGAGCTCAAGAAGGACGCCAACGCGACGGTGATCCTCAACAAGCTCTTCCACAGCACGCAGATGCAGACGACGTTCGGCGCCAACATGGTGACGCTGATCGGCAACAGGCCGCGCACGGTGACCTTGCAGGACCTCATCTTCCACTACATCGAGCACCGCAAGGAAGTGGTGGTGCGGCGCACCCGCTTCGACTTGCGCAAGGCCGAAGAACGCGCCCACATCCTCGAGGGCCTGCGCATCGCGCTGGACAACATCGACGAGCTGGTGGCGTTGATTCGCGCCAGCAAGGACCCGGCGGAGGCCTCGACGCGCATGCAAGAGCGCTTCGGCCTCACGCAGGTGCAAGCGGCCGCCATTCTCGACATGCGGCTGCAGCGTCTCACGGGCCTCGAGCGCGACAAGATCGAAGAGGAGTACAAGGAAACGTTGGCGCTCATCACCAAGCTGCGCGCCATCCTCGCCGATCCGCAGAAGGTGGTCGGCATCATCAAAGACGAGCTGCGCGAGCTCAAGGACAAGTATGGCGACGCTCGGCGCACGCGCATCGTCGATGCCACGGTGGACTTCGAAGCCGAGGATCTCATCGCCGACGAACCCATGGTGGTGACGATCTCGCACACCGGCTACATCAAGCGCTTGCCGGTGACGACCTATCGCCAGCAGCGGCGGGGCGGACGCGGCATCGCCGGCTTCAGCGGCCACGAAAGCGACTTCGTCGAGCACGTGTTCGTCGCTTCCACGCACAGCTATTTCTTGTTCTTCACCGACCGCGGCCGTTGCTACTGGGTGAAGGTGCACGAGATCCCGCAAGCCAGCCGCACCGCGCGCGGCAAAGCCATCATCAACCTCCTGCGTCTCAAGGACGAACGGGTCACCAGCATGATCCCGGTGCGCGATCTGCGCGAGGCTGGTTTCCTGGTGTTCGCCACCCGTGGGGGCGTGGTGAAACGCTGCGAGCTGGCCGACTTCAGCAACCCGCGGCCATCCGGGATCATCGCCATTCACCTGCGCGACAACGACATGCTGGTCGGGGTGGCGCTCACGCGCGGCGACAGCGAGATCGTTCTCGCCAAACGCTCGGGCAAGGCGGTGCGCTTCAAGGAAACCGACGTGCGCGCCATGGGCCGCGCCGCCGCCGGCGTGCGCGGCGCGACGCTGGAGGACGAGCACGATTCGGTCATCGGCATGGTGGCCGTGTCGCGGCCCGAGGCCGAGTTGTTGGTGGTGACGGAGAAGGGTTACGGCAAGCGCACTGCCATCGATGCCTACCGTCTGACGGCGCGTGGCACCAAGGGCGTGCTGACGTTGCGCGTGACCGAACGCAACGGCCCGCTGGTGACGATTCGCGAAGTCCTCGAAGGCGACGAGCTCATGCTCATCACCAGCCGCGGGACATTGATTCGTTTGCCCGTGCGCGGCATCTCCAAGCTCGGCCGCGCGACGCAAGGGGTGCACCTGGTGCGCCTGGGAGAGGAGGACCGCGTCGTGGCAGTGGCGCATCTCGCCAGCGAAGAGGACGACGAGGGCACGCCCCTGCCGCCGGTGTCGCCGAATCTCGTGTCGCCGGAGGAGCAAGAAGCGACCGCCGTGATCGACGAGGACGCGGCGCCAGAGGACGACGACGAGTCCGCGGTGATGGATGAGGACGCCACGCCAGAGGACGACGACGAGTCCTGAGGGTGATCGATGCAGCAACGATCGAGCAGCGGGCAACCGCCATCCAGTCACGACCGGCGCCGTCCCCTGCACATGGATCGTGCCTCCGCCTCCACGGTCACACGACTGTCGAGCTATTACCGCTTGCTCGGCGAGCTCGAATCGGACGGCATCGAGACCATCTCTTCCGATCGATTGGCCGAACGCGGTGGGCTGACGTCGGCGCAGCTGCGCAAGGACCTGTCCTTTTTCGGCAACTTCGGCCGCCGCGGGCTCGGATACAATGTCGCGCAGCTGCGACGCAAGATCGGCGAGATCCTCGGGCTCACCCGGCGCTGGCATGTGGCGCTGCTCGGCGCCGGCAACCTCGGCCTGGCGCTCTTCGCCTACAAGGCTTTTCAAAAGCAAGGGTTCGTCATCGACGCGGTGTTCGACAACGACCCGCACAAGGTGGGTCAGAAATGGGAAGGTCTCCTCATTCGCAGCATCGCCGATCTGCGCGCGGCGGCGGCGAAAACGCCCTTCGACATCGCCATCATTGCCGTTCCCGAACGAGCCGCGCAGGAAGTGGCGGACGCCGTGGTGGCGGCCGGCATCCGTGGAGTCCTCAATTTCGCTCCGGTCAAGCTCACGATCCCGGCGCACGTGGCATTGCGCGACGTCGATCTCTCGATCGCCATGGAGTCGCTGAGCTACGCGTTGCGGAAGCCCCCCGTGCGGTCGTGAAACGCTGCGAGGCAATGATCCAGTGCCGATCCTGAGCTTGAGCCGTGTCGAATTCGACTTCGGTCGCGAGAAACTGCTGCGCGATGTCACGCTCGACATCGAGCCGGGCGAAAAGGCGGCTCTGGTCGGGATCAACGGCAGCGGCAAGTCGACATTGCTGCGCATCTTGTCCGGGGAAACGCCGGCGGATCGGGGAGAGCGCTCCATCTCGCGCCGGGCGCGTATCGTCTGCCTGCCGCAAGAAACCGCGGCGACGGGCGACGGGACCTTGCTCGAGTGGGTGAGCGCCGCGCATGGCGATCTCGACGCCGTGCGTAACGAGCTGGAGGAGCTGCAAGCGCGGCTCGAGCGCGGCGACACGCTGGACAGCGACGGCCTCGAATGCTACGGAGACTTGCAGCACCGCTTCGAGGCGCTCGGGGGCTACGCGCACGGCTCGGTCGTCGAAGCAGCGCTGTATGGTCTAGGCTTCGGCGCCGGCGATCTCGCCAAACCTCTGCGCGTGCTTTCGGGTGGCGAGCGCCGGCGGGCGGCGCTGGCGGCGGTGCTCGTTCAGGGCGGCGACCTCTTGCTGCTCGACGAGCCGACCAACCATCTGGATCTGGACGCATTGGAATGGCTGCAGGATTTCGTGCGCCAGAGCCCGTCCGCCATGCTCATCGTCTCGCACGACCGCTACTTCCTCGATCACACCGTGAGCTGTGTCTGGCACCTGTCGCGCGCAACCGTGATGCGCTGGCCGGGCAACTACTCCAAGTTCGTCGGCGACTACGAATCCTGGGTGGTGCAGGAAGAGACGGCCTATCAACGCCAGCAACACGAGATCCGCAAGACGGAAGACTTCATTCGCCGCAATCTCGCCGGCCAGAAGACGAAGCAGGCGCAGAGCCGGCGCAAGAAACTGGAAAAGCTCGAGCGTTTGGACAAGCCACGGCAAGAGCGCACCCGCTTTCACCTGCGACTGGAAGCCCGCCGGCGTGGCGGCAACGTCGTCTTGAACGCCAGCGGCTTGAGCAAAAGCCTGGGTGGACGCACGCTGTTCGAGTCCCTCGACTTCGATCTCAGCCGCGGCGACAAGCTGGGGATCATCGGCCCGAACGGCGCCGGCAAGACGACGTTGCTCAAGATCCTCGCTGGCCGCCTGGCAACTGACGCAGGCAGCGTGAAGCTCGGCTCCGAGATCGACATGGGCTACTTCGATCAAGAGCTGGACTTGGTCGGGGACGCACCGACCGTGATGGAGGAGATCTGGCGCATCGATCCCTCGCGCAGCGAGGAAGAGATCCGCGCCTGCCTCGGCGCCTTCGGATTCGGCGCCGAGTTCGTCGACCGCGCCGTGCGCGTGCTCTCGGGCGGCCAGCGCAGCCGCCTCGGGCTGTTGAAGCTGATGCTCATGCAACACAATTTTCTCGTTCTCGACGAGCCTACGAACCATCTGGATCTCGAGTCGATCGATCTGGTGGAGTCGAGCTTGCGCGGATTCGATGGCACCTTGCTTCTCGTGTCGCACGACCGCCAGCTGCTGTCGCGCGCGGTGGACAAGCTGCTGGTGCTCGTCGCCGGGGAGACACGGCTGTTCCACGGGGGCTACGAGGAATACGTGCAGTCGTTGCAGGGGAAGCCGCTGTGGAGCAAAATCGAGCGGCAGGAAGCGGAACGGCGGCGGGCGCAGGAGAGCGGAGGTGGGGCACCAGTGGCTTCGCCGCTGCCGAATGCATCGGCAC
>DASRJO010000010.1:0-15867 GCA_035649435.1 Candidatus Krumholzibacteriia bacterium | reverse complement strand
TCGCGTCGACGTTCTCCTGCGATCCCGGCAGACCCGGGAGCGGCGGCAGCACGACGCGATCGAGCGCGGCACGGACGGTCGTGCGCCATTCGCGTTGCATCGAGTGCAACCATTCGACGGTGTAGGTCTCGACGCGATTGTCCTCGGTGTCGCTGAAGGTGTGCGCGCCGGCGGTGATGCGCTCTTCCGCATGTGCCGTCGATGTCCACAACACGAGAACCACCACCCAAGCGTGTCGCCGCATCGTCGCGCTCCTCCGAGGGCCTGTCGCCCGCTAGTTGCAGGCGCAGCCGCCGCCCATCCCTTGCACCCCGCCCATCGCGCCTTCGCGCGTCGACAACATCTTGCGTTCGCTCGCAGCCTCCCAGCGCACCGCGGCCGGATCCATGATGCGATCGGCGAGATGCTGGCGCTGGTAGGGTTTGACGTGCGCGCATCCCGCGAGCGCGATCAGGACGCAGGTGCCGAATCCGACTGCGAACATCCGCAACGCGAGCCGCCACTCCGTCCTCGGCGTCATTCCGTCACCCCGCGTCGATTGATCTCGGCGCGCAATGCCGCGGCGCCGTCGTGGACGCGCACGCCTTGGCGCACGATCTTGCCGTCCGGACCCACCAGCACCTGCCACGGCAACGCCGGGATGGCGAAGCGATCGGCGATCTGTCCCTCTGGATCGAGCACGACACGTTTTGGCAACGCGACGCGAGCGGCGAAGCGTTCCAGCGCCTCCCGTTCCGCATCCACGTTCACCGCCAGCACCACGAGGTCGTCGACCTCGCGTTCCAGCGCACAGAGCCGCGGCAGCTCGCTGCGGCAGGCCCCGCACCAGCTGGCCCAAAAATCGAGCAACACGAATCGACCGCGAAACTGAGCCAGCTCGACGTGTTCTCCCGCTCGCGTCGCGGCGCGAAAGTCCGGCGCCTTGCCGGCGGCGGCCGGCAAGGCCCAGGCCCCACACACGAGCAACGCCATCAGGATGCCGCGACTCATCGGTACTGCGCTCCCAGATCGACCCACACGGTGAAGAAACGCTGCTCCGCGCTGCTCAGCGCCTCCGCACCTTGAGGATGCGGCGGCTGTCCCGAGGCGCTGCCCAGGGCGCGCAGCACGTCGATGAGCCGGCTGCGGCGCGAGAATCCCGGGTCGACGACGGTGCTGCCCATCATCCCCTCCATGCCGCCGGCCAAGGTGAGATACGCGCGCGGATACGTTTCGTTGGTCATGGTGTCGGTGACCGCCACCATGCTCAGGTCGAGATTCGCCGCGGCTTGGACGGTGTCGATGACGGTGACGCCATTGACCACCCGGGGTGTGTACGACGGCTGATGGCAGCTCGTGCACTTGGCCTCGACGATGGGCTGCAAGGTCTCGATGAAGTTCACGACCTCGCGTTGCGCCACCGGCACGTCGAGATCCGTCGCCGGCCGTGCGAGCGCCAAGGTGTTCAGATTGGCCGTCGTGCCGCGCGGGCCGTGGCAGCCGGCACAGCCGAGGAACTGCTCGCCCGGCCGCGCATAGATCCAGTTGCGCTTCGTCACCATCGAGCGGCCATCGGCATCGAGCAGGTTGAACGACAGCGGCATGTTCGCCGGCACGCGGATGTGGAACGAGCCGTCGGTCTCGACGGGAGCGGTGCCGAGGATGCGCTTGCGCTCGAACTCCGTAGTCGAAATGCCGCGCGGGTCTCCCGGCATCGTGGGAATCGCCTCGATGACCATGACTTCGGCCACGTCGCCCGGTTGCGGCCGCTCCTGCCCGTCGCCGGTCTGGCGGTTGAAGATGCTGCTCACATGGAAGACGCCGGTCGTGGCCCCGAGGTCGAGCGTCGATGCGATGACGGGCGGTCGTGCGTGCGGCGCCACCAGCTGCGCGTCGTATTCCTGCGTCGTCGGATCGTTGTACAGGAACGTGAGGATGGAGATGGTCTCGTTGCCGGCGTCGTCGGCCACGACTTCGAAGGTGTAGAGGCCGTAATCGGCTTCTTCCTCGTCGATCTCTTCCTCGCTCATCGCGCCCTCGCCGAAAGGCAAGGTGTAGGACACGACGAAACGATTGGCGCCGATCCAGCGCGGGTACTTGAAGGCGCCGCGGAGGAAAGGCGGTCCGTCGAGCTCGATGTCGGTGGTGAGCGTCGCGATCAGGTCCGGCGCGGGCGGATCGTCATGCGTGCCCTCGAGGCGCAGCAGAGCGATTCTCCCCGCGTCCCCGTTCACCTCGTTGGAGAGGATCGTCACCAACCTGCCGTCGGGCACCACTTCCGGGTGGAAGAAATTGAGACCGTGGTTGCCGAAGAGATGGAAGGTGCCGCTGCCGTCCGGATTGGTGGCGAACAGCGGGAAGCGGTTCTGGGTGCCGTGGTGATCCCAGCGCGTGTAGGCGATCCGGCCACTCGGCAACAAGAACGGATCGAAATCATCGCTCATATTATAAGACACTTGCTGCATGCCGCTGCCATCGGCGTTCATCACGTGCAGCACCTCGGCCATGCTGCGGTTGTACTCATCCAAGTGCCCGGGCCGATTCGAGGTGAAGGCGATGCGCCCGTCGGGCAGATAGAAGGGATCGAAGTCGTCGCCGTCCCGACCTTGCGCGTCCGTCCCGCTCACCTTGCGCAGGCCCGTGCCGTCCGTGTGGATCTCCCAGATGTTGCGCGGCGCACCAGGCGACTGCGCCATCGAGAACAACACCTTGTCACCCTCGAACGACACGCACGGATCCTGGATCGAAGCGCTCGTGAACTGCGTCAGCGGCCGGATCTCGCCATCGGGCGAGATCGGCACCAGGAGATAGAGGTTCGACGCCGCACGCGTGCGATTCAGAGTCTCTTCGGCGCTCGCCTTGACGAACACCAGCATCTCGGTGCTTTGCTCGCCGCCGATCAGGTCTTCCGGGGCCGAACCTCGGCAGCCCAGACTGCCGGTCAATGCGGTGACGAGGACGAGGGACGTCTTGGAGCGAGACAGCTTCATGGCCCTTCTCCCGTGTCGAATGCATTCGCAGCGCCGAGAGGGCGGTGGAACGCCAGTCCTGCGCTCCACTGCATGTATCCCAGGAGACCACTGTGGTCCTGTTGCTGGTCGACGGCGCCGAGGGCACGCGCTTCGAAGCGCAGTGCGACGTCACGGCGCAAGTGCAGCTGCACACCGCTTCCGGCGTGCAAGACGAGCTTGGTGACGGTGTCGGCATTGAGTGCGGTGCCCGCGAACACTTGGATCGTGCCCAAGCCAGCGACAAGGTAAGGCCGCAGGCGCCCCTGGGCGAACACCGGCACCACCGCACCCAGGTGATGCATCGCCGCGTGCGTGCCACTGCTCGGCGTATGCGCCAAGGTCGCCTCGAGACCGAGCTGGCTCGTGGCTTGGAAACCGAGATGGAAATTGTAGAGCGGGTCCTCACCGAGCTGTCCCGCCGTGACGCCGAAGGTGATCTTGGGCACGAACGGGTCCCGTTCGGGCACGAACGTCACGGCTTCGGGCACGACCGCTGTCTCGGCCGGCGCCGCGGGTGCAACCAACATCCAACCCAACGTCCCCGCGAGCAGTCTCGAGCGACGCGTCACGGCGCCTCCTCGGGGGTGACCCACTGCAGCAGCGTCTGGTAATCCGGATCGCGGAGGTCGGCGAATATCGCGCCGCCTCCGTGCACCAAACCCCCGGACGCGACGTCGAGCGGCTTGCGCAGCAACGGGCTCTGCGGCGGATCCCACGGCGTCACGTGGCCACCGACCGCGATGAAGTCGGCTTGCGGAAACGCCCCCCCCGAGAGCAGCAACTGTCCCGAGCCTTGCCCGCCGTGACAACCGACATTCGAGCAACCACGTTGTTGCAGAATGGGTTCGATCTCGGCGGCGAAGATGCCGTAGTCCAGCGACACTTCGGGGCCGCCCCCCGGTGCGGTCGGGTCGGCGCCGCGTCCACACCCGATTCCCGCGCAGAGGGCGAGACAACCGAGCGCGAGATGCCGGCGGTGCCACGCGACACGCCGCTCCGCATCGACACCGATGTCATGCGTACGCGGCCTCATCGCGTCCCCCCTGGAATGGCACGCCCGCTGGCGCGGCGACTCACCCGACTCGCGGCGTCGTTTGTCGAGCAAGAGCCGTGCGCGCGACGAAGGGACGATCCAATGCGACGTGGGCAGGCACGCCCGGCGAGTTGCCGGTGCGCCTGGAAGTCATCGACGGAAACATTGCGGCGCGTTACTGCCGCATCACGCAAAGCAGCCCATGCACTCTGCGGACTGACCCAGTGGACCGTGCAGCCTGGTCAACGGGACGAGGGGGATGGGGCTTCGAGCGCGTAGAGGGTGTAGAAGTACGGCCCTGGGCGTGACAGTCCAAGGTTCGGGATCGTCGTGGTGCGCAAGGGTCGCCAATGGCGGTTGCGGCTCACTTGTCCCGCGAAGCGTGCGGGCTCGTGCGCACGGTCGATGACGAAATCACAGGCACCGAGATCGAGGAATGCTCCGGAGACCAGCATCGCGTCGTATCCCATGCTGTCTTGTAATGCCTGCGCCCGCGGCTCGATGAGGCCGCCCAAGTCCAGCACTCGCACCTGTCCGTAGTAGCCGACGACTCCGATGTCGGGGGTGGCGACGACCGCCGTGCCGGTCGCGCGCGATCGCACTTCCTGCACCAGCGGCACCAGCGCCGGGCGCAATGCCCGCGAGTAATCGCGCGTCGCCGGCAAGACGCGCACCGCGCTCACGCAGGCGCTGGCGGCGAGAGCCGCGACGCACACCGTGACGGCCGCCGGCAGCGATGCACCGCACAAGGCGCGCCAAGCGACGAAACCCGCGAGCGTGAGGCATGGCAACGCCGGGAGCAGATAGCGTGGCTGCACCTGGACATCGAGGCAAGCGTAGGTCGCGACCAGCAGGAGCGCGAAACCAACCGGCGGCGCGAGCGGGTGCCGCCGCCAGGCGAGGCGCAAGCCGCGTCGCAGTCCCCAGAACAACGCCAGCACCAGGCCGACTGCCTCGATGGGATGCGCGAGGCTCACGAGCTCTGCGCAGCGTCCCAGGACTGCGACACCTTTCCCGAGCGACGGCCCGGCGGATTTGGCGCTCACCGTATCCGGCAGCACGTGACCCACTCGCCACCAGGCGAATCCCACCCACAGTGCACACACTGCCACGCAGAGCGGCAGCCAGGTCCGTAAGCGCTGCATGCGCTCGGACGAGGCGAGATCCATGCAGAAGAACAATCCGATGAGGAGAACGAACTCGGGTCGCACCAGCCAGGCAGCGGCGAGGACGAGCCCGAGCCCGACATCGCGCCAACCGCCGCGCGGGCGCGCACGCAGCTCGAACGCGCCGAGCACCACGAGCAGCGCGCAGGTGGATTCCATGCCGTTCGGAGCATGGCGCACGAGCCAGAGGTTGCCCGCCCAGGCGATGCTCGCCGCCGCGGCGAAGTTGCCGCCGCCCAAACACCGCCGCGCGTGCAGCGCGAACAACCAGACGGCGAACCCACCGCATGCGACACTCAAGAGTCGGGCCGCGAGCTCACTCGCACCGAATAATGCGAGCAGCAGAATCCACAGCGGGCTCGTGGCGCCGAGAGACGGCTCGCCCGGATTGAAGGCGAGAGTTCCTGCTGCGCGCAGGTTGCGCGCGTACTGCAAGTGGATGAACGTGTCGTCCATGAGCGAATCGCGATAGGCGAGGACACCGAGCGCGTAGACCAGAAAGGCGAGGCAAAGCCACAGGATCGAGGACGAGCGACTCACGCGGCGCTCCTCGGGTGGGAGGCGGCGACATCCGCCAGCAGACTCGCCAGCTCTCCGGCTTGCGCCGGACGTTGGAAGCGCGGCAACGCGCCGGATCGAAAGCGCTGTGCCAGCGCGCCGCTCTGTTTGGCCGCATGCAAGTCCAGGAGCGCCGACGCGATCGCTTCGGTGTCCGTGGGCCCGACGACGATGCCACAGCCGAGCTCGCGTACCAACGTCGCCGCTTCGGATTCGGGCACGAGCGCCAGGATGGGCCGCTCGGCGCCGAGATACTCGTAGAGCTTGCCCGGCACGAGACCGGCGTAACGCTCCGATGTATGCTTCAGCAACACCAAGACGTCGGCCTGCCGCATGCTGGCGATGGCCGCAGCGTGCGCGACGTAGCCACGCACGTGCACGCAATCCTGCAACCCCAGATTTCGCACCAACTCATCGTTGTCCGATTCACGAGCGCCGACGAGCTCGAGCTCGATCTGGCCGCGCAGCTCGGGGTGGCGGGCGAACACGAGCTGCAGCGCACGCAACAAGCCCGCGGCCGAGCGGGTGAGCGTCAGCATGCCGGTGTGCGCCAGTCGCAGGGTCCCTCCTGGACGCGACTCGGCGGCGCCCAAGGTGAAGTCCTCCGGATCGTAACCGTTGCGGATCAAGTGGACGCGTACGTTCGCGGGCGCGCGCTGGCGCAGGAGGTCCTGCAGCCATGTCGTCGTCGCCACGACACCGTTGGCACGAGCGAGCACCCTGCGCTCGAGCGCTGCATGCCGGCGCCGATGCCATGCGGTCGGGGGTCGGAGCAAGTGCAATCCCACCCACGGATCCCTGAAATCGGCGACCCACGGCCGGGCCATGCGAGGGCCGAGACGCAGCGCGACCAGATGATTGGTGTCGGGCGGGCCGCTCGACAGGATGACGTCGGGCGGATCCTCTTGCAGCGACTCGGCCGCACGCAGCGCGAACGGGAGCCAACCGATGTAGGAGTCCGGGATCAGGAACCACTCGGAGACGCGGCGCAAGCCGCCGAACCCGCGCGACGAGCGCTTGTCGCCGGGCGTGTCGGCGCGCAATCGCCGCAGGATGCCGAGCCCGCTCGCGGCCGCGGTGCGTAACACGCGCGTCGACTGCGGCAAGTCCGAGAGCAGCGATTCATCGCGCATCCAATAGTCTTCGGCCCGACCACACAGCACCGTCGTGCGCCAGCCGTGGGTGTCCAAGTACTTGACCCACTTGGTGACGCGTTGCACACCGCCACCGCCCATCGGCGGGAAGAAATGCGACACGAGCAACAGGTGCCTCACGATCCGACCCTCCCCAACAGAGGGAAGCGACGGGAGGCCCAATCGAGCCACGGTGCGCGAAACTCGAGACGCAATACCTCGTGCTCGCGCGCACCGAAGCTCGCCTTGAACGCGTGCACGCCCGGCAAGCCGGCACTGCCGCCGAAGTTGTAGAGGCGTGGGCCCTGAGCGTCCCTGCAACCGGCTTCGAGCGCGCGCCAGTGCAGGAGATTGTTCGGTGCATCGGCCCAGGCATCGGGCCGTGAGACGTTCCCCCAGTTCATGATCTGACCACCGCCGCGTAGGTTGAGGAGCGCTGCGATGGCGAGGCCCTCGCGCTCGGCGATCCAGACTTGGACGCCATCCATCCCGGCAAGAGCGGTGAAGAGTGAATCGGGCAGCGGATGGCGAACGCCGAAGCGAGGCAACGCCGAGCGGTAGAGTGACGCATAAATGTGGAGTGCAGCGGCATCGCGACCGCAGCGCACCTGCACGCCCGCCTTTTCGGCCTTGCGGATCTTGTTGCGATTCTGTGACGTGAAGGCCTGTTGGAAAAGTGTCTGTGGATCTTCGGGGAGATCGAGGACCTGACAGGTTTCGCGCCAACTCCGCCAGCGCGGCGTGTCCTGCACCAGTCGCGCGGTCGAGCCGTCGAAATCGTGCACGCGCACGAGGGCCAATTTGCGCTCCCCGCCGAGCGCGACCATGGCCTGCGCCAGCGCCACGGCCGCCGCTGCGTGCCGCGCCAGGACGCCGCCGTACGTGCCGAGCGGTCCGGCGTAGAGCCGCAACAGCCGCAGTCGCCGCACCGCCGCAAATGCACACGCACCCTGCACGACCCCCGCGGCGTCGCGCGCCACCAGCGCGAACGGCCGGTAGCGCGGCCAAGCGCGCTGCACCACGTCATGCCAGGCCGCGGTGTGAAAGAACGAGGACGGTTGCAGTGTCGCGAGCGCCGCGAGCGAGGCTTCGGCCGCGACGTGCAGCGCGGGGCCCGGGGCGGGTGCGATTCGATCAGCGGGCATAGTAGCGCAGGAGCTTGCGCACCGCCTCCACGACGTCCGCCACGTCCGAGTCGGACATCGAGGGGTACAGCGGCAGCGACAGACATTGCGCCGCGAATTGCTCGGTGCGTGGCAGCGGCCGGCGCAGCTCCAGACTGCGTCCCGCCGGCTGTTGGTGGTAGGGAATGAAATGCACGCTGGGAACGATGCCCTCGGCGCGCAGCGCGCCGGCGAAATGATCACGCCCCACACGCAGGCCCTCGGTGCGCAACCGCACGACGTAGAGATGCCAGGCATGCAACGCCCCCGACCGCGTCGCCGGCAACAGCAGGTCGCGCTCGGTGGCGAAGGCCTCGGTGTACATCGAGGCCACGCGCGCGCGCGCGTCTCGCAATGCCTCGGCGCGCTGCAACTGCGACAAGCCGAGCGCCGCTTGCACGTCCGTCATGTTGCACTTGTAACCAGGCAGCTCGATCTCGTAGTACCAACTGCCTTGATCGGTGTAGCGCTTCCAGGCATCTCGTTGCATGCCGTGATAGCCGAGCAGGCGCACACGCTGGGCGAAGTCGGCGTCGCGGCAGGCGAGCAGGCCACCCTCCCCCGTGGTGATGCATTTGGTGGCGTAGAAGCTGAAAGCGGTGATGTCGCTCACGGTGCCGATGCGCTGGCCGTCGTGTGCGGCGCCGAACGCATGCGCCGCGTCCTCGACGCACACGATGCCACGGCGGCGGCAGATCTCCAGCAGCTCGGTCAACCGAGAGGGGTGTCCGGCGTAGTCGACGGGCATCAGCGCGCGTGTGCGCGGCCCGAGCAGCGCCTCCACCTCGCCGGGGTCGAGACCGAAGCTGTCGAGCTCGATGTCGGCCAGGACCGGTTCGGCTCCCACATGGCGAATGACGTGCACCGTGGCCGGAAACGTCAGCGCCGGCACGATGACCTCGTGCCCGGGACCGATCTCCGCCGCGCGCAGCGCCAGGAACAGTGCCGCCGTGCACGAACTCAGCGCCACGGCATGCGGGGTGCCGAGCCATGCGGCGCACGCCGACTCGAATTCGGCCGTGACCGGGCCGAGCGTCAGCCAGCCACCGCGCAACACCGCGGTCACCGCCGCGATGTCGGCCTCGGACAGCGCCGCCTGGAAGAACGGCACCGGCGCGCCATCGCGCACCGGAGTCCCGCCTTCGAGCGCCGGCAAGGCTGCGGACATGGATCCTCCGCGAGGTGGCGCTTCAGCGAATGACGGCCAACGGCGTCACCTTCGTGCCCGCATCGTTGGTGACATGGATCAAATACACGGAGCTCGCCGCTTCGAAGAAAGCCACACCGCTCGTGCTGTTGTTGACGATGATGCGCAGATCCCATGCTTTGACGCCGGGAGCGGTGACCAGCTTCTCGGACACCATCTCGCCCTCGAGGTTGTACACCCGCACCTGGGCCGGGAGCGTGATGTCGCCCAGGTACACGGCCGCATCATCGCTCAGTGCGCGGATGGGATTCGGGTACACCACCGCGCGCTCGATGGGAATGAGCGAGCGAACGTCGAGTGCCGCGACATCGAGAGTCGCCACACCGCCTTCGGTGGCGATGTGCAGGAGCGAAGTGGCGGTGTCGAACGCCAGCGAGTTGACCAGCGGGTCCGGGAGCGGCGCCAGGCTGCGTTCCGGCAGGTAGAGGATGGCACCGCCTTCGCCCTGGTTGAGCTCGTCGATCGTCTCGCGGGTCGTGAAAGCATCCACGGTCAGCAAGCTGTCGCGCGTGTCGATGCGGTTCAAGCCCTTGTTGGTCCCGATCCACAGGTTGCCGAACGGATCGAGCAACACATCTCGGACATCGAGACTGAGCAGCCCCGCCGCGTCGATCCTCTTTTCGCCGATGACCTGCAGGATCTCCCGGCCGCCCGAGGTGACGTCGTAACGGAAGAGTCCCTGGAGAGTCCCCACCCAGAGATCGTCGTGCGCCGCGTCGTAAGCGATATCGCGATACTCGGACACGCTGTACGTGGAACCGTTGGGAAGCCGGAGCGGCAGCACCGAGAAGTTGGCTGTTCCCGGCTCGAACAGATCGTCCGAGTTCAGCCACTCGAGGAGACCGCCGGAGCCGAGATTGTTGACGCCGAGAAAAGACTTCGACCAGATCCCCGAGTCACGATCGAAGGCGATGGCGCCCACGGTGCTGCCGAAGATCAGATCGGCGCGCAAATTGAGCGTGTCGTTGCGATCCGCGGCCAGCACGTCGAGACCTCCGGGAGAAGGCTCGCCGCCATCCGAGAGGAAGAAACGGTTGCCGGCGCCATCCTCGGCGATCTTCCAATAGCGGCCACCGAAGCCGCCGGACCCGGCGGGAATATGGCTCCAGGTGTCGGCCGGATGATCGCAGCCCGGGTCCGCACGCAACTCGTCCACGCTCGTTTGCGCCAGGATCGGGAGCGTGGTGAACCACACCGAGCTGGTGCGATCGACGAGGAATGCCGAGACGCGGCCCACGGGATCGGTCATGTTGGCGTTCGAGGTCGGGTCGTTGGCGTTGTAGATACACCACGCGCCGCTCGGCGTGCGCCGGGCCACGCCCGCGAGCCGGGTTCCGATCCACAGGTCGCGTGTGACACGATCGACGCCGACGCCGCGAACGGCGCTGGGCGGGATCGCACTCGGCTGTTCACGCGTCCAGGCGCAGCCCTGGCTCGTGTCCCAGAGTTCGAGGAAGGCACCCTCGCCGAAGTCGTTGATCTGCGACGTCCACAGCGTGTCCCCCGTCACTGCCAGCGCGCGGAACGAGCGCGACTCGATCAGCGGCACGGGTTGCGGATTGCAACGCACCCACACGAAGCCGTTGTAGCTGCGCACGTCGGAATCGGAGCCCGCGGAGATCAAGGGGTGCAAGGGATCGGGGACGCGCACGACGACATTATAGGCGTTGAAGTTCGGCGTCGACTCGATCGCTCCTGCCTCGTTGCGGATGCGCTTCCAGTAGCGCCCGTTTTCGACCCATACCTGCACGGCGCGATTGGTCCCGATCCACACCTGACCATGCTGCAGGCTCACGCTGTTCACACGCGTGCCCGCCAGGCTGTCGGCCAACATCTCGACGTCGTGCGGCGGCAAGCGCCGGTAGCGCGCAATGCCGGCGTCGAGCCCCACCCACACGTAGGTGGAATCCACCGCGACATCGAGAACTGCGGCGCTCGGGAAGCCATCGACGCCGCGACGGCGACTCGATTCCTCGTTGTACTCCCCCACTTCCCCCGCCAAGTCGATCTGCGCCACGCCGGCCGACGTGCCGACGTAGACCACCTCGTCGCGCCATGGTGCGATGGCGACCACCGAGTCGGAGAGCAAGCCTCCCCCGGGGCGGAAGTTGGCGGCGAAGAAATGCTCGTAGTCGAAGCCACCCGCTTCGGGTCGCAACAGCGTGAGTCCGGCAGCGCGCGTTCCCAGCCAGTAACGCCCGCGAATGTCGCGCGCGACGCGGGTCAAGCGGTTCGATCGCAGGCAGCGCCCTTCGACGCATCCCGCGTCGGCGAGCTGGCGAAACTCCCGTGTCTGCAGGTCGTAGAACAACAGGCCCCCGTCGCTGGCGCAGGCGAGCACGCCACCGCCCGGTTCGATGTCGACGATGCGCCCGGCGAAGATCTCGACGCTCCAACCGAACGGCAGATCGGCGCGGACAGGTGCCGCGCACAACGGCAGCGCCAGGAGTGCCCACACGGGCGCCCACCGCCGCCCATTCTGGCGCCTTCCACCGATGGGTTGTCGCACCGAATCCACCTTCCACGCGACGGTCGGGCTACAGCTCATGCGCCGAGCTGCACCGCGCGACCCCGCAGCATGCTGCCCAGGGACTGCAGAATCAACCGAAAGTCCAGCCCCATGGACCAGTTCTGGACATAGTGGAGGTCGAGGCGCAGGAGAGCGTCCAAATCGACTTCTTCCGCGCGCAACGCGCGCCAGAAACCCACCACGCCCGGCCGCAAGTCGAAGCGAATCTTCTGCCATTCGTCGAGCGCCTCCGCTGCTTCCGGTTCGAGTGGATACGGGCCCACCAAGGACATGCGTCCGCGCAGCACGGCGAGCCACGCCGGGATGTTGACGAAATCCGTCGGCGGCAGCCCGATCCTGTCGGTGACAAGTGGAAACTCGAACGGGCAGGCGTCGCGCCCCAGGCGCAGGCGGCGCTCGAAAAGCGCGACTCTGCGCGCTCGCGCGACGAGCCAGTATAGCATGCACCCGGGTGCGCCCAGCACCAGGAAGATCGTCGCCAACAGGATGTCCACGGCGCGCTTGGCGCCCGAATTGACGGCGTACAGGGTGTCGCGCTCGAAGCGCAACACCGGCACGTCGGCCAGACGCTCGATCCGCGCCCGGTGACTCAGAATGTCGGCGAACCCGGAGACGACCGTCACGTCTACGGCACGCCGTCGCAGCTGCAGGACCATGCGCCCGACCTCTTCGACGCGCGCCGACGACGGCGCGACGACGACTTCCTGGATGCGGTGCTCGCGCACCACTTCGAGCAGGTGCGCCAGCGGCCCGAGAGCGCGGCTGCTGCTGCCCTCGGCGTCGATGGAACCGACGACGTCGATCCCCAGCTCCGGCCGCGCCGCCAGTCGCGACCTCAGCTCGCGCGTCTCCTCGTCGGTGCCGACGATCACCAACCGGCGCAGGTCGAGGCGCATCTCGAGCACGCGCTGGTGCATCGCGCGCAAGAAGCGCCGGAACGACCAGACCAGCAAGGTGGCGAACACGAAGAACAACGCCACCACCGCGCGCGAGATGAGCCGCTCGCGCGTGATGTAGGTGGCCGCCGCCATGACGACGACAGCGACCGCGAGCGCACGTGCGAGGTCGAAGAGCTCGTCGGCGGCCGCACGACCGCGCGCGATGCGGTACTGGCGAGAAAAGAACAGCGCCAGCAAGCTCACGATGTTGGTGAACACCCAGAAGTTGAGGTAGTTCTCCAGCGTGTACAACGGGTTGGTGAAGCGGCCAGCGAGCACGACCCGCAGGCCGTAAGCTCCGAGAAACGCCAAGTTCACCGCCAGCAAGTCGGCGAGCATGAACACACCGATCTTGCTCACCTCGCGATAGCGCTTGAGAATGTAGGCATAGCGATTCCATTTCTCGTAGTAACGCAGGAGCGATCCCAGATGCGCCCAAAAGCTGCGTGACAACTTCGGCTTGGCGCTTTCGCGGCGGTGCTCGTGCACCATCTGTGATTGCGGCACGTAGTACACCTTCCAGCCCTGGCGCCCCATGCGGAAGCACCAATCCACGTCTTCGAAGTAGAGGAAGAAACGCTCGTCCATGCCGCCGACGGCGTCGAATGCGGCCCGGCGCACCAGCATACAGGCGCCGATGACCCAATCGACGGCCTGCGGCTGCTGATGATCGTAGTCGAGCATGAGGTGCCGGCGAATGACCCGGCTGCGCGGGAACAGCTTGCCGAGGAAGGTGCGGCGGTAGAGCAGCGTCCGCGGTGTGTAGAACGACCGGCAGCTGTATTGCAGCGATCCATCGGTGTTGAGCAATTTGGCACCGGCGACACCCGCATCGGGATGCGCGTCCATGAACTCGACCAATCGGTCGACGGCACCCTCATGCACGACGATGTCGGGGTTGAGCACGAGGGCATACTCGAACCCCGTGGCCTCGAGGCCTTGGTTCACGGCGACGGCGTAGCCGAGATTGCGCCGATTGGCGACCACGCGCACCGCGGGGAATTCCTGCTGCAGCATGGCCACGGAGCCGTCGCGCGAGGCGTTGTCCACCACGCAAATCTGGTGTGCGACCTGCGGCGCGAAGGCCTGCAACGCCTGCAGGCAGCGGCGCATCATCTTGCGCGTGTTGTAGCTGACGATGATGACCGCGAGTCGCGGCCGTGGCTCGCGGCCCGCCACCGGCGGCATCGGCTCGGTGCCCGGAACGACGGCCTCGTCGCGCGCCGCGCTCATCGCCCGCGTGCCTTGGTGAAGCGCAGCTTCCACACCAGCCACACCGCCTCCCAGATGATGCGCCGGTTCATCTTGGACATGCCGATGTGCCGGTCGACGAAGAGGATCGGGATCTCGTGCAGACGAAACCCGAGCTGCCAGCAGTACCAGTTGACTTCGATTTGAAAAGAATAGCCGTCGCTGCGGATGCGTTCGAGGGGCAACGCCTCCAGGACCTCGCGGCGGAAACACTTGAAGCCGCCGGTGCAGTCCTTGACCGGCACTCCGGTGACGAAGCGCGCATACATGTTGGCACCGACCGAAAGGATCAGCCGGCGCAGCGGCCAGTTCACCACCGTGATGCCGTTGAGATAGCGCGAGCCGAGGACCAGATCGGCCTCGGCGCTGGCGCGCAGGAATTCGTGCAGGCTCTGCGGATTGTGTGAAAAGTCCGCATCCATCTCGAAGACGAGAGGGTAACCGGCGCGCAACGCCCATTGGAAGCCGGCGATGTAGGCCGATCCCAAACCCATCTTGCGACCGCGCTCGAGCAGGAACACGCGCGATGCGAACTGGGTTGTGGTGCGCACCGCCTGCGCGGTGCCGTCGGGCGAACCATCGTCCACCACCAGCACGTCCAGACCCGGATCGACGTCGAGGATCTCCGGCAGCAGCCGCGAGATGTTGTCGATTTCGTTGTAGGTCGGCACGATGACGAGCCCGCGGCGGGATTCGCCTCGGGGTAGAGGCGGTGCGACGTCCGGGTTCGGTGTCGTGTGCGGCACGCTCATCCTTTCGGCTCGACCGCGGCAGGCGCGCTGGGCCGCGCCATCCCCCGCCGCCAGCGCCACCACGCGAGTCCAGCGAGCGCGGCGAGGATCGCGGCCGTCGCGGACGTGGTGGCGAGCCCGGCTCGCAACGCGGGATCGACGAACTCGAACACCACGTGCGACTTCCCGGCCGGTACGCTCACCGCGCGCAAGAGGCAGTTCGCCGCCAGTACTGGGCGCGGGATCTCATCGACGCGTGCGTGCCAATGCGGATGATAGGCCTCCGAAAGCACGAGCAGCGCCGCGGCGCTCGACTCGACTTCGAGCTCGACGTGGTTGGCGGTGAAGCGGACGATGCGCGCAGTTCCGGTCGCTTCTGCGGCTGGGGGTGGCTCCGGCTCGGCCTCGAGCAACACCTCGGCACGCGGATCGAGCTCCGCGAGCGCATGCACGCAGTTTGCACCCTCGCTCCGCCGCCAACGCCCGAGCACCCAGGCGCGCGGCAACGAACTCGGGTTGATGTAGACATGGCCATCGGCTCCGGCGTAGACCGGCTCTGGCCCCCCGTCGAGCGCCTGGGGTGCGACCAAGTACCGCACGGCGAGGAGATCCAGCACGCCGCGGCTCATGAACAAGTCACCCGCTTCGAGCAACGTTTGCATGCGAGTCGGTTTCGCCGGATGGTAGCCGCCGACGCTCGCGACGTCGTGCGTCATCCACTCGTTGTTGTTGAACATGGGCCCGAGCGGCAGGATGCGTGTCGGCGCCGGCGCATCGGTGGGATGGTCGCGCAGGAATCGCACGAGTGGCGACGCCTCGACGGTGGCCCGGCGTGGCGGACCGAGGCGCGATTCGAGGCCAGCCCAAGTGCGCTCGGGATGCACCATGCGCCGGTCGACACCGGCGAGGTCGAATACCGCGAGCGCGATCACGAGCGCGCCAGCGGCATCGGCCGGCAGGCGCCTTCGCGTCCATGCGATCACGACGCCGGCTTGGAGCAGCAGGATGACCGCGACGCGCAGGCCATCGCGTTGCACCATCCCTCGCGCCACTTCGGCGAATGCGGTTCGCGCTTCGGCCGGCAGGCGCGGCGAGCGCGCGACATCCTGGGCGACGGCACCGGAGCGCGCGACCCCGCCCAGGAGCAGCAATGCGGCCGCGACGGCG
>DASRJO010000009.1:0-12951 GCA_035649435.1 Candidatus Krumholzibacteriia bacterium | reverse complement strand
TGGTGTCGGCTCAAATGGAGATCGACGTCTTCAATGCCCTGTTGGGGGCGAATCTCGACGATGCGGACGTGGAGACGCTCGGCGGACTCGTGAGCAAGCGGCTCGGGCGCATCCCGCGCGTGGGCGAATGGGTCGAGGACGGCGACATGCGCTTCACCGTCGAACAGGCGGCGCCGAACCGGGTCGTGCGCCTGCGGCTCGGCAAGCATCGGCACTCCCATGCACAGCCGGGCAACGGCTCGCGGAGGCGTTGATGGATCTCGTGCTGGTGCCGTTGCTGCTGCTGCTCGGCTCGGCGTACTTCTCGGCCACGGAGCTCGCCATCACCATGGCGAGCCGGGTGCGCTTGCGCGCCGCCGCCGCCGAGGGCCGCCGGCTGGCGCGCCTGGCGGAACGCCAGCTGCGACGTCGCGACCATGCCATTGCGCTGTGTCTGGGCGGCAGCAATCTCGTCAATGTCGGCATCGCCGTCTACGTGCGCGAGGCGCTTCTGGCGTTGCGCCCCATGAGCGCCGCCGCGGCCGATGTGTGGGCGACCTTGATCGTGGTACCGCTCGTCCTCGTCGCTGGTGAAGTGCTGCCCAAAGCGGTCGCGCAGAGCTATCCCAATCGCACGTTG
The DNA here is from genome assembly GCA_035649435.1 of Candidatus Krumholzibacteriia bacterium. Classification (GTDB taxonomy): domain Bacteria; phylum Krumholzibacteriota; class Krumholzibacteriia; genus DASRJW01. Next base: position 12,332 of record DASRJO010000009.1, on the reverse strand, counting down.
CGCGTCACCGTGCTGCCGCTCCAAGTGTTTCGCGTGCTGCTGGCGCCGTTGCTGCTGGTCGCCGTGGGGCTGGCACTGGTGGTACGCCAGCTCGTGGGCACCAAGGGATCGCTGCTCGAGTTCGCGTCGCGGGAAGACATCAAACAGTTCGTGGCGCGCAGCGAATCGCACGGGCACGTCGATGCCGAGGAACGCGATCTCATTGGGCACATCGTCGAATTCTGGCGGCTGGATCCTCTGCAGTTCGTGCGCCCGCTCGCCTCGGTGCCGCGGGTGAGCCTGGTGGCGAGCGCCGGGGAGGCCAAGGAGGTCATGCGCACCGCACGGCTCACGCGGCTGCCCGTCACCGACGCCGTCGAAGAGGACGTCGTCGGCGTCGTGAGCGCCGTCGGCTTGCTCGGCGCCGACAACGGCTCGTCGGTGGCGCGCTGGATGACCCCACCCGTCCGTGCCCGCGCCGGCACCGGATTCGACCGCCTGCTCGGGGATCTACAGCGCAGCCCGAGCCAGACCGCGGTGATCGAGGGCGACCGGCACGCCCTCGGCGTGATCCGGCTCGACGACTTGCTGCACCGCCTGATGGGTGAACGCGGCACCGAAGGGTCCGGGCCGGTGGGAACGAGCGCTCGCAGACCGCTCAAAGAAATGCCTTGAGGCGCCGGATCCAAGTTCCTAACCTGCGATGCAAGTATGAGTTCGAGCCGTGATGGCTTTCCGCCGGTCGGACGCGGGCGGCGGTGGACCTTCGCAAGGGTGGTGCACGGTGGAGCGCGCGGTTTTCTTCTTCGGCGACGGCAAGGCCGACGGCGACGGATCGATGAAATCTCTGCTCGGCGGCAAGGGCGCCGGGCTCGCCGAAATGACACGGCTCGGGTTGCCAGTGCCGCCCGGGTTCACCATCACCACCGCGGAGTGTGTGCGCTTCTACAACGAGGGGCGCGTGATGCGGCCCGACCTGCGCGCGGCGGTGCTGGAGGCGATGCAGGCCACCGGCGCCATTCTCGGCCGGCGCTTCGGCGACGCGTCGCGGCCGCTGCTGGTGTCGGTGCGATCGGGTGCGCGTGCCTCGATGCCGGGCATGATGGACACCATCCTCAACCTCGGCCTCAACGACGACACGGTGCGCGCGTTGATCGAGATGACCGACAACCCGCGTTTCGGCTGGGACAGCTACCGTCGCTTCATTCAGATGTTCGGCGACGTGGTCCTCGAGGTTCCGCACAGCGATTTCGAGCACATCCTCGACGGGGTCAAGCGCGAGCGCGGTGTGCATGCCGACACCGAGCTCGGGGCCGATGACCTCGAGCGCATCACGCAGATGTACAAGGAATGCGTGGAGCGGCGCACGGGCGCGCCGTTTCCGTCGGCGCCCGAGGCGCAGCTGTGGGCCGCGATCGAAGCCGTGTTCGCATCCTGGTACAACGACCGCGCCATGTCTTACCGGCGGCTCAATCGGATTCCGCACGACTGGGGGACTGCGGCGAACGTGCAGGCCATGGTGTTCGGCAACATGGGAGAGGATTCGGCCACCGGTGTCGCCTTCACCCGCGATCCCTCGACAGGAGAGAACCACTTCTACGGCGAGTACCTGACCAACGCGCAGGGCGAAGACGTCGTTGCCGGCATTCGCACGCCGAATCCTCTGACCCGCGGTCAGAAGCAGGACGACGCCCAAGTTGCCCTGGAAGACATCATGCCGGAAACATTCGCGCAGCTATGCGCTTACCGCGACAAGCTCGAGCTTCACTTCAAGGACATGCTGGATCTCGAGTTCACCGTCGAGCGCGGCAAGCTGTGGATGCTGCAGACGCGTGCCGGCAAGCGCACCGGCTTGGCCGCGGTGCGCATTGCGGCCGACATGGTTCGCGAGGGCCGTCTGAATGAGCGCGAGGCGCTGCTGCGCATCGATGCGGAAACGCACCTGGTGCAGCTGCTGCATCCGCGGATCGATCCGGCGTCCAACGCCACGCCCCTCGCCAAGGGTCTCAACGCCTCCCCGGGCGCAGCAACGGGGGCGATCGTCTTCACAGCCGACGATGCGGTGGCGACGAGCGCCGCCGGGCGCGACGTCGTCTTGGTGCGCACCGAGACCTCACCCGAGGACATCGAAGGCATGGCGGTGGCGCGCGCCATTCTAACCGCGCGTGGCGGCCGCACCTCGCATGCGGCGGTGGTGGCGCGCGGGATGGGGCGTGTGTGCGTGGCAGGCTGCAGCAGTCTGAGCGTGGACACAGGGGCGAAGACGGCGACCTTCAGCACCAAGAGCGGGCCGCGCGTGCTGCACGAAGGCGCGATCCTGACGCTCGATGGCACGATGGGACACGTCTTCGAGGGCGCGGTTCCAACCGTGGATCCCGAGCTCTCCGGGGATTACGAGCTGATCATGCAATGGGCCGACCAGCACCGGCGGATGCGTGTGCGCGCCAACGCCGACACGCCGGCGGACGCGGTGGCGGCCCGGCGGCTCGGCGCCGAGGGCATCGGTCTCTGCCGGACGGAGCACATGTTCTTCGGCGAGGAACGCCTGCCGTGGGTGCGCAAGATGATCCTGGCCAAGGACGCCAACGAACGTCGCGAGTCCTTGGCGCGCCTCGAGCCGATGCAGCGCAGCGATTTCATCGGCATCTTCGAGGCGATGGACGGCCTTCCGGTCACGATCCGCCTGCTCGATCCCCCACTGCACGAGTTCGTGCCGCACACGCGAGAAGATGCCGAATCGCTGGCGCGCGAGCTGGACATGTCGGCCGATGTCATCTGGCGGCGGAGCGAATCGCTGCGCGAGATGAACCCGATGCTCGGACACCGGGGTGCCAGGCTCGGCATCACCTTCCCCGAGATCTATGCGATGCAGGCCGAGGCGATTTTCGCCGCGGCGCTCGAGGCGTCGCGACGCGGCATCCGGCCGTTGCCCGAGATCATGCTGCCGCTCATCGGCACCAGCGAGGAGTACCGCCGGCTGGAAGCGCTGGTGCGCGAGGTCGCGGCGAAAGTCTTCGCCGGTATCCAACCGCTCCCGTTCCTCGTCGGCACGATGATCGAGGTGCCGCGCGCGGCACTCATCGCCGATCGCATCGCCGAGGACGCCGAGTTCTTCAGCTTCGGCACCAACGATTTGACCCAGCTCGTCTACGGCTACAGCCGCGACGACGCCGAGGTGTTCCTGCCGGTCTACGTCGAGCAGGGAATCCTGCCGCGCAATCCGTTCGAAAGCCTCGACGCGCAAGGAGTCGGCGCCATGGTGCGGATGGCCACGGAACGCGGACGCTCCGTGCGGCCCAACCTCAAGGTCGGGATCTGCGGCGAGCATGGCGGTGACCCGGTGTCGGTGGAATTCTTCCATCAGGTCGGCTTGGATTACGTCAGCTGTTCGCCCTACCGCGTGCCGGTGGCACGCTTGGCGGCGGCGCAAGCGACGGTGCGCGAGACGTGAGTGCGCGGCGTGTGGACTTGCGCGGCGATCTCGCGCTCTTCGCGCCGGAGCTGGTGCTGCAAATCCTGGCCTTGGCACGTGCGAGCGGCGTGTTGGTGCTCGAAATCACCGGCACGCGCGGCAACGTGTTTTTGCGTGACGGCAAGATCGTCGCCGCAGGCGTGGAGCCAGCGCCGCCGCGCGGCGCCGCACGCGCCGGCCCGATCGACGCCGCGAGTGCGTTGGCCGCGGTACGAGAGGACCTGGGCACCATGCTCACATGGCGGAGTGGGGCGTTCGCATTCCGCAGCGGCGCGGAACCCAAGACGCAGGGCGTGTCCCTGGACGTCGAGGGACTGTTGCTCGAGTGCATGACGCGGATGGACCGGGTGCGGGGTGGAGCGCGCGAGGAACAGGGTTAAGGGAGCGGTGTTCTGCGCCGCTCTCGGCGTGCTGTGTGCGAGCACGACGGCACGGGCGCGCTCCGCAGCCGATCTCAGCGCGCACATCGTGATCGACGGGCGTGCCGTCGAGTGGGACGCACTCGATGCGGTGTTCGGCGCTTGTCCTGTGCCCAGCGACACGTGCGTGCAGGAACCCGCCAACGACTCCGCCTGGTCCGCTCTCCACGAGCTCGAGCAGATCTACGTCACCTGGGATGCAGCACACCTCTACCTCGCGGTGAAGGGCACTCTCGCATCGCACGCGCTCGTGCTGTACATCGACCATCGCGCCGGCGGGCTCACGGCCGCGACGGGTCTCGAGCACTGGCGGCGGGCGCTGGTCTTCGGCCCCGAGCTCCGGCCCGATCTCTTCGTCGCCATTCGCGCCGGGCAGACGACGCCCGAGCTGTGGAGCGTGGGCGGGAGCGAAGCGTTGCAGCGGCTATCCCCGGCAGCGAGTCGCGCCGTGGCGCAGTTCGATGTCGGGAGTGGCGCGCTCGAGGCCGCGATCCCGTGGAGCGAGCTGTTTCCCGGCGCGCTCGTGCAGGTCAATCCGGATTCGCTCGCGCCGACGGCGCCGATGTTCGTCCTGCCCGCCGCTTCGGCGGCGCAGGGATTGCGCCTCGCCGCAGCGATCGTGCACGCCGACGAGGGTTGGGCGACCGCCGACGCGGCACCGGATCCGACCGAACCGCTGCCGCTCGATGCCCGCGGGCCGGTGGTCCTCGACCGTGTCGCAAGGATCGATTGGGCGTCACCCGGAGCGATCCCTTTCGTCCGCTTCGGCTTCGCGGTGCAGGAGCAAACCACACCTCGCTTTCTTCCCGATGCGCCGGCCGCCCCAGGAGCGGTCGCATCCGGCGGCTTCGAGCTCGAGCTGCACACCTTTCGCAGCGGCGACCCCGAGCAGAAGCCGACGCGTTTGCTCGTCCCCGATCGCAGCTTGGCGCTCGAGTGCGCGCTGTTCGTGCGCGGCACCGTGCCCGATGTGCTGTACGTGACCTCGACGATCTATTCGTCGCGTGGCGAGCGTGTGGTGGAGCTGCTGCGTGACGAACCGATGACGTGTGCTGCGGCCACCGCGTGTGGCCTCGCACCGGGGCGCTGGGTCTGGGATGGACGCGACGTCTCGGGTCAGCCGGTACCGGGGGGAACCTACGTGTTGCGCACGAGCGCCGGGTCGAGCCCCGGGGCGGCGAGCGTGCGCGTGCAGCGCACGCTCGCGGTGGTGCACTGATGCGGTGGCGCCATCCATCCATCGGCTGCGCTCTGTGGCTGCTCGGGGTGGCGTCACCGGGCGTGGCTTTCTTCGAAGGACATGCGGCCGGATCGCGCGCGCTCGCGCTCGGCGGCAACTTCGTGTCGATCGCGAACGATGCATCTGCCGTCTACTGGAATCCGGCTGGGGTCGCACGCCTGTCGCGTCACCAGGCTCTGTTCACGCTCGATCGTTCCCCCGATCTCGAAGGCGTGCAGCAACTCTTCGCCGCCACGGTGCTCCACACACCTGTCGTCTCCGTCGCCGTGGGCTGGAGCGCGATGTCGCTCGAGGAAACGATGCGTGAAGATCTCTTGTCGCTGTCGATCTCGCGCCAGCTGGTGCGCCGCACCCTCGGCGCCTTCGTCTCCGCAGGCGCCACGCTCAAGGCGGCGCGCATCGGCCTCGATGCAGCGGAAGCCTCGGCAATCGCCGGTGCACGGCAGGACGAGACGCGCTGGAGCGGCGACTTCGGCCTCTTGATGTCGCCGATTCCGAACGTCACCGTCGGTGCCTGCGTGCGCAATCTCGGCCAGCCCCAGTTCGACCTCATCGAGGGCGGCGCGACCACCGCGCTCGAAACCGCGGTCGAATGGGGATTGTCGCTGCGCCTGCACCCGCAGGCGCAGCTGCACTGGAGCCGGGCCCACCTCGCCGATCGCAGCGCCGAGAACAAGCTGGGCGTCGAGTTCCGCGTCGGCAATGCGCTCGAAGTCCGATTCGGCGCCGCACGCCAGTCGCTCTCCACGGGAATCGCCGTGCGCTGGCGCGATTTCCGCGTCGAGCCCAGCTTCCGGGTGCACGACGAGCTCGGTCTCATGACGCGGATCGCTTTCCAGATCGACTTCGGTGCGCCGCACGCCGGGGGGAGCGTCGATGATTTCTAGGGCCATCCTCGGCATGCTCTTGTTCTCGGCGCTCGGGCCCGTTCGTGCGTCAGCCGATTTGCGCCTCGCCGGCAACATCGGGTTCGGCATGACGATTCGCAAGCAAGCGGGGCTCTTCGAGTGGGACTGGGACTCGACACGCGAGGACACGACATTGGCGGAGCTCGCGTTCGGATATACACCGGGTCCTGCGCTCGCCGCCTTCGTGCGCTTCGGCGCGAGGATCGATGCGGCGCAGGACGGCGACACGCCGGCCTTCGCGTTGCGCGAAGCGTCGCTGGTCTACCTTCGTCCGATCGGCGCCGACAGCTTGGGACTGCGTCTGTTCGCGCGCCAGCCCTCGGCGCTCTGGCTCGATCATGGGCTCGGTGCACCGATCGACCCGCTCGCGCTCGGCGAAGACGTGCAAGGGCTGCGCGCGGTGTTGCGCGGCCCGCGCCTGCTGGCTCTGCTGCTCGCTGCCGACGGCCGCAGTTGGTTCGAGGACACGGAGGCCGACGTGGGCGGCGTGCAGCTCGTCCTCGTGCGATTCCGCGGGGATGCGAACCGGACTCCGGGCGTGCGCATCGGCGCGACGTATTCGCATCAACGTCCGGCCGGAGATCCGGCCAGCGCCACTGTCTGGGACCGCGATCAATTCGGTTTCGACGCGCGCGCTCTCTTGTACGGTGTGCAGTTCCAGGTCGACTGGTCCTTCGTCCACGCGGAAGAGCCTTTCAATCCCAGCTTCGATGCAGCGAAAGCTGGACAGCCTCACCGCGGCATCGCCGGCGAGGGTCCGCTCACGGATGCAATGCCGTCCGAGGCGGCTCTGCGCGCCGAGATCCGTGCGCCCCGCCTCGGCAGCGCGCGCTGGGGCTGGCTCGGCTTCGCGCCCTCGTACCGCGCCATCGGCTCTACACACACGACCCCACTCCTCGGGCCTCAGCCGAGCCTAGGCAGCCCATCGCGTGGGGTCGAAGGCTACCGAGTCGAGGCCTGGTACGAGCTCCCACAATGGCCGGTGTGGCTCCGCCACGCCTACGACCAGGAAGAACAATTCGAAGACGCGGACCGGCGCGTCATTCGTCAGGAGAGCGAGATCGAAGCCTGGTTGGTGCAGGACGTGCGTGCGCGCGTCCTCTTCACCCAAACGCAGGCGACGGATTGGGTGCGCGCCAACGGCGAGCATCACGACGATGTGGTGGTGGAGCTCGCCGCGGCGGAAGGCAGCACGCGCATGCGCGCCCAGTGGGGAGCGCTCGACATCGACAAGCCGGACCGGCGTGATGTCTTCGCGCTGCAGGGCGGCGTGCGCATGTCGTCACGTCTGCAGGCGATCGGGCGCGTGACGTGGGCGCGCACGCCCGGCAACGTGCGGAGCTCGTTCGTCGCCGCGCTGCAGTACTGGCATCTGCCGCAGTTCGAAGTGGCATTGCAGTACGGTGCCGGTTGGATCGGCGATCGCGCCGACCCGGTGCTCGATGGCGATGCGATGGATGCGGACGGACGGGATCTGGTGCAGCTCCATCTGCGTGGGTGGTTCTGAGGTGGCGCCGCAGCGCGGCACAAACAGGGAGTCCGGCATCGTGCCCAGTCGCTCGACACGACCCAGAGGTTGGTGGCTGTTCGCGCTGGTGGGGATCGTTCTCGCGGCGCAAGCCGTGCACGCACGGCCGCAGAGCGGTGACGGCGTGGTGCGCTTCATTCACGTGGATGCCGCGGCGAAATCGGTGCATCTGGTCGGCGACTTCAACGGCTGGAGCCCGACGGCGACACCGCTCGACCGCGAGGCGGATGGGACTTGGGCGGCGTCGGTGTTCTTGGACCCCGGAACCTATGAATACAAGTTCTTCGTCGATGGCCAGTGGCTGTTGGATGTCGACAATCCGGAGGTGTCGGAGAACGGCAACTCGGTGGTCCGGGTCGGTGCGAGCGGCGCGGTGCTGCCGATGGGCGCCGGCGGCCCGAGCGGCAGCGAAGCCGGCGGCGCGACGCCCGATCACGATCTGCGCTGGTTCGTGCGCTATCTGGGAACCATGACCGCTCGCCGGCAACCGGAACTGCGGAGATGGGATCTGGAACGGCCGTTGCACGATATCGATCTGCGCCTCGAAGTGGATTTCGGCGATGACCTGACCGCCTGGTTCCTCACCAACTTCAACACCGGTGAGACGGATGATCTCTCCGACTCGCGCTTGCGTTACGACCGCGGCGTCCTGCTATGGCGGCCGCAGGAGTTCGAGATTCGCCTGTTCGACAACGAAGGCGTCACCGATTTCGAAGATCCCGGTGTGCTGGTGGGCAAGATCGGCATCTACGAGGACAGCTTCGGTTTCGAGCGCCGGGGCGTGCTGTTGCGCCGCCGCTTGCTGGGGGCGCCGCTCGAATTCCTCTACGCCGACAACACCGAGGCCGCCTCCGACAGCGTCTTGACGCCCGAGTTGCCGGATCTGCAAGCGCCACCTCCGGCGGGCACCGAGCTCGACCGCTACAGCGCCATCGACACCCGCCGCAACAGTGACACCTTCGCCTTCCGCCTGCGCGGCGGCACGGAGAACCGCGGCTTCGGCTTCGGCTACCGCATCGATCGCGGCCTGGCGCCGGGAACCCAGAGCTCCATCGACGTGCTACAGGACGTCCAGGGGCTCTTCGCCACTGGGCAGCAGATCGAGACGACGGAAAGTTGGAATGCGTGGAACATGGATCTGCGCTTGCCGTTGCTCGGCGTGCAGTGGGTGGCCGAATACATGCGCGGGACACGCAAAGCGGTGGCCGAGCGCCAGCAGATCCTGCAGGAGGCGCGCTTCGACAGCACGACCGGCACGGTCACGGCGCGCTTCGGGCCCGAGACCGAGGCCTCGGGCACCTTCGCGCTCGACGACAGCCGGCGTGTGGTGGCGAGCGTGTCGCCTGTGGCGGAGGGGGACTGGCGCCCGCGCCTGCGCTACGAATACCAGGAGAACGATACCGACGCGCGCATCACCGGCACGCCATTCTTGATGCGCCGTCACGCCGCTTCTCTCGGGCTCGAGGCCCGGGTCGCCGGGATCGAAGCGGCGCTCGACGTGCGGCAGGACTGGCTCGACTATCCAACCGGGAGCACCTGGGAGACGCAATTCTGGTTCCGCCGGCACAACGCGTGGCTGGACCAGAGCACGGCGACCTACTCGCGCTTCGCGCTGCTGGGTGTCGACCGTGCGAGCTGGGCGCAGCTGGAGTTGAAACGCACGTTGTGGGCGGGGCCGTCGTTCGACGGCGAGCTCCGCTTCACATGGGCGAGCCCGGGCTTCGACCGCGCGCCGAGAGCTCTCGAGGCCGTGCTGCGTTTCGGCATCGATGTCGCCGAAGATCTGCGCCTGCAGACGCATTCGCGCTTCGCAACCTACCGGCGCTTCGAAACCACTGATGCGGTGATCGTGGGGCAACTCGGGCCGGGCAAGCACATCGAAGCCGGATCACTGGTGACGACCGAACTCCCTGGCGCGAGCCACGACTATCGGACGTTCGGGGCGCACTTCGTCGAGCTGGTGATGGCGATCGGCGAGAGGTCCGACATCGCGCTCGGGTTCGGTGTCGATCCGTACGTGTTGTACGAGGTGCGGAACACCTACATGGACATCGGCTGGGATCAGTTTCTGTTCGATTCCGGGGCCTCGCCTGAGGCGGCTTTCGCCGATCCCGTCGGGCTCGGGAGGCGCATCGAGGGCGCCGAGCACGATCTCGAGCTGGAACGGCGGATCACACTCGAAGCGCGCATCAGCTTCTGAATCGAGAACGGAGCCGGCGATGCAGAGTGGATGGAAGGTCGGTGGCTGCCGGCGTCGTGGCCGCGCCTGGCACGTCGTCTCCGTGGCCGTGGCTGCAGCCGCCGCGCTGCTGGCCGGCTGCGTTCCACGGCCCGTGATGCCGCGCTCGCCTGAAATCACGAGCGGCGAGGTCGTCTTCCGCTACCGCGATCCCGTCGCCCAGGTCGTGCAAGTCGCGGGGAGCTGGGAAACCAATTTCGATCTGCGCGGGCGCGAGTGGACGAGCAGCACGCGTGTGGGCGTCATGCTGCGCGATGACGACGGCATGTGGGAGCTGCGCGCAGCGCTCGGACCCGGACGCTACGAATACCTGTTCCTCGTGGATGGGCGATTCTGGGAGCTCGATCCGTCCAACCCGCAACGCACGGGCGATGGCCAGGGCGGATTCGTCTCGTTGCTCGTGGTTCCTTGAGTCCGTATACTGCGTCGCATGAGTCCCAAGCCACGCGTCGCCGTGCTGCACGTTTCTGCCGCCACCATCCTCGAAGACATCGACCGCCTGCTGCAGCTGGCGGGCGCGCGCGCCGCGCTCGATCCGGGCGCGAGCACCATCCTCAAGGACAACATCTCGTGGCATTTCCCGTTCCCCGGCGCCAACACGACGCCGTGGCAACTCGAGGGCACGATTCTCGCGTTGCGGAGCCAAGGTTTCCAGGAGCTCGTCTGCGTTCAGAACAAGACCGTGGTCACCAATGCCTTCAAGGGTGAAGATCTCAATCACTACGTGCCGATCTTCCGCCAATACGACATCCCGGTGCTCTACAACTTCCGCGACACGGACATGCGCTGGGTGGAGTACCGCCCGAAAGCGAAGATGCGCGTGCTCGACCACATCTTTCCCGAGGGCATCCGCATCCCGGATTACTTCCACGGCAAGAACATCGTGCACTTGCCGACGCAGAAGACCCACATCTACACCACGACGACCGGAGCGATGAAGAACGCCTTCGGCGGCCTGCTCAACACCAAGCGCCACTACACCCACAGCTGGATCCACGCCACCTTGGTGGACCTGCTCGCCATCCAGAAGGAGATCCACTCCGGGCTGTTCGCGGTGATGGACGGCACGACCGCTGGCAACGGTCCCGGGCCGCGCACGATGTTCCCGGTGGTGAAGGACGTCATGCTGGCGAGCGCCGATCAGGTGGCGATCGATGCGGTGGCCGCCAAGATGATGGGGTTCGATCCGATGTCCATCGACTACATTCGACTCGCCGACGAAGCTGGCCTCGGAGTCGGGCGCCCGTCCGACATCGAGGTGGTGGGGATGGACATCGCCAACGAGAGCTGGGGCTTCAAGGTCGGCGACAACGGCGCGAGCCGCGTCGGCGACCTCCTGTGGTTCGGGCCGCTCAAGTCGATCCAGAACCTGTTCTTCCGCACACCGCTGGTGAACGCGTTCATCCTCGGGTCCGAGGTCTATCACGATTTCTACCGCTGGCCGGCGCGCGACCGACGCATTTTCGAGCGCTGGCGTGAGACCACGTCCTGGGGACAGCTCTTCGCACGCTACGCCGAGCGCGAAGCGCAGACGCTCGGTTCAGGCCGTTCCTGACCGCTCCATCCAAGCTCTTGCGCTCCGCTTGCGCGTCCGGCACCGCGGCGCATGGATTCTGCTCGTGCGGCGGCGGCTCCGCCTGCAACTGCAGCCGCCGCGCGCGTGGAGGATGTTGCCTTGGAGTGGCACAGGCAGCCCGAGCATCCAGACGCAGATCCCTGGACCGAACCTTGCTCCGCCGGGGTTGCCACGATTCCGAGGAGGCGGCCATGCGTTCGCTCGAGTACAACGTGGAGAAGGTCGGCGCGAACCGAAACATCGCCGTTCTCTCCCTCGATGGATACGTCGATAGCGCGACCTCTCTCAACATGGACGAGGCCATCGACTCGATCCTGCGTCAGGGAGTCTATTGCGTCGTCGTCGATCTGACGAAAGTCGGCTATATCAGCTCCGCCGGTTGGGGTGTGTTCATCAGCAAGATCAAGGACATCCGCGAGAATGGCGGCGGTCTGAAAATCGCCGGCATGCGACCGGACGTGCGCGACGTGTTCGATCTGCTGGGCTTCGGTCACATCATCGAAGCGCATGAAAACGTCGACGAAGCCATCGGCTCTTTCGAGGGTCAGACGGCGAAGGCCAAGACACCCAAGCGCGAGGAAGTGCCCGCGGGAACCAAGCGCGGTCACTGAGGTGTGCGGCGCCGGTCGCAGGACCCCGCACGATTCCCCTGTAGTCTCGAGCGCCTGACGTCGCCCCCCCGCGGGGCGGCGCTCCCGATGGCCATCCGACTCCTTTGCCCTCCCTCGCCTCGGCGCTCTCGTCATGGAACTCGGGACGCTTGCTCCGGGTAGGTGCATCGAGTCTACTGGCACCGAGAGGGTCGCGCCCGCCGGCGCGCGCAAGCCAAGGGAGCGCAGACGGTGCCCACGATGCACTGGGGAGTGGAGAGTTGGTGGCCACTCTTTCTCCTGCCGCTCGCCATCGGCCTCGCCTGGTTCGGGACGCGACGCACGACCCCGCCTCTCCTCGGAACCGCGCGCGGCGTCTTC
>DASRJO010000008.1:0-2609 GCA_035649435.1 Candidatus Krumholzibacteriia bacterium | reverse complement strand
GGCCCCGATCGAGGCCGCCGCCTGGTCGCCCTATTGGTACGTCGCAGGCGGGGATTCGCTGGTCACGTACTACATGGCGTTCAACCGCACGCTCCGTGCCAGCATCATCCGCGGTACCGACGGAACCCCGCGCGAGCTGGTGTTTCATGTTCCGATCGGAGACGTGCGCGCGGTTCGGGCTGGCGCGACAGGATCGGAGTAGCTTCCCGTTGCAGGCCGAGCGAGTCGTAGAAAGGCAGGTCGCGGTCGTAGAGCAGGCAAGCTGTGACAGGCATCTTCGGCTGCTCTGCGGTTGGCGGCATGGTCAGCTGACCCCCTTGATGAACGCAAGCAGATGAGCAGCTCGTGCTTTTCAGTCCCGGTAAAGCGACTTCACTCGACCCCAAGTCTGAGGCGCGACGTGGACCGTCGTGCACGATTCCGGGCACGCAAGCGTGCAAGTCCGATGTTGCTGGAATACCGAGTTTTGGCAAGCCTGGTGCTGTGCGGCGCACTGTTCGAAGGTGCCGCCGAACAGAAGGCACGCTATGTGCTGATCGTTGCAACTGCTATACGCAAGTCCTGCGATAAACGAACAATTGTAAAGACAGGGCTCCAGTTCGGGCGAAATGGCACACGGACCAAAGCAGGCCATGTAGGTGTTGTCTGCCGCGGTTTCGCAGGCGATGCGCTGTTGCAGGCACAGAGCCTCCGCCTCAGGGTCTCCGCCGGCGTTCGCATGGCACGTCTCGTAGTTGGTCTGACAGGATGCACGTGCCGTGCAATGGCCCGTCCTGCACGCGTCGACGCACGCTTGCGCCCGGACCATCTGCACGCTGCACACGATCGTCGCCACCGCGAGTGTTAGAACGAGTTTCATATCCCTCCTCCGAATTCTCTCAGTCGCTCTCAAATGCTGTCCGGCCTCTTGAGCACCCGACCACGCTGGAAGGATGGATTCGAAGGCTGGTGCCGCCCTGGTCGCAACCCGGGTGCCTCCGCCATCTGGTAGATCTTCAAAGACTTCCGGTTCTTTTTCAAGGTGGATTCGAGGTCCGCGAGTCGCAGGACGTCTGCTACATTGGATCCTCGCGCGGACGCGATTCCTCGATGGGAGTCCGGTCGACGGTAACCTTTCTCTCGCGAGTTCAGTATCAGAGGGCGGGATCCACGGAACGACGCTGGAGGGGGCATGCCGCTGCGCTTTCGGCAGCTCGTTGGGGCTTCGTTGACTCTTGGCGCGAGCCTCGCGGCCGGCACGGGAGGCTGTCAGGACACCAAGTCCCCGGTGCCTCCGCCGTTCGTTGTGCCGGTCGAATACCACAAGCTGCCCAATGGTTTGCGCGTCGTGCTCTCGCCGGACACGACGGCGCCCCTGGTGCGTGTCGGGCTGTACTACGCGGTCGGCCCGCGACAGGAGCCCCGCGAGCGCGCCGGGTTCGCGCACCTGTTCGAACACCTCATGTTCGAGGGCTCGGAGAATCTCGGGCCGGGGAAATACTTCGAGCTCGTCACCTCGAACGGCGGCCGCTTCGGCGCGCGCACGCTGTACGATTTCACCAAATTCAACGCCACGGTGCCAAGTCACGCGCTGGAGCTCTTGCTCTGGGCCGAAGCCGACCGCATGCGGGCAATCCGCATCGACTCGACTCGCTTCAACCCGGCGCGCGAGGTCGTGAAGAACGAAATCCGTCAGCAAGCGTTCGATCGACCGTATGGCCGCTTCGTTTGGATCGACATCCCCGAGGTTGCGCAGACGAAATGGGAGAACGCGCACAGCATTGGTGGAGAGACGCCCGATGGGAGCCTGGCGGCGATCGACGCCGCCACGCCTGAGGATGCTCGCGCCTTCTTCCAACGATACTACTCGCCCGACAACGCCGCGCTGGCGATCTACGGCGATTTCGACCCCGTGCGCACGCTCGCGTGGGTTCAGCATTACTTCGGTAATATCCCACGAGGGCCGTCGCGTCCACATCTCGATCGAGAGGAACCTCGCCAGGAGTCCGAGCGCCGCGTTTCGCGCGTCGATCCCAACGCACCTCGTCCGGCGCTCGCGATCTCCTACCACTCGCCACCGCCACGCTCCCCGCAGTACTGGGCGATGGGAATCATCGACCAGATCCTCGTCCACGGGCGTGACAGCTGGATGTACGAAGCGCTCGTCAGGCGGCGGGGCATCACGGATGAGGTGGACGGCGGCATCAGCGCTCGGCATGGGAGCATGTACACGGTGAATGGTCCCAACTTCTGGAGTGCCTTCGTCTATTTCGACCGAGCGCAATCACCGGACTCCGTGCTCGCCGCCATGGACCACGAAATCGACCGGCTGCGCTCGTCCCCGGTCGACGAAGAAACCCTGGGGCGCGCAATCACCAAGGCCCGCGCCAATTTCTACGCGGAGCTGAACGCGGCCCGCGGTGAAGGGCGCACCGACATGCTCGGCCAGTTGGCTCTGTTCGACGATGACCCGAAACGCATCAACCGCATCGAAGACGAGCTTCGCAGCGTCACCCCCGCGATCATTCTCGCCACCGCACAGGAGTACCTGCGTCCTTCGAACCGCACGGTGCTGACCCTACAAGCCGGGACCTCTCCATGAAGCGCATCCTCTGTTTGGTGCTGGTCGC
>DASRJO010000007.1:0-17630 GCA_035649435.1 Candidatus Krumholzibacteriia bacterium | reverse complement strand
CCCGTTCCGCCATTCTCGTGTTCAGGGACGTGGAATTCGCCGCCAACCTGGCCCGCAACGGCGGCGGCATCGCCGCCACCCAGGGCAGCACGTTGGATCTGCGTGCATCGGTCATGCGTTCCAACGAGGCGACCGAGCTCGGTGGTGCCGTCTATGCCAACGCCGCCCCCGGGGCGGTCGCCAACGTCACGTTCGTCGCCAACCGCGGCATCGGGGGCGCCATCTTCGCGCATGGAGCCGCGTGGGGTCTGCACAGTTCGTTGATCGTCGACCATCCCGATCTCGCCGTCTTCTTTTTCGGCGGCGCGGCCGACCTCGACTACAACATGTTTTGGCACAACACCGGCGGAGACGTGCAAGGCGGGAGCCTCGGGCCCGAGGATCTCGTCGCCGATCCATTGTTCGTCGATCTCGTCCACGGCGATCTGGCGCTCGGACTGCATTCTCCCGCACTCGACAGCGGCGATCCGGAACCCGAATGGGACGATCCCGACGGCTCGCGCAACGATCGCGGCGCCGATGGCGGACCCTGGGCCGTGCGCAGTATTCCGGCGCCTCCTGCGAGAGTGTTCGCAAGCCGCATCGGGGCCCACACGACCATCGCCTGGCCAGATCCCACGGGGCTCGCGCACGCGATCTATCGTGGCGCCGATTCCACTTTCGTGCCTGGCAACGAGTCCTACGTCGGCAGTGCGAGTGTGGGGCAGAGCCAATTCGTCGACACCGATGCGCCGTCCGCTGTCTGGTATCGTGTCGCCGCGTTCGACGCGCGCGGCGCGTCCTCGGGCTTCAGTCCCGAGGCGCGTGCCGAGACCGTGACGCTGTCGCTCGCACGCGCGCCGAATCTCGAGCCGCGCGATCAGCTCCCGAGCCGGGAGGCGGGACCGGTCGCCATCGCCTTGCAACCGCTGCGGAGCGCGAGCGCCGGCTTCGGCTTCCGACTCGATCTGCCGGCCGCTGCACAGGTTCATCTCGAGGTATTCGACGTGCGCGGGCGCCGCATCCGTGAGCTGTGGAACGCGCCGTTGCCAGGGGGCCATGCGGAATTCAACTGGGATGGTCGAGATCATGCCGGGCGTGTCGCCGGTGTCGGTGTTTACATCGTGTCGGCGCGGAGTGCGATCGGCAGCGTCCGACACAAACTCGTATGGTCGCAGTGAAAGGGCGGAACGTGAGCTACGACGTCGTTGTCTTCGGCGCGCATCCGGACGATGCGGAGATGGGAATGGGCGGCACCATCGCCAAGCTGTGCCGTGCGGGCAGGTCGGTCCTCATCGTCAGCTTGAGCCACGGGGAATCCGCGACGCACGGCTCCCCCGAGGAACGTGAGCGCGAGGCGGGGAACGCTGCCGCGACCTTGGGCTGTACCCACCGCCTCCTCGATTTCCCCGATGCGCGCATCGAATCGAACCTGACCGGGCGCGATCGGCTCATGCGCTTGCTGCGCGAGGCTCGCCCCCAGATCGTCTTTGCACCGAGCCATGCGAACCGCTTCGGCCATCACGACGGCGCCGCACACTTCGACCACTTGGCCACCGGTGCGCTGGTGCGCGATGCGGTCAAGCTCGCGCGCATGCGCGGCGTCGAGCGCGAGACTCCGGCCCACGACGTGCGTCGACTCTTCTATTATATGGTGCCGCGCGATACCTACCCCCATTTGCTGGTGGACGTGAGCGCCGAGTTCGATGTGTTGGTGCGCGCGATCGAGGCGTACACCAGTCAGATGGCCATGGAACGCCAGGGCCACCAGATCCTGGATCTGCTGCAAACGTACCGGCGTTACTTCGGCGTTTCGGCGGGATGTGCGTATGCCGAGCCCTTCCTGTGCGAAGAGGCCTTGAGCGCCGACGCCGAGACCTTGTTCCGCATCTGAGCACCTCCGGGGTGTGCACGCCGGAGGCACCGAAGGGTGAACGGCGGCGGTGGACAACGGGGCCGGCCCCAGGCGCTAGACAGTCCGTCCGACGCGGCGGCACGCCGGCACCTGCCTCCCCGGCAAGGGAGAAGCTGGTATACTCTCGACGCGCTGCAGCTTCAAGGAACCCGATCGCTCGAGGAGACGAGTCATCATTCGCATCCTGCGTCAGCTCTGGGCAGGCTGGAAACGCTTTGCCCACGCGCTCGGGGTCGTCAACCGCTGGGTGCTCCTGACCATTTTCTATTTCGTCGCCGTGAACATCGTCAACCTGTGCTTGCGTCTGTTCCGGATCGATCTGCTCGACCGCCGGTTGGTTTCCATGCCGACCTATTGGCGGCCGCGGGATCTCCGGCACGGTTCGTATGACAACCAGTTCTGATCCCATGAACATCCTCGGCATCTCGGCTTTCTACCATGATTCGGCGGCTTGTCTGATGCAAGACGGTCGCATCGTGGCGGCTGCGTCGGAAGAACGCTTCACGCGCAAGAAGCAGGACCACGATTTTCCCATCAACGCGGCGCGCTACTGCTTGCGCGAGGGCGGCATCACCGCCGCCGATCTCGACTATGTCGGCTTCTACGACAAACCGCTGCTCAAGTTCGAACGCATCCTCTATACCTACTTGGCGACCTTCCCGCGCTCGTTCCCATCGTTCATGAAGGCGATCCCGCTGTGGTTGCGCGAGAAGCTGTGGACGCGCGGCACCATCCGCAAGGAGCTCGGTTACAAAGGTCCCATTCTCTTCGCCGAGCACCACGAGTCGCACGCGGCCAGCGCGTTCCTGGTGTCGCCATTCAGCGAAGCCGCCTTGCTCACGGTCGATGGCGTCGGCGAATGGGCGACGGCGACGCTCGGCGTCGGGCGCGACCGCAGCATCGAGATCCAGCGCGAAATCCGCTTCCCGCACTCGCTCGGGCTGCTCTACAGCGCCTTCACCTACTACCTCGGGTTCAAGGTGAACAGCGCCGAGTACAAGGTCATGGGCCTGGCGCCGTACGGAACGCCGAAATACATGCGCGAGATCGAGAAGCTCGTCGACGTCAAGGAAGACGGCAGCTTCAAGCTCAACATGGACTATTTCGCCTACGACTACGGCCTCACCATGACCAACGGCAAGTTCTCCGAGCTGTTCGGCGCGCCGCCGCGCCAGCCGGAATCGAAGCTGACGCAACGCGACATGGACATCGCGGCCAGCGTGCAGGAGATCACCGAGATCATCATGGTGCGCATGTGCAACTGGCTGCACGCCGAGACCGGGATGAAGAACCTGTGCATGGCCGGCGGCGTGGCGCTCAATTGCGTCGCCAACGGCCGCATCCTGCGCGAGACGCCGTTCGAGCACCTGTTCGTGCAGCCGGCGGCGGGGGACGCGGGCGGGGCGCTCGGCGTCGCCGCACTCATCTGGCATTCCGTTCTCGGCAACCCGCGCGGCGCGGCCATGCAGCACGCCTACCTCGGACCGTCCTACGACACCGGTGAAATCAAGAGCTACCTCGACGGCAATGGCATTCGGTACCACGAGCTCGACCGCGAGGCGTTGCTTGACCGCACGGCACAGCTGATCGAAGAGCAGAACGTCGTCGGTTGGTTCCAGGGGCGGATGGAATTCGGCCCGCGGGCGCTCGGCAGCCGCAGCATCCTCGCCGACGCCCGCAATCCCGCCAACAAGGACGTCGTCAACCTGAAGATCAAGTTCCGCGAGAGCTTCCGGCCCTTCGCTCCCACCGTGCTCGAGGACAAGGTGTCCGACTGGTTCGAGCTCGACCAGCCCAGTCCGTACATGCTGATCGTGGCCCAGGTGCGCGAGGACCGCCGCACCATCCCGTCGGTGACGCACGTCGACGGCAGCGCCCGCATTCAGACCATCAGCCGCGAGCAGAACGAGCTGTACTATGATCTCGTCCGGCGTTTCGACCAGCGGACGGGATGTCCCGTGATCATCAACACGTCGTTCAACGTGCGCGGTGAACCCATCGTGTGCACTCCGCACGACGCCTATCTGTGCTTCATGCGCACGAACATGGACTACCTGGTCATGGATCGTTTCGTTCTCGACAAACAGGAGATGCAGCCGTTGCGCGAGGATGTCGACTGGCGCAACCTGTTCGAGTTGGATTGAGGCGAGCCAACGGGGGAGCGCATGGGATTCAGGGACGATCTTCGCGACAAGCTCGGCATGTTCCGTGAGCTCTGGAACTTCATGCGCGTGCGCAAGAAGTTCTGGCTCGGGCCGATTCTGCTGGTGCTGGTGCTCTTGGGAATGCTGATCGTGTTCACCGAGGGTTCGGCGCTGGCGCCCTTCATCTACACGTTGTTCTAGCCCATGCGCATCGTCGTCTGCGCCGAGATGCAGTGGCGCTATCTGCGTGCGCGCAAGCAGCAGCTGTTGCGCCGGTTCCCGCCGGACTGGCGCATCCTCTTCCTGCAGCCCACCGTGCGCGGCCGGCGCAACGACTGGTGGCCGCGGCGGGACGGCAACGTCACCTACGTCACGGTGCCGGTGCTCAAGAACGTGCCGCAGCCAGCGCTGCGCGCCCTGTTGGACCGTGGCTGGGTGCGCTTCCCGTTCGATGTCCTGCTCTGGTTCTGGGTGACTTGCCTGCGTTTGCTGCACGGCTGCGGCGGACGGCGCAGCATGCTCTACGTTTCCAACATCTACTATGGGCGCATTCTGCGCTTCCTGCCGCGGCGCGCCGCGGTCTACGACTGCAACGACAACCACCTGGCGTTTCCGGACACTCCGGCGTGGGCGCGCGGCTACTTCGAGGCCCTGGTCCGCGGCGTCGACGCCGTCGTCGTGAGCCAGCCGTTGCTGCGCCAGGAGATCGAGCCGCTCGCTCCGGCCGCCGTGTTCGACATCGGCAACGGCGTCGACTTCGCGCTCTTCGATGCGGCGTGGCGCGCGCCGATGTTGCCGGCACAGGTACAGTCGTTGCCGGCCCCGCGCCTGGGGTATGCTGGCGCGCTCGCGGCGTGGATCGACTTCGTCCTGCTCGAGCGCCTGGCGCAGGCTTTTCCGGCGGCGAGCCTGGTGCTCGTCGGGCCTGCGTTCGGCGAGCTGGGACCGGTGCGCAATCTGCTCGCGGCGCATCGCAACGCCCATTGGTTGGGTCCGGTGCCACACGCCGAGCTGCCGCACTTCGTCGCCGGAATGGACGTGTGCTTGATCCCGTTCCGGCAGAGCGCACTCACCCGCGGCGTCAACCCGAACAAGCTGTACGAGTACTTCGCGCTCGGCAAACCGGTGGTGAGCACGGACTTTTCGCCCTGGCTGCGCAAGTTCGAGCCGATGTTGCGTGTCGCCGCCGATGCCGACGACTGGCTGCGCCTGGTGGCGGAATGCATCGAGTCTCGGGGCGACGCGGCCGCGCGCCGCGAGGTGGCGCGGCAGCACGGCTGGGATGCATCCGCAGCAGCGATGGTGCAGTTGTTCGAGCGCTTGGCCGCAGGGGAGGGATCCGCTTGACCTTGGTGCCATTGCCGGCTGGGCTCGCGCCCGATGCGGTCGAGAAACTGCGGTGGGACACCTTCGGCCAGCGCCAGAACTCGAGCGTGCGATCGCAGCCCGACCTGGTGCGCTTTACCGCCGCGCGCGGATTCGTCCTGCGCGCCCCGGCGCCAGGGCTGCACTACCCGAGCATTCTCGCCGCGGCCGCCGGACGGCCGCAGCAGCAGCCGGTCGCGGATGAGCAGAGCCGCAAGGCGGAAGCTTGGATACGCCAGAGCATCGTGTCGCGCCGGCTGTTGCACGCAGCGGTGCTGTCGCATCGCGCCAGCTTGGTCGACTTCGACTACATCGGCGATTTCTTCGCCCTCTCCGGGCATCGCGGCGAGGCGGACGACCATGTGCGCCTGTGCAAGAGCGGTGGGCTGAGCGCCGAGGCCAGCACGCTCTGTGGTTGGCTGGTGCGCGAAGGCCGCGCGCTCGCGCGCTCCGAGCTCGCGCAGCGCATGCAAATCCAGGGCGCACGCGGCGAGCAGAGGATGCGCGCGCTCCTGGACGAAGCGGTGCAGGCACTGGTGCTCGTGCCGATCGATTGGCGCGCCGTGGCCGAGCGGGATCCCGAGCCGGTGTGCGATCTCCTGCCGCGCGTGTACGCCGCGTGCGTGGAGCGCGCCCGCACGACGTCGCCCGAGGCGGCGCGGCAGCGCATTGCCGGGCGTTACCTGCGCAACGTTCTCGTCGCCGGCTGTCACGATTTGGCGAGCGTCCTCGCCTGGTCGGAAAAGGACACACTCGTGGCGCTGCAAGCACTGGAAGGGAAGGGGGAAGTGGCGGCGCATCCGTCGTCACGCCCGAATCGCTGGATCTTCCAGGCGACGGCGACCGATCTCCTGTCCGAATCGTGACGCTCAGGCCGGCGTCCGGCGGCGCAGGAGCCGCTGCTTGAACAGCCGGGCTTCCGGCAAGCGCAACAAGGTCGCGAGCCCGAAGTAGATCGGCGCGCCGATGGCGATCGGAACCAAGGTCACGACGCAATCGGCGGCGATCGAGTTTCCAGGGACGCGGGTGTTCAACTCCGACGCCAACCAGTGGCACACGATCGCCATCACGAGCGCGGCGAGCACGACGCGCCCGAGCTGACCCAAGAGAACGAGCTCTCCCAAAGTGCCGCGGCGGCGCACGAAACTCGTGTAGAGAATGGTCAAGTTGACCACGGCACCGACCGACGTGCCGAGCGCGAGCCCGGCGGCGCCGAGTCGCCGGTAGAGCAGCAGGCTCGCCGCGATGTTGCAGGCCACCGCGCAGGCGCTCGCGGCCAGCGGGATGCGCGCATTCTGCAAGGCATAGAAGGCAGGGGCCATGACCTTGACGGCGGCGTAGGCATAGAGCCCGACCGCGTACATCGAAAGCACGGCCGCGGTCGCGGCCGTGTCGCTGGCGCTGAAGCGCCCGTGCTCGTAGAGCAGCTCGATGATCGGTTGGCGCAATGCCACGAGTCCTGCTGTCGCCGGCACGGTGAGGAACGCGATCAAGCGCAAGGCATCGGCGAGCGTGGCGCGAAATGCGTTCATGTCAAGGGCGGCAGCGTGGCGGCTGAGGGATGTCAGGCTGACGGTGGCGACCGCGACACCGAAGACGCCGATCGGCAACTGCATGAGGCGGAATGCATAATTCAACCACGAGGCGCTGCCCTCCACCAGCTGACTCGCCAGGATGTTGTTGACGAAGATGTTGACCTGCGTCGCCGAGAGTCCGAGCACCGCGGGTCCCATGAGGCGCAGGATCCGACGCAGGCCTGGATCGTCGAAGCGCGGCCGGAAGCGCGGCTCGTAGCGCCATCCGTGTCGCACCAGGCTCGGGATCTGCACCGCCATTTGCAGGAAGCCGCCGAGCAGCACGGCGCCGGTCCAGGCCAGCACCGTGGGGTGGTCGCCGAAGTCGCCGGCGAGCAGTGCGAGAGCGACGGCAATGGCGGCGACATTGAACAGCGCCGGCGCCAGCGCGGGGACGAAGAAGCGCTGCTCGGCATTCGACATCCCCATCAGCACCGCAGCCAGTGCCACCATGGGCAGGAACGGCAACAGGATCCGCGTCAACGTCGTGGTCAGCTCGATCTTGCCAGGCGTCGCGGCGAAGCCCGGTGCGATGGATTGCACGATCGGTGCGGCGAAGATCCAACCGACGATGACGACGAGACACGTCACCACGAACAACGTGGTGAGAACCAGATTGGCCAAGGCATGGGCCGCCGGTTTGCCCTCGCGCAGGAGATGCTGGGTGAAGGTCGGGACGAAGGCGGTCGAAAGTGCGCCCTCGGCCAGCAGATCGCGCAACAGGTTGGGGATGCGAAAGGCGACGACGAACGCGTCGCTGTACATGCCGGCGCCGAGGAGTGCAGCGAACAGCTGCTCGCGTGCCAGCCCCCCGAGGCGCGAGAGCGAGGTCGCAAGGCTCACCAGCGCCGCCGAGCCCAGCAACGGACGCTGGTGGCGCGTCGCCGTCTCCCCACCCACCACAGCACCTCCACGACGCGTTCGCTGCCGGAGCCGCTCGGCCTGCGGCGGGCGCCATTCTAGGCGGCTGGTACCCAAGATGAGAAGCGCGCGATCGTTGAACGGGACCTAGGCTCTAGGCTATCGTCTCCGCACCGTATGGAGGAATGCTTGACCTTGCCTACGACGCGCACGACTGCCGCCCCCGACGCGGACCCGACGGCGGATCGCGACGACATGTGGGCGCTGGTGGTCGAGGGCGCGACCTGGGACAAGCAACGAGGGTTTCGCCGCACCCGCGTGCCGCGCCCGGTCCTCGACGAGCGCACCAACCCAGGCGATGCCCAACAAGTGATCGTGCAGGTTCTCTATGCGGGTGTCTGCGGCACCGACCGCGGCATCTACGAGCGCTCGAGCCTGGGGGACACCATTCTCCGCTCGCTCGCGGCGGAAGGGCGTGACCAACGAGTCGTCGGCCACGAGTTCGTCGGCCGCATTATCGCCGCCGGGTCGGAAGTCGGTCGCGAGCACGGGTTCGCGCTCGGAGACATCGTAGCCGCCGAATCGCACGTGTTCTGCG
This sequence comes from Candidatus Krumholzibacteriia bacterium, assembly GCA_035649435.1. Taxonomy (GTDB): domain Bacteria; phylum Krumholzibacteriota; class Krumholzibacteriia; genus DASRJW01. The sequence goes on along the minus strand of DASRJO010000007.1, from coordinate 9,194 downwards.
GTCGCTGCTATCAGTGCCGTCTTGGACAAACCCACATCTGCAGCGATGATCGCATCCTCGGCGTCTCCCGCGATGGCTGTTTCGCCGAGTCCATTCAAATTCCGGCGCGCGTGCTGTGGCCGACCGACATCGGCAAGATCGCGCTCGAAGTCGCCGCCATCCAGGAACCCTTTGGCAACGCCGTGCACGCCTGCACGCGCGTCGATCTGCGCGGCAAGACGGTGGGCATCTTCGGCTGCGGCACGATCGGCCTGTTCGCGACGATGATCGCCAAGTCGCTCGGCGCCACGCGTGTGTTCGGCATCGAGCCGATGGCCGAGCGGCGCGAGCTGGCGCAGCGGGCCGGAGCGGATCTGGTGTTGCCGGTCCGCCAAGCCGCGACGCACGATCCCTCGCCCGATCCCGACTTGCTGGCGGCGATCCGTGCCGCGACGGCAGGCGTCGGGCTGGACGTGGCGCTCGAGATGTCGGGCTTCAACAGCGCGTTGAACAACGCTCTCGGTGCCGTGCGCCGGGGCGGCGAGGTCGTGCTCTTCGGCCTGCACTCCGGCGATTTCACCGTGCACAAGTACGAGAGCGTCATCCTCAAGGGGCTCTCGCTCTACAGCGTCATCGGGCGCGAGATCTTCCGCACCTGGACGTTCACGCAGCGCTTGCTCGAGGAACGCGACAACGGCGTCCAAGACAAGATCCAATCTCTCGTCCTGCGCCACGGCCAGGGCACGATCCTCGACCTGAGCGATTTCGATGCCGCGAAGTTCGAGGCCATGATGCGCGCGCATCCCAAGATCTTGCTGCGCTGCGGCACGCTCTGAGGCCGCCAGGGACTCTGCGATTCGGAGGCGACAGATGATTGATTCGTTGCAAGCGCGGCTGCGCGAAACGCTGGCGGAGATTCGCGCCGCCGGACTCTACAAGGACGAACGGATCCTATTATCGCCGCAGGGGCCGCGGATCGCCGTGCAGGGGCGTGAAGTGCTCAACTTTTGCGCCAACAACTATCTCGGCCTGGCCAATCACCCGGACATCCTGGCGGCGGCGCGCGCCGCGTTGGACACGCATGGCTTCGGCCTGTCCTCGGTGCGGTTCATCTGCGGCACACAGGCGCCGCACAAGTTGCTGGAGCAGCGACTCGCGGCGTTCGTCGGCCAGGACGACGTCATCCTCTACACGTCCTGCTTCGACGCCAACGGCGGTTTGTTCGAGACGCTCCTCGGACCCGAGGACGCGGTGATCTCGGACGAGCTCAATCATGCCAGCCTCATCGACGGCATCCGGCTGTGCAAGGCGGAGCGCACTCGCTACAAACACGCCGACATGGACGACTTGGAAGCGCAGCTCGGCTCGAGCCGCAACGCCCGCGTGCGTTTGATCGTGACCGACGGCGTCTTCAGCATGGATGGCGACATCGCGCCGCTGGATCGCATCTGTGCGCTCGCGGCGCGCTACGAGGCCCTGGTGATGGTCGACGACTCGCACGCCACCGGCGTCGTCGGACAGCGCGGGCGCGGCAGCGCCGAACATTGCGGTGTGGCAGGGAAGATCGACATCCTCACCTCGACGCTCGGCAAGGCTCTGGGGGGTGCGAGCGGCGGCTTCACCGCCGCGAAGTCCGAGGTCATCGACCTGCTGCGCCAACGCTCGCGACCCTATCTGTTCTCGAACACCGTGACCCCGATGGTGGTGGCTGCCGGCATCCGGGCGTTGGAGCTGCTGGCGGACAGCACGACGTTGCGCGACCAGCTCGTCGCCAACACCGAGTACTTCCGCTCCCAGATGATCGCCGCCGGGTTCGCGCTCCGAGCGGGTGTGCACCCGATCGTTCCCATCATGCTGGGTGACGCCAAGCTGGCTCACGACATGGCGCGCGATCTGCTCGACGAAGGCATCTACGTCATCGGTTTCAGCTTTCCCGTCGTGCCGCAAGGACAAGCCCGGATCCGGGTGCAAGTCTCCGCCGCGCACGAACGGGCGCATCTGGACCGCGCCGTCGCCGCCTTCGCCAAGGTCGGGCGCAAACACGCAATCGTCCGCTGACGGAGGTGGCTCGAGTGAGACCACGGCAACGAGCGCGCGCGAGCCGTCGGACGCAGAAACCGGTCGTTCTCGTCGGCACGCGCAAAGGTGCATTCTTCCTCACGGGAGATGCGGCACGGCGCACGTGGAAGCTCACCGGCCCGCATTTTCTCGGACACATCGTGCATCACGCGGTGCTCGATCCACGCGACGGGCGCACCATGCTGCTCGCGGTCCGAACCGGGCACCTGGGGCCGACGGTGTTCGGTTCGCAGGATTGGGGGCGGACTTGGCAGGAGGCGAGCCAGCCGCCGGCGTTCGCGCCGGGCGGGTCGCTCGCCGTGCAGCATGTCTTCTGGCTCACGCCCGGGCACGCCGAGCAGCCGGGTGTGTGGTTCGCGGGCACGTCGCCGCAGGGCCTGTTCCGCAGCGACGACGCGGGCAAAACCTGGGAAGGTGTGCGTGGCTTCAACACCCATCCGCGTCGCAACACCTGGGCGGGCGGCGATGGCACACCCGACGGGCCGACCTTGCACTCGATCCTGATCGATCCGCGCGACCCACGACACATGTACTTCGGCATGTCCTCGGGTGGAGTGTTCGAGACCCGGGATGGCGGCAAGGATTGGCGGCCGCTCAATCAAGGCATCCTGGCCGATTTCCTGCCGGACAAGTATCCGGAGTTCGGCCAGGATCCGCACTGCATCGCCATGCATCCGCTGCATCCCGACCGGCTGTACCACCAGAATCATTGCGGCATCTACCGGCTGGATCGTCCAGGCGAGAAATGGGAGCGCATCGGCAAGAACATGCCGCGTGCAATCGGGGACATTGGTTTTCCCATCGTCTTGCACCCGCGCGATCCGGATACGCTGTGGGTGTTCCCGATGGACGGCAGCACGGTGTGGCCGCGCACGAGCCCCGGCGGCAAGCCCGCCGTCTACCGCACGCGCGACGGGGGCCGCAGCTGGCAGCGTCAAGCACGGGGTCTGCCACAGCAGCAAGCTTGGTTCACCGTCAAACGCCAGGCGTTCGCAGCCGACGCTGGCGAGCCGGTGGGACTCTACTTCGGCACCACGAGCGGTGAGGTCTGGACGAGCGCCGACGGCGGCCAGCGCTGGGCCAGGCTGGCCGCGCATCTGCCGGAGATCTACTCGATCACCACCGGGGTGCGAGGATGACGCGCGTGCACATTCCGTCGCCGCTCTACTCCTACACTGGGGGCGCGACGCAGGTCGAAGCCAGCGGCAGCACCTTGGAGGAGATCGTCGACACGCTCGAAGCGCGTTTTCCCGGACTGCGCTTCCGCATCGTCGACGAGCAGGGTCGCATTCGCGAGCACATCCGCTTCTTCGTCGATAGCGACCTGGCGCCGCAGCTCGCCTGCGCGGTGGAACCGGGGCAGGAAGTGCACATCCTCTGTGCCTTGAGCGGCGGCTAGCCGGAAGGATCGCATCAGTAATCGAAGCCGATGGCGAAGAAGGTCTTCCAGTCCTTGCTCTGGCTGAACGGATTGTTCGGATCGGTGCTGATGGGCATGGCGGCATCGAAACGCAGCGGCAGCCCGACGTAGGCGCGCACGCCGAATCCGAACGCGGTCTGCACGTGTTGATCGGCGTAGCTCTGGTCTTCGTACCAGCTGGTGGCGGCGTCGAAGAACACGACACCACGCACGAGCTCGGTGCCGGCGAAAAGCGGGAAGCGTGCTTCGACGTTGGCGAACGCGATGCGTGTCCCCGCGAGACCGCCGAAATCGGTGCCGCGGAACGTCTCCGGCCCGCCGATGTAGAGCAGGCGCTGATCGAGGCCCCAGGACGAGGCGGTGATGACCCGGAGTGCGAGCGCGCCGCGCCGGTGCACGTTCAGATACCGCCGCCAATCGAGAATCGCGAGGGTGTAGTCGAGCTCGCCGAAGGCCTTGCTGCCCTCGATGCGCCAGCGTCCGCCCGAAACCGGGGTGAAGCCCGAGTACGAGGTGTTGTCGTGCACGAGAGCCAGGCCCGGCGCCGTGTAATTGTAAGTGCCGACGCGCTCCTCGATCACCTCCAACGATCCGAGCGAATCGCCGACCGTGCCCCACACCTCGGAGCGCACGGTCTCGTTGCGGAAGTCGAGCTGAAACTCGATGCGACGGAAGCGGTTGAACGGGTAGTACAACTGCGCGCCGACGCCACGGAACACTGTGCTTTCGACATTGCTGCGCGTGGGCGACGAGTACACCAGGATGTCGTCGCGGTACTGGAAACCCGCCAGGCCCCACTGCAGGCGGCGTCCGATGTTGGCATACTGCACCAGGATTTCGGACTGGTCGAAGTCGGTGCGCAGATATCCGGACAGCAGCAGGTACTGATTGCCCAACATGTCGCCGAGGAGCAACTGGCCCGAGCCCGCGGCACCCGAGTTGCCGATGTAGAGGGCGCCGACGACCGCGTACTCCGGGGTGAGCCGCGCTTTGTAATCGCGCTCTTCGGCGTCCAAGCGCGTGTTGGCGTCGGTGTAGATGGCCGCGGGTTTGGAGCGTACCAGCTGTTGGGTGGTGCTGTCGACCACGCTCGGCAGGTCCTCGGGCCAGCCTGTCGTCCGGTACAGGTGCCAGCCGCCATGATCGAACACGGAATAGAAAATGTCGTTGGAGCGCGACCACGACACCGCCGGTCCCGTGGGGATGATGCCGATCACACCCGAGGCGAAGCGTGTGCGCTGGCGCAGCTCGCCGGTCGCGAGATCGAAGGTATGCACCTGGTACGTGCCGGAGCGATCCGAGACGAAGGCGATGGTCTGGCCATCCGGGCTCCACACCGGCGCGAAATCGTCGGCTTCCGTGGCCACGATCACGGTGATCTCTCCCGGCACGAGATCGCCGCGCGCGTCGTGGCGCAGCTGCAACGTCCCGATGTTCCAGGTGCCGAACACCAAACCGTCGAGGTCGGTTTCCGGGCCGCGATCGGTGGCGAAGACGAGCGTGTTGCCGTCGGGCGAGAACCGCGGCGTGCGCTCGGAGTAAGCGTCCTGCGTCAAGCGCACCAGGTCGCCCGTTTCCACTTCGACGGCGAAGAGATCCCCATGCCCGCGGTGCAAGCCCGAGAACACCACCCAGCGCCCGTCGGGTGAGAACGACGGGTTGGCGATGGCCTGCAGGTCGGTCTTGATCTGGCGGATGACCTTGCGCCGGCGGAAATCGAGAATTTGCAGCATGTCGCGGCCCTGCTGCGTGGCGACGAACACGACGGTTTTCTCGTCGGGGGACCAGTCGGCCGATGCCGAGAGCAATGGCAACGCCTCGCGTTCGGCGCTTTGCTCGCCCGCCACGAGGCTCCGCCCTTTCCACCCGTCCTTGGAGCGTTCGGCCACCATGAGCTCGTTGTGCATGCCGCGCGAGGAATAGAACAAGACGCGATCGCCGGCCGCCGTGGCCGCGGGGGCCAGGTGGAACGCCTTGGCGTAGCCCGACTTCTGCGCCACCGCTTCGGCGACCGAATCGGGGGCGACGAGACCCTGGCCGAGCTTCGTCGCCAAGCTTTCGGCGTAGGCGTGCCAGAGCTGGTCGAGCGATTGGCCTTCGGGGGTTTCCGAGGCGAATGCCGGCGGCGGCTGCGACGCCGATTGCATGCCGGAGGTCTCGGTGGCCGTGTTCGGCGGCAGCGGAACGAAGGCGGAGTCCGGTTGCTCCGGGCGCTGGCGCTCGGGCTGCTTCAAGATCTGGCGCACGCGACCGGGGCCGTAGCGCTGGCCGATGACCTCGTACAGTGCCTGCCCCATCCGATAGACGCGAATGTCTTGCACCGAGGACATCTGCTGCACGGTGGGAATCTTGTCGGCGCGTTGGGCGTCCAAGACCCACATGGCGGTGATCGGGTCGATGCCGTTGCTCACCCATTCGGCCATGCCTTCCATCATCCACAGTGGCAGCGAGCGCGCGTTCATCTGCGGCAGGATGTTCCGATTGAGCAGATCGAACTGGAAGGCGTGCACCAGCTCGTGCACGAGGACATGATTCAGCTCGGCGAAGGAGCCGGTGAGCGGCAACGTCACCCGGCCCTTGAGGGATTCGGTGACACCGCCCGTGCCCTCGCCGACGAACCCGCCGATGACGTTCGACTGCTCGAAGTCCTGGTGCGTCGAGTAGAGGATGACGGGGATCTTGTCCTCGAACTCGTGCTGGAAAAAATTCGACAGGTAGGCATAGCCGCGCTCGGCCATCCGCGCCGCTTCGTGGGCGGCGGCGGTCTCGTCCGAGTAGAAATAGAGGACGAAGTGCTCGGTTTCGAGCACCCGCCAGTCGAAGCTGCGGTATTGGACCTTGTTTTGCCCGAACTGGGCCATGGCTGGCCCGGCGAGCACCGCCGCCAGCAAGGGGGCCAGTAGGGAAAAATGCCGCACGATCGGCCTCCGGGGCGACCTTCGTGGTCCTGGCGGGGCGGCCAACTATAAAGATACATCCCGTCCGGCCCGAAACCAAGCCAGCGCATGCTAGACTGGCCGCGGTCGCAGCAGGCCGGATGCCCATGAGCTACCGCGGATACTGGAAACGCAACTGGCTCAGGGTCTTCCGCCGGCTCTGGGCCGAGATGCTGCGCGACGATGTCTTCGGCGCCGCGGCACAGCTGGCGTACTACTTCCTCCTCGCCTTCTTCCCCTTCGTTGTCTTCCTCGTGGCGCTGAGCGCCTTCATCCCATTCGACGAGGTCGTGCTGCGCAAGCAGGACCTCATCCACGAGGCCGAGCGCTTCGCCAACGTCATGCCTGGCGACGCCGCCGACCTGGTTCGCCGCACCGTCGATTCGCTCATGGGACGTCACACCGGTCTCGTGTCCCTGGGTGCGCTCGGCGCGCTGCTCGCGGCATCCAGCGGCATGCGGCCGGTGATGGCGACCTTGAACCGCGCCTGGGGCGTTCCCGAAGGCCGCTCCTTCTGGCACCGGACGGCACTCGCGCTCGGTCTCACCCTGGTTTTCGTGGTGCTGGTGATGTCCGGCGTCATCTTGCTGTCCCTCTCGAGCCGGCTCGATGTCTGGATCGCCGGCCATGCGGGCGCAGCCTGGGCGACAGCCTGGCGCGTCGGCAGTCTCCTCAGCGGCTGCAGCGCACTGTTCTTCGTCATCGAGTGCATCTACCACGTGGCGCCGAACGTGCGCCGCCCATGGCGCTGGATCACGCCCGGATCGGTGCTCGCGGTTCTGTTCTGGCTCGCGGGCACGCGGTTGTTCTCCGCGTACGTGGCGCATTTCGGCAAATACGAGCTCATGTACGGCGGCTTGGGCGCCGTGGTCGTGTTCCTCTTGTGGTTGTACATCGCGGGTCTGGCGGTGCTCGTCGGCGGCGAGCTGAACGCCGAGCTGGAACGGTCGGCGGGAATCATCGCCGTCGTGGACGTGCAACCGAAGGCCAAACCTCCGCCTTGAAAACCGCGGTCCGGTCGAGCCGGCATGCGCGCCGGGCGCTTGCTGGGCCCAGGACCGGCGGGTATGATGTCCGACCGGTGTGCAGGCCCCGGCATGCGAGATCCCGAAGGAGGGGGAACGAATGACACACATCGTGACCGAGCGGTGCGTGGACTGTCGCTACATCGACTGTGCGCGGGTCTGTCCCGTGGACTGTTTCTATCTGGTGCAAGATCCGGCCATGTTGGTGATCAACCCCGACGAGTGCATCGACTGCAAGGCCTGCATCCCCGAGTGTCCCGTGCATGCCATCTGGCCCGACGACGAGCTGCCGGACGTCTACTCCGAATGGCTGGAGAAGAACAACGAACTCGCCGCCCATGCGGAGCAGGTGACGAGCGACACCGACCTGGAGAAGCTGCCGGACGCCCTGTCCTTGGAACAGGTGCAGGAACGCGAGCGCTCCCGCGGCTGGGACGTTCCCGAACCCTCCGATGCCTGAGGGCGCGGGCGCTGATCCACGCCCGTTGTGGCCGCAGGACCGCACGCCTCAACGCGTTGGCGGCGCCGATGCGGCCCCGAGTGGGTTCAACCGGAACGCGAGTCCCGTGTAGCGTTGCAGCCGGCGCTTGATGCCGACCGCCCGCTGGAGCGCCTGCCGTTCGCCGACGATCACGACCTGCTGCCGGGCACGCGTCACGGCGGTATAGATCAGGTTGCGCTGCAGCATGATGTGGTGCTGTGAATGCAGGATCAGCACCACCACGGGAACCTCGCTCCCTTGCGCTTTGTGCACCGTCGAGGCATAAGCCAGCGCGAGGGCGTCCAGGGCATCGAAGGCATAGCGCACGCTGCGATCCTCGAAGCGCACCAGCACGCTGCGTGAGCTGGGATCGACGGCTTCGATGCGCCCGAGATCGCCGTTCCACACGTCGAGATCGTAATCGTTCCGCATCTGCATCACCTTGTCGCCGTCGCGCAGCGGCGTGTTCCCCACGGGTTGCCCATCCGGGTTGAGGCGTTGTTGCAGCGCCAGGTTGAGCGCGGCGGTGCCGAGCGGCCCGCGGTGCATCGGGACGAGAACCTGGATCCCCGTCAGGGCATCCACACCCAGAGCCTCCGGCAAACGCTGGCCAACCAGCTGCAGCACGGTGCCGACGATCGCTTCCGGTTCCTGGCGCTCGATGAGAACGAAGCTCGCGCGCTCGCGCGCGGCGGGCAACTCGGGCATGTGGCCTTGGCGGATGCGATGCGCCCCGTGCACGATGAGACTGTCTTTCTCCTGCCGGAAGAGCTCGGTCAAGCGCACCGTCGGCACCACCTTCGAGGCGATCATGTCGGCGAGCACTGCGCCGGGCCCCACGGACGGCAGCTGATCGGCATCGCCGACGCAAATCAGGCGGGCACGCGCGGGCAACGCACGCAGCAGGTGGTCGAGGAGCGGCAGGTCCACCATCGAGGTCTCGTCGACGATGAAGATGTCGCCTTCGAGCGGCACGGATGCATGACGCTGGAATCGTCCCAGACGCGGACTCCATTCCAATAGCCGGTGCAATGTCGAGGCGGGGTGCCGCGCGGCTTCGGCCAGACGCTTGGCGGCGCGGCCGGTGGGAGCGCAGAGCACCACCTGCAGGCGCTGCTGCGCGAAGAGTTCGATGAGCCTCTGCACGAGCGTGGTCTTGCCGGTGCCCGGGCCGCCGGTGATGACGAGGAGTCGCGACGCGAGCGCGGCAACCACCGCCTGGTGCTGGCTCTTCGAGAGCGCGTATTTGGAGTGCGTGGAAAGGGCGGCGAGGA
>DASRJO010000006.1:0-4990 GCA_035649435.1 Candidatus Krumholzibacteriia bacterium | reverse complement strand
AGGCAGGTTCCTCACGCGTTACTCACCCGTTTGCCACTTTACTCAGGAGCCGAAGCCCCTTTTCACGTTCGACTTGCATGCCTAATCCACGCCGCCAGCGTTCGTTCTGAGCCAGGATCAAACTCTCCGCTGTAAACACTCTCGTCGCCCGCCGTGAGGCGAGCGGCTTGAATGCAATCTGGATCGGTTGACCCAGTGGATCCGGAGTGTGCCGTGCGATCACGGCACGTCGAAACCCACGAAATTGTCTTCAGGCCAGACGTACGCTATCCAGTTTTCAAAGAACGCGCCGTTGCCGTCTCGGAGGGCGGCAACCGCTTAGACTATGCGCGCTGCACGCGCCTGTCAACCCTGAATGCACTCTGTAGCGCATTTTCTTTCCCGCGCAAATCCGCGCCCACGTTGGCTCCGGAGCTGCTCGGCGCAGTTCCTCGGCACGCGGTCATCCCGGAATCTTGCGGGGGACCGTTCGCGACGGGATCGGAAACCGACCGTCGCGCGCGACGCCTCCTCGACATCACCTGCGATGTCGAAGCGCAGGAATTGCGATGCGTCATGCAGCGGTCGCCAGAATAGGTGCGGCGCCGATCGCATGTCAAGCCCCCTCGCGAGAGGCGGGCACGATTTTCGCGAACCGCCGTTTCCCCGCCTGCAAGGTGCGAACCCCGTCACGTGGATCGATCTCGGCGCTCTCCCCCGTGAGTGGGACCCCGTCCAGGAGAACGGCGGACTGCCGGATCAAGCGCCGGGCTTCGGCGAGGCTCTGCACCCAGCCGCTGGCCACGAGCAGGTCGATGACCCGGGTCGGAGCGTCGAGGGGAAGCTCCTGCATCGCATCCGGGACCTCGCGGCGCACGAAAAGTCGGTCGAACGCCTCCTCCGCCGCCCGCTCGGCGCCCTCGCCGTGATACTGCCGCACCAGCTCGCGCCCCAGCTCCCTCTTCACCTTCGAGGGATTGATCGCACCGGCCCGCATGCCTTCCACGAGCTCGCGCACGGCATCGGCGGAGAGATCGCTCAGCAGCACGAGATACGTTTCCAGCGCCGAGTCTGGAATCGACATGGTCTTGCCGAAGATCTCGTCTGCGGGTTCGTGGATGCCGATGTGATTCCCCAGGCTCTTGCTCATCTTCTCCACCCCGTCGGTGCCGGGCAGGAGCGGCAACGTCATCACGACTTGGGGCTCCTGGCCGTACTCACGCTGCAGCTGCCGGCCCACGAGGAGATTGAATTTCTGATCCGTCCCGCCGATCTCGACGTCCGCGTGCAGCGCCACCGAGTCGTATCCCTGCACCAGCGGATAGAGGAACTCCAGCATGCTGATGGGCTTTTGCGCTTCGTAGCGTCGGCGAAAATCGTCGCGCTCCAAGAGCCGCGCCACGGTGTACTTGCTCGCCAGCTCCAACACCTGGTCGAACTGCATCGCATCGCACCAAGTCGAATTGAATTCGACACGGGTGCGTGCGGAGTCCAGCAGGGCGAAGACCTGCTGCTTGTAGGTCTCGGCGTTGGCGAGAACCTCGGCGCGCGACAGCCGCTTGCGCGTTTCCGACCTTCCGGACGGATCGCCGATCCGGCCGGTGAAATCCCCGATCAGGAACACGACCTCGTGACCGAGGCGCTGGAAGTCACGTAACTTGCGTAGGGTGATCGTATGCCCCAGGTGCAGATCGGGGGCCGTGGCGTCGAATCCTTCTTTGACCACCAGGGGCCGGCCGGTCTCGACGCTGCGCTCGAGCTTCCGCAGCAGCTCGTCCTGGGGGATGATCTCATCCACGCCGCGGCACAGGATCTTCATCTGTTCCTCAGGCGGGAGCATCATCCCCTCCGGGGAGAGCGGGAGGCCGGCGCGGGACCCACGACCGCGGTATCGTCCACGTGCGGCGCATTCGTTGCAAGCCCTGCCTGCACGGAGATCGAGCGCCCGCCGGCAGTTTACGATCGGGCTTGACGCCGGAGGCCGCCGTCGCTCGGAATGGGGACCTCCAGTCCTTGGCTTCCGGGCTTGGAGGCGGCGATCCGGCACCACGAGACCGGGGAGGTTCGGGTGCAATCCGTTCGAACGCGAATCCCGCCTCGATGGCGCCGGCGCCCGTCGGCGCGCACCGCCGTGATCGCCGCGCTCGCGCTCGCGACGCTCGCGGCCGGCATGCTGACGGCGACGTACCGGGCGCTCGAACCGTCGCTGCGGCGCTTGTTGGCGCAAGTCGAGACGGTGCGCCCGGTGGGCGGGACCTTGGTCTTCGCCGCGTCGGGCGACACGCTGGCATCCTTCTATCGCCAGAAGCGCATCAACGTAGCGCTCGAAGACGTGCCGCAGAGCCTGCGACAAGCGGTGCTGTCGGTCGAGGATTGGCGTTTCTACGAGCACTGGGGCATCGATCTATGGGGCCTGGCCCGCGCCGTCGTCGCCAATCTGCAGCATGGCTGGGGCTCCCAGGGCGCCAGCACGCTGACGCAGCAACTCGCACGCAACCTCATCCTCAAATCGCACGAGCAAACGCTGACGCGCAAGCTCAAGGAAGCGATGCTGACCTTGCGCCTCGAACGCACGTACACCAAGGACGAGATCCTGCGCATGTACTTGAACGAGATCTACTTCGGTGAAGGCGCCTACGGCATCGAGGCGGCCGCGCGCACGTACTTCTCCAAGTCGGTGCGCAACTTGAACCTGATCGAAAGCGTGACCTTGGCCGGCGTCCCCAAGAACCCGACCAACTACTCGCCGTCGCGCAACCCAGAGCGCGCGCTGCGCCGGCGCAACCTCGTGCTGCGCACCATGCGCGACCATGCTCTCTTGGACGATGCCGCGTTCGACAGCTTGACCGCGTTGGCGCTGACGACGCGCCCGGGGACAGGCGGTGACCAGCTCGGCGCTTATTTCATCGAAGAGGTGCGTAAACACTTGGAGAGCGCCTACGGCGACACCTTGCTCTACGAAGGGGAGCTGCGCGTCTACACGCACATCGATCTGAAACTGCAGGCGAGCATGGAGCGGGCGCTCGAGACCCGGCTGCACGAGATCGAATCGACCTACACCCTGCCCTTCGAGCGCGACCGCAGCGATTCTCTCGGGCCGGGCGAGACGCCACGCTACCTGCAGGGCGCGGCACTGGCGCTCGACCCGCGCACGGGCGCGATCCTGGGAATGGTTGGCGGCCGCAGCTTCCAGGACAGCCGCTTCAATCGGGCGGTGCAGGCACGCCGCCAGCCGGGTTCGTGCTTCAAGCCCTTCGTCTACACCGCGGCGATTCAGGCGCACAAGACGCCGGCCGACATCATCCTCGACACGCCCCTGGTGATCGACATCGGCTATGGCCTGGGCCTGTGGAAGCCGCAGAACTACGAGAAGACGTTCAACGGCCCGGTGTCGATGCGCTACGCCTTGGCCAAATCGCTCAACATCCCGGCGATCAAGGTGCAAGAGGAGGTCGGCACCGACAAAGTGATCGCGGTCGCACAGCGCATGGGCATTCAGAGCAAGCTCGAGGCGGTGAAATCGCTGGCGCTCGGCACCTGCGAGGTGTCTCTCATCGAGCTCGTGTCGGCATACGGCACGCTCGCGAACGGCGGCATCGCGTCGCGCCCGTGGCTCATCGAACGAGTCGAGGACCGCAACGGCAAGATCCTGGAACAATCGCAGTCCCAGCATACGGAGGCGCTGGATCCGCAGACGGCCTATGTCGTCACGCACATGCTGCAGTCGGTGATCGATTGGGGAACGGGTCACAATGCGCGCGATCTCTATGGCGTGGGGGTCACCATCGCCGGGAAGACCGGCACCACCGACGACACCGCCGATGGCTGGTTCGTGGGCTTCACGCCGGAGCTGGCGGTGGGGGTGTGGGCTGGGTACGACGAGCGCAAGTCGATTGGTCTCACTGGCTCGTCGATCGGTCTGCCGCCGTGGAGCGACATCATGCGCGAGTACTACTTGTCGCGCCCTGGGCCGGCATTCCCCGTCCCCGACGGCATCATCTCCGAGAGCATCTGCACCGAGTCGGGGAAGCGCGCCACGCCGCAGTGCCCGCACGTGCAAAGCGAGATCTTCCTGGCCTCGGCGCCTCCCGCCGGCGAGTGCGACCTGCACACGCTGCGCGTGCTCGACCTCGAAACCGACACGGGCCAGCACCTCGAGGATGCCGAGGCGCCGCGCGTCGAGCCCTGAACGCCGCGCGCCGTTGCATGCCTCAAGAGGAGCGCTCGAAGAGGTTGCGCAACACGTGGCCCGCGATCGCCGGGTTCTCCTTCAGGCGGCGCATCGAGTATGCGTACCAGTGGCGCCCATAGGGCACGTAGACGCGCATGGGATAGCCGGCGTCGCGCAAACGGCGCCGCAACTCCTCGCGCACACCCATCAGCATTTGGAACTCGAAGCGGCTCGCGTCGGCGCCATGCTTCCGCACCAGCTCGCAACAGCGCTCGACCAACACTTCGTCGTGCGTGGCGATGCCGACGAAGCCACGAGTGGTGAGGACGCGCTCGACGAGCGCGACGAAGCTACGCCGAATGTCGTCTCGATTCGTGTACGCCAGCTCCGGCGGCTCGATGTAGATGCCTTTGCACACGCGGATGTTGGGCTCGAGCGCCAGCAGTCCATCGAGATCGGCAGCGCTGCGGCGCAAGCAGGCCTGCAGGACGGCGCCGACATGCGCACTCTCCCGGCGCAGGACGGTGAACAGGTCCAAGGTGGCGTCCGTGCAGCTGCTATCTTCCATATCGAGCGTGACCAGGTTGCGCTGTTTCTCGGCCTCGCGCACCAACTCGCGCACGTGCCCCGTGCACACCTCGGGATCGAGCTTGAGGCCGAGCTGGGTCAGCTTGACCGAGGCCTGGGAGTCGAGCCGGCGCGCGGCCAGCGCCTGCAGGAGCTGCATGTACTCGCATTTGGCTTGCTCGGCTTCGTCGAGACTGCCGATGAACTCGCCGAGAATGTCGACGGTGCCGCGCGTTCCGCTCGTGTTCAGGTGAGCGACAGCCGCGAGCGCCG
>DASRJO010000005.1:0-11205 GCA_035649435.1 Candidatus Krumholzibacteriia bacterium | reverse complement strand
GCAGCCGGCCGAAGTGCGCCGTCGTGGCGCCCACCGTGCGCGTGGCCAGGATCTCTAGGATCTCCGTGTGCTTGGCGGCGCGCGGCTGGGTGTAGAAGCTGCCGTCCGCCGCCGCGACACGCACGCGACGGTGTTCGATGTCGAGACTCGTCACCTGCAAGTGCGCCCCCCGGTGCAAATAGACCGCGCCTTCGTGGCACTCGGCGAAGACGCGCGCGCCACCCACCGTGCCGAGCACGCGTCGCGGGTGATCTTCGTGATGGATGGTGTAGGTTTCGCCGATCTGGCGGATGTCCACCAGCCGGTGCGGGCGCAGTTGCAGCGGCATCCAGAATTCACCGTCGACGCTCTGCAGCAGCTGGCCGCGGCGTTGCAAATCGGCGCGCGCCGAAGGCCAGTCGATGTCTTCCAGAGCCGGTTCGTCGTGGCGCAGCGGCTGCTCGGCACCGGCGCACAACAGGTGCCCGGCACGAATGGCGGGATTGGTGGCATCGACGATCGCTGGCTCCGGGGTAGCGCGAAAGAAATCCTGCGGCGCCGAGACGTAGTACTGATCGAGCGCGTCGTGTCCGGCGACGAGGAACAATCCGGCCGGCCCTTCGCCGCGACCGGCGCGGCCGCCACGTTGCCAAGTGGACATGATGCTGCCCGGATAGCCGACGAGGATGCAGGCGTCCATCCCGCCGACATCGATGCCGAGCTCGAGGGCGCTGGTCGAGATGACACCTTGCAGGCGGCCACCGAAGAGTGCGGCTTCGATCTCGCGTCGCTCTTCCGCCAAGTAGCCGGAACGATAGGCGCTGATGCGGCCGCGTAAATCCGGAAAGCGCTCGAGGGCCCAGGTATAGAGCAATTCGGTGGCGCGGCGCGATTTGCAGAAGACGATGGTCTTGACGCCGGCGCGGATGCAGCGCCCGAAGAGCGTCGTGGCGAAGTCGAGCGCGTGTGATTCGGGGTCGAGCAAGAACACAGAGCGCGGTCCGGCGGGGGCGCCACTCGCCGTCACGGTGGTGAACGGCAGGCCGAAGAGCGCGCGCGCCAGCTCGCCCGGGTTGCGAATGGTGGCAGAAGCCGCGATCACTTGCGGCGCGGCACCATAGTGCGCCGCGATGCGCCGCAATCGTCGCAGGATCTGCAGCACGTGCGAACCGAAGACGCCGCGATAGGTGTGCAGCTCGTCGAGGACGATCCAACGCAGTCCGGTGAAGAATTGCGCCCAGCGTTCATGGCCCGGCAGCAGCGAGGCGTGTAGCATGTCGGGGTTGGTGAGCAGCAGATGTGGCGGATCTTGCTGCAAGCGCCGGCGTTCGGCCTGGGGCGTGTCGCCATCGAGAATGGCGGCGCGGAAGCTCTCGCGCAATCCGATCGCATCGCGCAGCCGGTGCAGATTTTTGAGCTGGTCCTGCTCCAGCGCCTTGAGCGGAAACAGGTAGAGGGCGCGCGCGTCGTGGCCGGTGTCGTGTGCGGCGAGCACCGTTTCGAGCACGGGCAGGTTGAAGCACAGCGTCTTGCCGCTCGCTGTCGGGGTGGCGATGACGACGTGGCGGCCTTCGCGGGCGTGGACCAAGGTCTCGGCCTGGTGCGAGAACAGCCCGTGGATGCCCAGGCGCGCCAACGCCCAGCCCAAGTCCTCGCGCAGCGCGAGCTCGGACGAGGTGGCGGCTCGGCGGTCCTGGACCTGGCTCGCGGCGAGCGCAGCCTGGAACCAGTCGTCGGCGCGCAGCTCGCGCAACAGGGATTCGAACATCGGTCGACCTTAACAACCGGCTGCGAGGCCACTCAAGGACGGCGATTCCACTGCCGGCGCGGCGACGAGATTGAGTGGAATAAAGCCGCACCCGAACGGTAGAACTGTGCGAACCCGGCAGGCCGAGCTTCGAACCTGCCGGCCTGCGACGCGCCAGCTTGGAGGAGAACGATGCGATTTTCGACGCGACGACTGCGACCGGTGCATGCCGCGGCAGCCCTGGTGTTGATCGGATCCGCGGCTTCCGTCCGGGCGCAGGATCGCGCCAGCAATGCTGCGGCCCGCAAGGACGTGAGCCTCACCATCTACAACAACGACCTGAGCCTGATCCGCGAGCGGCGGTCGATCCCGACGCAGAGCGGTGTCTATCGCTTGCGCTACGAGGACGTGACGACGGGCGTCGATCCGGCGACCGTGCACTTGCAGCCCCTGGGCAGCGGTGCGCTGCACCTGGTGGAGCAGAACTACGAGTACGACCTCATCTCGCGCGCCAAGCTGATGGAGAAATACGTCGGACGCGAGGTCGGCTACCGCACCAAGGAAGGCACCTATGGCCGCGCCAAGCTGCTGGCGAGCAACGAGGGCTACGTCTACGACTTGGACGGCAAGATCGTCTTCGAGCTGCCGGGCGATGTCGTGCTCGATGCCATCCCGCAGGAGCTGATCGCGACGCCGACGTTGGTGTGGACGCTCGATGCCAAGAGCGCGGGCGACCGCGACGTCGAGGTGACGTATCTATCGCGCGGGTTCTCCTGGCGCGCCGATTACGTTCTCCTCCTCGAGGAGAGCGAGGCGAAGGCGGGGCTCACCGGCTGGGTGACGCTCGATAATCAGAGCGGCGGCAGCTTCCGCAACGCCGAGCTCAAGCTGGTGGCCGGCGACGTGAACCGCGTGCAGCAAATGTTCGACAAGGGCATCGAGATGCAGGCGATGGCCACCGACGGCGGGCGGCGGCCGCAGTTCCAAGAAGAGTCCCTGTTCGAGTACCACCTCTACACGCTCGAGCGTCGCACCGACGTCCTCGACCGGCAGCAGAAGCAAGTCCTGTTCTTCGATGCCGAGGGTGTCGCGATCACCAAGGGCTACACCTATCGCAGTGCGCCGCACGTGGTGCTGGCGCAAGGCTATCGGTCCAACGACGCCGAACCGGTGGAGGTGACGCTCTCTTTCAAGAACGCGAGCGACAACGGCTTGGGACAACCGATCCCGCAGGGGATCGTGCGCGTCTACAAGCACGATCGCAAGGGCACGCCGCAATTCCTCGGCGAGAACCGCGTGCGCCACACGCCGAAGGACGAAACCCTGGAGTTCAGCGTCGGCCGCGCCTTCGACATCGTCGGCAAACACGTGCAGACCGATTTCCAGCGTATCGACGACCATGTCATCGAGTCGGCGGTCGAGGTCGAGCTGCGCAATCACAAGGATGCGAGCGTGCAGGTGGCCGTGGAAGAAATGCTGCACGGCGATTGGGAGATCCTCGAAAGCTCGCACCCAGCGGTGAAGAAGGATGCCACGACCGCAGTCTTCACGCTTCCCGTGCCGGCCAACGGCAAGACGATGCTCACCTACCGCGTGCGCCTCCGGACCTGACACGCGAGCCCGACGTGCGACGTGTGACGGCGAAAAGGCCGATGCGCGCGAGCCTCCATGGATCGCAGAAAGTACGACGGGCCGAGGTCGACTCGGCCCGTCGTTGGGAGACCAGCTCCAAAGAGGATAGTTTTAGAGATCCCCTGGCTTGAGCGTCTTGCGCTTGTTGGCCATCGCGCGGGTCTCTGCCTCGGCAATCATCGCGCGGACCTTCTTGTCGAGGGCCGGATAGAACTCGCGCGAGACGTTGCACTTCTTCGTCGCGGCCTTGGTGCGGCTCTTGGAGATGATGAGCTCCGCGCCTTTGCCGGCGGCGGCTTTCTTTGCGGGCTTCGCTGCCATAGAGGAACAACCTCCGATGGTGAGAGGGGATGCTGATTGCAAACCGCCGCGAACTCTAGGGGGGCGCGCCGCCCTTGTCAAAGCAAAAAACGCCGAGAACGGCCTCCAGAGCCCGTCCCGTGGCCCATCGATCAAGGACGAGGGCTGGTTTCAGCGAGACGCGTCACGATCACGCCCTTCCAGCTCTCGATGCGGCGCAGGTACGTAGCAAGCGGGACGCGCACGACACGGTTGCCCAGGTATTCGCCGGGGAGATCGGAGATGGCGGCGTGGATGACGTCGACGCGGTCACCCAACCGACTGACGATGCCCTGGTGTCCAATCGGGGTGCCGTACTCCTGGCGCATCTTCTGTCCGCGGGTGGATTTCTCGTCGAAGACGAAGTAGAGCAGATCGCCGTCCGCGAGGCGATCCAGGCGGAGCTGCGCGCTCGGGATGTAGGCGAAGGATCCAGGTGGATAGCGCGTGGTGCCAGCGGCGTCGCGCACCGCGACACCGACTTCTTCGGTCACGTCGCGCCCCCAGAAGCCGGAACGCACGAGATCGAGCGAGTCGTCCAAGTGCGAGGGATGGTTGTAGTCGACGCCGCCGCTCGCGGAAACGACGGAGTCCGGCGGCGTGCCGGCGAAGCGCGTCGCGAGCGCCCGGAGAATGGCATCGCGCGGGCTGCTGGCCTGAGCGAGCTCCGCACAGCGGTAGGAAAACAGCACGCAATCCTGGCGGAAGTCCTGCACCAGCAAGCTATCGGCGACGTAGCCGCCGGGCTTGAGACCGAACAAATAGGTCGTTTCGCCACGTTGCTGAAAAAGATCGGCCCAGCGGGCGACGCGTGCGCCGATCGCGAGATCGTGCCACGCGGCGATCCGAGCCGCGAGCAGAGTTTCGGGCAAGCTCACGGCGGGCCCCGTGTTGCGCGCCAGCAGGTGCTCGAGGCGCGACGGAGCGAGAGCGTGCGCGACTGTCAGCGACACGGGTCGGAGCGAGTCTTCGGCCAGCTTCGCGTCCTCGCGCCCGCTCCCGCACGCGAACAGGCATGCGACGAAGCAGCCGGCCAGCAGGGCACGATGTGCATGGCGCTTTTTCGTTGCCTGGATTCTCCGTTGCATCCGAATCTCCGGTTGCGGCGCGGCCACAGAAGCCAAGCTCGCCTCGTGCCGTGGACTTCTTCTTGCCGGCACCCGCATGGCTTGGCGTAATCTAGTGAGCACACGCCGGAGCTGGCAACGACAACGACGCCGCCTGGCCACAGGAGGAACGCGCCGCATGACAGTCCGCATCCGCAAGTCTTCGGGCAAGCCCGTCGTCTTCGGCGACACCCCCGTTGCCAAGGGCAACAAGGGGTCACGGGCAGGATCCGGGCCAGATTCTGCGCGGATCCCCAAACCGGCAACGCCCCCGCGGCCCGCATCCAAGCCGTTGGCAACAAAGAGGAAAAAGCCAGACCCCGTACCAACGCCCGCCAAGCCGCGCGGGAAAGGCCCCGCAGGCAAGATCACCAAGCCCGCGAGCGGGACTACCGAGAAGAAGGCTCGAACGAGCGGCACTGCCGAAAAGGCTCGATCGAGCGGCACTGCCGAGAAGAAGGCGGGAACGCGAGGGACTGCCGAGAAGAGGGCGCGAACGGCTGCGAAGGACCGGTCTTCCAAGCTCCGCACGGTCGAGGAACCTGCGAGCCGAGCTCTCGTTCAGGAATCGAAGCTGGCGCTTGAAGCCCCCGCTCCAGCTGGCAAGCGCGCGGCAGTGAAGGCGGACAGCCCCCGACCCTCCGGCCGGCGGGCATCGGCGGAGACCTTGGCGGGGCACCAGCGCGAGATCTCCGTCAGCGAATTCTTCACGAAGAACCGGCATCTCCTGGGCTTCGACAGCCCGGCGCGCGCACTGCTCACGACGGTGAAGGAAGCGGTGGACAACAGCCTCGACGCCGCCGAGGAAGCAGGCATTCTGCCGAGCGTGCGTGTCGAGCTGGTCGAGATCAGCGAGGACCGCTATCGCGTCATCGTCGAGGACAACGGCCCAGGCATCGTCAAAGCCCAGGTGCCGAAGGTATTCGGCAAGCTGCTCTACGGTTCGAAGTTTCATCGCCTGGCGCAGCGCCGCGGTCAACAAGGACTGGGCATCTCGGCCGCCGGCATGTACGGACAGCTGACCACGGGCAAACCGGTGGTCATCACGTCGAAGACTGGCAAGGGACGTCCGGCGCATCACTTCGAAATCGTCCTGGACACGGCGAAGAACATGCCGGTGATCGTGAAGGACGACGCCTTGGATTGGGATGCGGACCATGGGACACGCATCGAGATCGAGCTGCAGGGGTCGTACAAGGGCGGCCGGCGCTCCGTCGACGAATACTTGGAGCAGGTGGCGATCGCCAATCCCCATGCCGAGGTCGTGTACAAGCCGCCACGGGATCGCGCGCCGGTTCGCTTCGAACGCCTGACCGAGCAGCTGCCGCCGGAGCCGCTGGAGATCCAACCGCATCCGTACGGGGTGGAGCTGGGCTCGCTGCAGCACATCTTGAAGGACACGAAGGCGCGCACGGTGTCCTCGGCGCTGCAGACGGAGTTCTCGCGCGTGAGCGCCAAGGTGGCCGACGAAATCTTGAAGCTCGCCGGCGTGCCGACGAATCGCAGACCGCACGACCTCAAGCCGGCGGAGGTCGACCTGCTGCATCGCGCCATCCCGAAGGTGAAGATCTTCGCGCCACCGGCGTCGAGCGTCGTCCCCATCGGGGAGCAGCTGATCCAACGCGGGCTGGAGCGCGAGATCCGCGCCGAGTTCGCCTGCTCGTCGACGCGGCCGCCGGCGGTGTATCGCGGCAACCCGTTCGTCGTCGAAGCCGGGCTCGCCTACGGCGGCGATCTGCGCCAGGCGGCCGACGACGAGGTCGAGCCCCACAGCACCACCAAGTCCGAGGACGCGCAGCAGGGCCCGATCACATTGCTCCGGCTCGCGAATCGCGTGCCGTTGCAATACCAACAGTCAGGGTGCGCCATCTTTCGCGCCGCGATCGAAACGAATTGGCGGCAGTATGGTTTGTCGCAGCCGAAGGGATCGCTGCCGCAAGGGCCCATGGTGTTGCTGGTGCACGTGGCCTCGGTGTGGGTGCCCTTCACCAGCGAATCGAAGGAAGCGATCGCGCATTACGCGGAGATCCTGAAGGAGATCCGGCTGGCGCTGCAGGAATGCGGCCGCAAGCTCGGTACGTACCTGCGGCGGCGCGACAACGCGCGACGCGAAGAGCGCCGGCGCGGTATTTTCGAGATGTACATCGGCGAGCTGGTGGAATCGCTCGGCAAGCTCACGAAGGTGGATCGCAAGCAGCTGCAGGCGGACCTCGCGAAGCTGGCGCGCCAGCACACCGGCGATGTCAGTGCCGCCGCCGAGGCCTACGTCGCGCCGACGCGACGCGTGCGCAGCGAATCCCCACCCGACGGCGACACCGCCGATGACGACGAACGCTCGCAGCTGCGGCTCGGACTGGAGGAAGGCCGATGAGCACGCGCAAACGCACGTCCAAGAAGGCCCGGGACGGCAAGAACGTCGTGGCCAAGCTTTCCGAGCTCGGCGCCGACGCCGTGAAGCAGATCCATGCGGGCAAGAATCCCAACGTCGAGATCCCGCTCCGGACGCTCGCCAACGTCAAATTCGATCCCAAGAAGTCCATCATCGAGCTCGGTGACGAGACCCAGAGCCGGTCGCTGTTCAACGTCGGCCAGGCTCGGAAGTACATGCAGACCATGCTGGTGGCGTCGGCTTGCAAGGATCTGGTCGATGTCGGCAAGACCACCAGCATCCGTGATCTCTACTACATCACCAAGCACACGATCGCCGGCACCCGCCAGAACACCTTCGAGGAGCAAGAGGAGTCGGATCCGATCATCGAGGATATCGAGGTCGCGCTCGACTCGTTGCGGGAGGAGATGAATCTCTTCGCCTCCAACCGCGGCTCCATGGTGGGTCCGCTCACCATCGTCGATTCGGGCGACACCATCGATCTGCGCCGGCTCGGGAGCGGCGGTTGGAGCGTGCCGTCCATCGTCGAGGCGAACGTCATTCAGTTCAAGAAGACCGAAGCCCAAATGATCGTGCTGGTCGAGAAGGACGCGGTCTGGCGGCGCTTGAACGAGGACAAGTTCTGGAAGAAGCACAACGCCATCATCCTGCACGGCAACGGCATGGCGCCGCGCGGTGTGCGACGCCTGTGCTATCGCATGGCCAACGAGCTCAAGCTGCCGCTGTACGTGCTGGTGGACAACGACCCTTGGGGGCTCTACATCTACTCGGTCGTCAAGCAGGGCTCGATCAACCTGGCCTACGAGAGCCTGCGCATGGCCGTGCCGCAGGCGCGCTTCGTCGGACTGTCGTCTTTCGACGCCGAGAAATACGGCCTTGCCGAGAACGTTCACATCAGACTCGACGAAATGGACGAGCGCCGTGCCAAGCAGATGCTGTCCTACCCCTGGTTCGAGCGCAAGGAATGGCAGAAGGAGCTGCGCAAGATGATGCAGATGGGCGTCAAGTTCGAGCTCGAAGCGCTGTCGTCGAAGGGCATCTCGTTCATCTCGGAAGAGTATCTGCCGAAAAAAATCCGCGACCGGGAGTACCTGGTTTAGACGCGAGGTACGACGTCGTTGGAGATGGACCGGGAACCTTGCAAGATACCAATCCACAACAGGCGGCCGCCTTCGCGTTTCGCCGCACACGCGGCGCCACCGAGATTTGTCTCATTCGCAAGAAGGATTCCGAGACCTGGGGAATCCCGAAGGGATTGGTCGATCCAGGCGACACACTCGAAGAGACAGCGCTCCAAGAGTCCTGGGAAGAGGCCGGGCCGCGCGGGCGGCTCACGGGTGAATCGATCGGATGCTCCGAATACGAGAAATGGGGCTCCAGATTTCGCGTCGCGGTTCTTCTCCTGGAGGTCGTGCAGGAGGAAGAGGACTGGGAAGAGGCATCGGTTCGCGAACGCCGCTGGTCATCACTCGACGCAGCATTCGCGCGACTCGCAAGCCACCCCGTTCATCCTCTTCTCGATCGCGCCCGGGCTGTTCTCGGCCAGCCGGTGTAACACGACACCGAATTGCCGACGCGGCGCCCTCCACCCCGACCCTGCGGCGCACCCCGGCGTTCCCACTCGCCGCCCGCCCTCGATGCCCGAGTGAGGCTGGGCGAAAGGAGATGGAGTGTTCGACGCCGAAGAAGAACGTCTGGTCGAGAAGTTGCGCAAGATCGAGGCGTTGTTCGCGCGCTCGGGCACTCTGGGAGAACGCGATGCGGCCGAGAGCGCGTTGGAACGCATCCGGCAACGATTGCGGCTGCTGGAGAAGTCCGAGCCGCCGGTCGAGTACCGTTTCGGCTTGCCGGACGCATGGTCCAAAGCGCTGTTCACCGCCCTGCTCCGCCGCTACGAGCTCCGGCCCTATCGCTACCGCGGCCAACGCCGGACCACCGTCATGGTTCGAGTCACGCGCACGTTCGTCCAGGACGTGCTCTGGCCCGAGTTCGAGCAGCTCAACGCGACGTTGCACTCGCACCTGGAGTCGGTCACCCATCGGGTAATCCAGGAAGCGATCCACCGCGACGACACCGACATCGAAGAGCGCGCGGGGAAGGAGCCGGCGGCCCCGAGCCTCGGGCACGAGTAGTGCTGGCATTTGGCTTGCAGACAACAATCGTGCGACGCTGCCGCAGCGTCGAATGCCGATCCGATGCATGGCAGGGGAGGGAACAACCATGTTCCGGTCCACCGTCCTCGCGATCCTCGTCTCCATCCAATTCGGCTGCGCCTCGGTGCGGATCGAGCCCATCCAAGCGGGCTCGGACGCGGAAGGACTGCGCTTCTATCGACCGCTGCCGTATCTTCTCGTCAGCGTCGCAGAAGCCGGCAAGGACACTCTGAAGCTCAACCACCAGATCGTCTGGCTCCCGGACTACAGCAGCGGTTACGCCATTCGACCTTCAGGTTTGTTGGGCTCGGCCAACGTCAAGGCGACGCTCGAGAATGGTTGGCAACTGACCGAGCTCGGCGTGGAGCGCGACGTTCAGGCTCCGGAAACCCTGGAGCAAGTCACCGGTCTCATCACGTCTCTCGGCGCCGCAGCGGCACGCGTCGCTCCGGACCTGGGTCCAGGTTTGTACCGATTCAAGTACAACGAGCTCGGACAGCTCGTTGGCCTGGAGAAAGTTCCGGTCCTGAAATCCGACTGAGCAGTGACTGTCGCTGCACCCGATGTGACAGCCAGGGCAACTCCAGGCTATGATGGCCCGTTCACGCCGCCATCGCCGCGTACTGCGGCGATTGCGACCGGTCGTAGCTGCGGAGAAGCGGATGCCATTCCACAAAGTCTCGAGCAAGGTCGATTTCGCCGCGCTCGAGGAAGATCTCAACCAGAGCTGGGAACGCGAGCGCACGTTCGAGCGCTCGCTCGAGCAGCGCCGCGGCGGATCGGAGTTCGTCTTCTACGACGGGCCGCCGTTCGCCACCGGCTTGCCGCACTACGGTCACTTGTTGGCGGGGACGATCAAGGACGTGGTGCCGCGCTATCGCACCATGCGCGGCTTCTACGTCGAGCGCCGCTTCGGCTGGGATTGTCACGGCCTCCCGGTCGAATACGAGATGGAGAAGGAGCTGGCGCTGCAGTCGCGGCGCGACATCGAGAGCTACGGCATCGCGCGCTTCAACGAGGCGTGCCGCGGCATCGTCTTGCGCTACGTCGGCGAATGGCGCAAGACCGTGCGCCGCATGGGCCGCTGGGTGGACTTCGAGCACGACTACAAGACCATGGACCTCGACTTCATGGAGTCGGTCTGGTGGGCGTTCAA
The DNA here is from genome assembly GCA_035649435.1 of Candidatus Krumholzibacteriia bacterium. Classification (GTDB taxonomy): domain Bacteria; phylum Krumholzibacteriota; class Krumholzibacteriia; genus DASRJW01. The sequence continues at coordinate 704 of DASRJO010000005.1, read as the reverse complement.
ACAGCTGTGGGACAAAGAGCTCATCTACGAAGGTTTCAAGGTGATGCCTTATTGTCCGCGTTGCGCGACGCCGCTTTCCAACTTCGAGACCGCCCAGGGCTATCAAGACGTGCAGGACCCGGCGATCACGGTGCGTTTCCGCGCCACGCCGAAGGCGGCAGCGGCCTTGCGCGCTGCGACGGGCGCGAATGCGGCGCACGCCGCAGAGACCAGGCCGCTGTACTTCCTCGCCTGGACGACGACGCCGTGGACGCTCCCGAGCAACCTGATGCTCGCTGTCGGTGCCGACATTCCATATGTGCATCTGCGCGATGGCGATGTGGAGTACGTGCTGGCGCGCGAGCGCGTTCCCACGTACTGGAAGGATGCGGCGAGCATCGAGATCCTGGCCACGTTCCCGGGCAGCACGCTCGTCGGCGCGGTCTATGAGCCGCTCTTTCCCTACTTCGCCTCGCTCGGCGAGCAAGGCGCCTTCACCGTCCACGCCGGGGACTTCGTTTCGACCGCAGAAGGCACCGGGATCGTGCACGCGGCCCCCGGTTTCGGCGAGGACGACTACGCCCTGGGACAGAAACACGGAGTGCCGGTCGTGGTTCCGGTGGATGCGGAGGGGCGCTTCACCGCCGAGGTGCCCGAGTACGCCGGGCGTTTCGTCAAGGACGCCGACGCCGACATCATCAAGCGCCTGCGCGACGAGCATAAGC
>DASRJO010000004.1:0-22675 GCA_035649435.1 Candidatus Krumholzibacteriia bacterium | reverse complement strand
TGGACGTGGTGTCCAACCACGGCGGCTCGCTGGAGGACATGGCGGCGGAGGTGCGTGCCGCCATCGACCGGCTCGGGCCGCGGCCCTGCATCGTCTTCGTCGATTCGCGCGGCAGCAGCTGCGCCACCTCCAGCTTGGGGGCGCTCGTCGACTTTCCCCATGTCCGCATCCTTTCCGGCGTCAACTTGCCGATGCTGGTCGATTTTCTCCTGCGTCGCGATGATCACGACCTCGACGGCATGGTGGCGCGGCTCCTCGAGCGCGGCCGGAATTCGGTCCAGTTGCTCAAAGGGCCGACGGCGTGAGCGCCGTCCTGGTGCGGATCGATGATCGCCTCCTGCACGCGCAGGTGCTGCAGACGTGGGCCAAGTGGTTCGCTGCCGAGCGCGTGATCTTGGCGCACGATTCGACCGCCGCCGATCCGCAGCGTGTGGCGATGTATCGCGATCTCGCCGAAGGCGATTTCGACATCCAAGTGACGACGGTGGCTGCGGCGGCGATTCCACTCGGGCAGCCGGAGAACGCGCTGCGCACGCTGTGGGTGCTGGGAAGCGCGGCGGATGCGCTGCGGCTGGTGCAGCTCGGCGCCGCGGTGCGTCGCATCCAGGTCGGGGGACTGCATGTGGCCGGGGCGCCGCGATTGCTCGAAGCGGTCGCGATCTCAGCGGCGACGGCGCGTGACCTGCGTGCGCTGCTCGATCGCGGGGTCGCCTTGGAAGCGCAGGACGTGCCGTCGACGCCGGCTGTCCGCATCGATTCGCAGACGCTCCAGCGCTTGTGGCCTTGAACCTGGCGAGGACGCATGGGCCGTGTCTCGTTCATTTTCGCGCTGCATGATCATCAGCCGGTGGGGAACTTCGAGCACGTTCTCGAAGATGCCTACGTGCGCGCGTACGCACCGATGCTGGACGTGCTCTTCCGCCACCGGCAAGTGCGGTTTTGTTTGCACAAGAGCGGCGGCCTGTGGGAGTGGATCGAAGCGCGGCATCCCGAGTACCTCGAGCGCATGCGTGTGATGCTGCAGCGCGGCCAGGTCGAGCTGCTGTCGGGCGGGTTCTACGAACCGATTCTGTCCGCCATTCCCGAGGTCGACCGGCAGGGCCAGCTCATGCGCCAAACCGAGTGGTTGCAGTCGCGCTTCGGCGTTGCCGCGCGCGGTGCATGGCTGGCGGAGCGAGCGTGGGAGCCACAACTGGCGCAATCGCTGGTTCGCGCCGGGCTGGCGTACACGGTCCTCGACGACACGCATTTCCAGAGTGCGGGCTGGCCGGCCGAGTCGCTCGTGGGCTCGTTCGTCACCGAGGACAACGGCCATTTGCTGCGCGTGTTTCCCATCGCCAAGACGTTGCGCTATTTGCTGCCCTTCGAGGAACCGGAGGCGACGGTCGCGTTTCTGCGCCGGCAGGCCGACGCCGACGAGGACGTGCTGCTGGTTCACGCCGATGACGGCGAGAAGTTCGGCGTCTGGCCGGGAACCCATGCGCGCTGCTACGAGCAAGGATGGATGGAGCGCTTCTGCACAGCGCTCGAGACCCACACCGATTGGCTGCATTTGACGACTTTCGCCGACAGTCTGGCGACGCACCCGCCGCGCGGGCGGATCTATCTGCCGACGGCGTCCTACAGTGAGATGATGGAGTGGGCGCTGCCGGCGGCGGCGCAGCCCAAGCTGCACGCGGCGCGCGCGATGGTGGCGGCACTGGCCGACGGCGGCGATCTGGTGCAATTCATCCGCGGCGGATTCTGGCGCAACTTCCTGGCGCGCTATTCCGAAGGCAATTGGATGCACAAGAAGATGCTGCACGTGAGCCGCCGCTTGGAGCAGCGTCGCGTGCCGGGCGAGGCTGTCGACGCCGCGACCATGCACTTGTGGCGCGGGCAATCCAACGACGCCTACTGGCACGGCCTGTTCGGCGGTCTCTACTTGCCGCACTTGCGTTCCGCCGTCTATCACGAGCTGATCCGTGCCGACGCGCTTGCCGACGACGGCATGCCGGAGCGCGAGGTGCTGGACTACGATGTCGACGGCCGTCCCGAGATCCTGCTGCGCAGCGAACGTGCGCTGGCGGTGCTCAAGCCCGATAGCGGCGGCGCGGTCTACGAGCTCGACGACCGCCGACGCGGCTTCAACGTCCTCGATGTGCTGACCCGGCGTCCCGAGGCCTACCACGACAAGCTGCGGCACCTGGACACGGCCGGAACGGACGACACGGAGAAGGCAGTCAGCATCCACGATCTGGTGCGGGTGAAGGCGCCGGATCTCGTGCAGTCGTTGGTGTACGACGCCTATCGCAAGGGGTCGTTCATCGATCACTTGTTCCCGGCGACGGCGACCTCCGAAGACTTTGCGGCGGCAGCGCTGCCCGATCTCGTGCCGCTCGCGACGCTCGCCTACGATTGGCGCTTGGAGCTCGATGGCGTGCGTCTCGAGTGCAATGCGTCGTTCGCCACATCCGCAGGTCCCGGGCAGATTCTCGTCGTGCGCCGCATGCGGCTCACCGATCGGGACCTCGAAGCCGACTACGAGGTCTGGCTCGAAGGCGAGTCGGTTGGCACCCCTCGCTTCGGCATCGAGCTGGCCGCCAACCTGCTGGCGGGGAACGCCCCCGACCGCTGGCTGGAGGTGAACGGTTCCCGTCTCGCCGACGGGCACCTGGCCAGCCGCGGCAGCTCGAGCGGTGTGCGCCGTCTCGATGTCGTCGACGCGTGGAGCGGTGTCCGCGTGGTCATGCGTTGCAGCGAGCCGATGGACGTCTGGCGTGCTCCGATCGAAACCGTCTCCACTTCGGAGTCCGGTTTCGAACGCGTCTACCAGGGCTCGTGTTTCCTGTTCATCGCGTCACGACCGCTGCAGCGCGGAGAGCGCTGGAGCGCGACCGTGGTCCAGAGTCTCGCCGATGCATGAGACGCGCCGAGGTGGCGGCCGGAGCCGCGCCTCGGGTACCATGGGCCGCGGTCGTCGGCGTCACCAACCCAGCGGGTCCGCGGAGCTGCGCGGGGGCCAACCATGAACACCTGCCGATGACGCGCGTCGAGACGCGGATCCGCAACGCCAAGGGCATGCACTTGCGTTCGGCCGGGACGTTCGTGCATCTGGCGGCGCGCTTTCAAGCGCAAATCCAGGTGGCGACCGACGAAATGTCCCCGGTGGATGGCAAGAGCATCCTCGGACTGGCGACATTGGGCGCGGTGCTCGGGACGCCGCTGATCATTACCGCCGACGGACCCGACGAGGCCGAAGCGGTGCATGCGCTCAAGACGTTGGTCGAGCACGGATTTCACGAGGAGCCGTGAGATGGCCGGAGCCGGCAAAGAGATGCGTTTGCGCGGTCTGGCGGTGGCGCCGGGCATCGCGGTCGGGCGCGCCTACGTGCAGCGCCCGCGCGAGATCGTGGCGCCGAATTTCATCGTCGCTCCGGAGCGCGTCGAGGCCGAGCTGGCACGCTTCCATGCGGCCCTGGCTCGCACCAGCGAAGAGATCCGCGAGAACCGCATGCGTTTGGCCGAGAAGATCGGCGAAGACCATGCCAAGATCTTCGATGCCCACTTGTTGATCCTGCAGGACACGAAAGCCATCGAAGACACCGAGGCGCTGGTGCGCAAGGACCTCATGTGCGCCGAGTTCGCCTTCAACCGCGTCATCGGCCGCATTCTCGAGTCCTTCGACGCCATTGGCGACGTCTACTTGCGCGAGCGCCGCGCCGATGTCGAGGACGTCCGCCGCCGCGTGTTGCACAATCTCATCGGTCTCGAGACCGCTTCCTTCGGCAGCCTCAACGAGGAAGCGATCGTGGTGGCGCGCGATCTGGTGCCCTCGGACACCGCGATGATCGACCGCCGCTTCGTCCTCGGTGTCGCCACCGACCGCGGTGGACGCACCGCCCATGCCGCGATCCTGGCGCGCAGCTTCGGCATTCCCGCCGTAGTCGGCGTGGAGGGGCTGAGCGATCATATCGAGCACGGCGACGGCATCATCCTCGACGGCAACACCGGCCAAGTGGTGTTGCGGCCGACGCCGGAATCGCTGCGTGAATTCGCAGCGGCGCGCACGAAGTTCGAAGAACTCGAGCGCGAGCTGCTGACGCTCAAGGACTATCCCGCGGTGACACGCGACGGCCGCAAGATCGAGCTCTCCGCCAACGTCAAGACGCCGGCAGACTCCGAGGTGGCGCTCGCCAAGGGAGCGAAGGGCGTCGGACTGTACCGCACCGAATGGTTCTTCCTCACCCGCGATGCGTTGCCGAGCGAGGAAGAGCAGGTGGTGCAGTACACCCAGATCGTGCGCGCCATCGCACCGGACCCGGTGATCTTCCGTGCCCTCGACATCGGCGGCGACAAGTTCGCCAGCTACTTGGGGCCCGGCAAGAGCGAGCTCAACCCGTTTTTGGGCTGGCGAGGCATCCGTTTCCTGCTGACGCGGCACGACATCCTGCGCACCCAGCTGCGCGCCTTCCTGCGCGCCTCCGTGGCGGGCAAGGTGAAGATCATGTTCCCGATGATCACCGGGCTCGAAGAAGTGCGCGCCGCGAGCACCCTGGTGGACGAGGTCAAAGCCGAGCTGCAGCAGGAAGGCCGGGCCTTCGACGAAGGCGTCGAGGTGGGGCTGATGATCGAGACTCCGAGCGCCGTCGCCATCGCCGACCTGCTGGCAAAGGAGACCGACTTCTTCAGCATCGGGTCGAACGATCTGGTGCAATACACGCTCGCAGTCGACCGCAGCAACGCCCGCATCAGCTATTTATACGAACCGATGCATCCGAGCGTGCTGCGCTTGGTGCGCAACACCGTCGATGCCGGGCATGCGGAAGGGATCTGGGTCGGCATGTGCGGCGAGATCGCCGGCGATCCGTTGTACAGCGTGCTGCTCGTCGGCCTGGGACTGGACGAGCTGTCGATCAGCGCCTACATGATTCCAGAGGTCAAACGCATCATCCGCGGCATCACCTATGACGAAGCCAAGACGCTGGCGCACAAAGCGCTCGGGTTGTCGACCGCGGCCGAGATCCGGCACCTGGTGTCGTCGGTGATGCACGAGCGCTTCCCCGAGCTCGTCGCGGCCGAGAGCAACGAAGACGCCCCGTGAGCCGCCTCGATTCTCCCGATCGCCTGCGCGACCTCGATCCGGGCAGCATGCTGCGCCAAGTCGCGGACCTCGCGACCCAGCTGGCTCATGCCGGGACGCGCATGCCGCAGGTGCGTGTCGCGATCGAGGCGCTCGATCTCCAGAGGCCGCCCACCGAACTTCTCGTCTGTGGCATGGGCGGATCCGCGATCGGCGGCGACTACGCTGCCGCTTGGGGCGCGAGCCGAGGAGCTCGCGTGCAGGTGCACCGGAACTATGGTCTGCCGGGCTGGGTGAGCGCGCAGACCTTGGTCCTCTTCTGTAGTTATTCAGGCGACACGGAGGAAACTCTTTCTGCGTTCGCCGCAGTGCCGGCGCATGTGCCGCATCTGTGTCTCACCTCGGGAGGCGAGCTCGCCCGGCGCGCGGCCGCGGCGGGCGTGCCGGTCCTGTCCTTGGCCGCTGGGTTGCAGCCGCGGGCTGCGCTCGGTCACACGCTCGGCGCGATCCTTTGGGTTCTGCATTGCGCCAAGCTGCTCCCAGCCTCGCCGCAGCCGGCGATCGAGGCGGCGGCGCGACAACTGGAGCAACTTGCATCCCAACTCGGGCCCGAGACCCCCGCCGTGCAGAACCGCGCCAAGCAGCTCGCCGCGATGGCCGCGGACAAGGTGATCTGGATCTGCACCGGCTCCGGCTTGCTCGAGCCCGTGGGCCGGCGATGGAAGGCGCAGCTGAACGAGAACGCCAAGGTCATGGCGCTCGCGAGCGCGCTCCCCGAGATGCACCACAACGAGATCATGGGGCCGGACGCCTACGCCCTCGGCGGAAAGGTGCAATTGTTGCTGCTCGCCGACCCGCAGGATCCAGCACCCATCCGGCGCCGACTGCAGGCGACGGCGGATCTGCTGCGCCCCGTCCTAGCAGGGGTCGAATGGTTGGAGCCCGAAGCCCCGGACGACCTGGCACGCATGCTCGAGATCACGATGCTGGCGGATTACACCAGCGTCTATCTCGCGTTCCTGCGCCACGTGGATCCGTCCCCCGTGGAGCGGATCCAAGAGTTGAAGGCGAGGCTGCGCGGCCCGGGTTGACCCAGGGCTCCGTGGGGTACGGCTCGTGCTAGAATGTTGCCCACATTGGATCCACCATCACGCCGCGGAAGGCGGCGATAGACCGGAGTCGACGAAGGAGACGAGATGCCCGAGACACGCCTATTCACTTCCGAATCGGTCACGGAAGGTCACCCGGACAAGATCGCCGACCAGATTTCGGATGCCGTGCTGGACGCCATGCTGACCCAGGACCCGACCAGCCGGGTGGCGTGCGAGGTGCTGGTGACCACCGGCTTGGCGCTCGTCTCGGGCGAGATCACGAGCACGGCGCAAGTGCAGGTTCCGGACCTCGTCCGGCGCGTGATTCGCGACATCGGCTACACGCGCGCCGAGTATGGAATCGACGCCGCCACCTGCTCGGTGCTCACGGCGATCGACAAGCAATCACCCGACATCCAAGCCGCTGTCGACCGTGAAGGCGCCGGCGATCAAGGCCTGATGTTCGGGTACGCCTGCGGGCACACGAAGTCTTTGATGCCGATGCCGATCGTGCTGGCGCATCGCTTGACGCGGCGCTTGAGCGCGGTACGCCGCGATGGCACGCTGTCCTACCTCCGGCCCGATGGCAAATCACAGGTCACGATCGAGTTCGACGGCCGCCGTCCGATCCGCGTCCGCACCGTGGTGCTCTCGGCGCAGCACGATCCCGACGTCACCATCAGCCGCATGCGCCAGGATCTGATCGAACACGTGATCCAGCCGGTGCTCGCCACCGAGGACATCGACGCGAAGAACGTGCAGCACTTCATCAACCCCAGCGATCGCTTCGTGACCGGCGGGCCTCAGGGCGACTGCGGGTTGACCGGGCGCAAGATCATCGTCGACACCTACGGCGGATGGAGCCGGCACGGCGGCGGCGCGTTCAGCGGCAAGGACCCGTCGAAGGTGGACCGCTCGGCAAGCTACGCCGCGCGCCACATCGCCAAGCACGTGGTCGCTGCCGGTCTCGCCGACGAGGCCGAAGTGCAGCTGGCGTATGCGATCGGCGTCGCCGAGCCGGTGTCGGTGCTGGTCGAAACCTTCGGCACCGCCAAGGTGGACGAGGACAGCATCGCACGCGCTGTGCGCGAAACATTCGCGCTCACTCCCCGCGGCATGACCGAGGCGCTAAACCTGCGCCAGCCGATCTACCGCAAGACGGCAGCCTACGGTCATTTCGGCCGCGAGGACGAGGGCTTCACCTGGGAAAAGCTCGACAAGCTCGAGCAGCTCAAGAGCCGTGTCTTCGCCAAAGTCTGAGGGTCCCGCCGCGTTCGCCAGCACCGAGGCGCGCGTGGTCGATCTGCTGCGGACACGGACGCCGAAGCGGCTCGGCGATCTCGATCCGCGCGTCGTCGAACCGAAGGCGCCGCTCTGTCCGGCGGCGGTCGTCGTGTTGCTCGAACGCACCGAGGGCTACGGCGTCATCCTCACCAAGCGGAGCCACGCGGTCGAGCACCACAAGGGCGAGATCTCGCTCGCGGGCGGCATGCGGGATGCCGACGACCCGAGCCTCGAGGCCACCGCGCTGCGCGAGCTGGACGAGGAGATCGGGGTACCGCCTGGCGCGGTGCGGGTCCTCGGCCGACTCGACGACATCGCCACGGTCACGGGATTCCTGGTGACACCCTTCGTCTGTGCGATCGATGCAGGCAGGTCGATGCGCCTGCAGAGCGGCGAGGTGGAGCGTGTGCTGCACGTGCCGATGCAAGTGTTGCGCGACCCCGCGGCGTGGTTCGACGACATCCGGACCTGGCGCGGCGACACGTACCATTTGCGCTCGTGCCGTTTCGGCGACGACATCATCTGGGGCGCGACCTCGCGCATCCTGCAGCACTTCCTCGCCGTCATCCCCGCCGACGTGCTGTAACCCGATCCTGGGAGGATCGCCATGCAAGCGGCTCGACGCCTGATCGCAACCGCCTTTCTGGTGATTCTCACAGGCGGTGCCGCGCAGGCACAAACCGAACCCATCAAGTATCCGGACACTCGGCGCGAACACGTCGTCGACGACTATTTCGGCACGAAGGTTCCCGACCCGTATCGCTGGCTGGAAAACCTCGACTCGGCGGAAACGAAAGCCTGGGTCGAGGCGCAGAACTCGCTCTCGCAGCCCTTCCTCGCGGCGTTGCCCGACCGGGAGGCGATTCGAGCCCGGCTCCAGGAGCTGTGGAATTACGAGCGCTACGGCGTTCCGCGGCAAACCCGCTCCGGGACGTTGTTCTACACCCGAAACGACGGTCTGCAGAACCATGCGGTCTTGTACGTGCAGAAACCTGGCGACGCCGAGCCGCGTGTGCTGATCGACCCCAATTCATGGTCCGAGGACGCCACTGTGGCGATGGCGCATTGGACGGTGTCGCCCGACGAGCGGTGGGTGCTCTACGCACAGCAGACCGCCGGCTCGGACTGGGTCGAGTACCGGCTGCGCGACATCGCAACGGGCGAGGATCTGCCGGATCGGATCCGGGGCGTCAACTTCAACTTCGACGCTGCGCGAATCAGCTGGCGCGGCGGAACGACGGGCTTCTTCTACTCCCGCTTCCCGGATGCCTCGTCCATCGGAGCGGCGAGAGAAATCATCCATCAAAAGGTTTGCTACCACAGGATTGGCACCGAGCAGAAAGACGACGTGTTGATCTACGAGAGGCCGGACCAGCCGCAGTGGTTCGCATGGTCCAAGGTCACGGGCGACGGCCGTTTCCTGCTGCTCGCTCTCGAGCGCACGGAGGAGGGCGAAAACGAGCTGTACGTCAAGGATCTCGGGACTTCGAGCGCTCCGCGCTTGGACGCACCGCTCCGCCAGCTGATCGCTGGCTTCGACGCGCACTACGAATTCGTCGGCAGCGAGGGCTCGGTGCTGTACTTGAAGACCAGCCTCGACGCACCCCGGTTCCGCATCGTCTCCCTGGACTTCGGCGGACCGGATCCAGTCGCGCTGCGGGAAGTCATCCCGCAGTCGGAGGACGTCATCGATCTCGCGCTGCACGCCGGCGGTGAATTGCTCATCGGAACCCTGCACGATGCGGCTTCGAAGCTGCGGCGGTTTTCGACCAGTGGCAAGAGCCTGGGAGAAATCGCACTCCCCGGCACTGGCTCGGTCCGGGCCGCGCTCGGCTCCCCGGACGATCCGGTGCTCTACTTCGACTACTCGTCGTTCAACCAGCCGTCCACGGTGTACCGCCACGATCTCCGAAGTGGACAAAGCACGCCCTTCCGCCAAGCGCGTCTCCGCTTCGAGCCTGGCGACTACGTCACCGAACAGGTGTTCTACCGTTCGAAGGATGGGACGCGCGTGCCGATGTTCGTCACGCACCGCAAAGGACTGCAGAAGGACGGCCATGCGCCGGCTTTGTTGTACGGGTATGGCGGCTTCGCCAATTCGCTCACGCCTTCGTTCTCGGTCGCCAATCTCGTCTGGATGGAGTCCGGTGGCATCTTTGCGCAAGCCTGCTTGCGCGGCGGCAACGAATACGGCGAGGAGTGGCACAAGGCCGGCACGCTGGAGCACAAGCAGAACGTGTTCGACGATTTCATCGCGGCGGCGGAGTATCTGGTGCGCGAGAAACTCACTTCGGCACAGCGTCTGGCAATCTTCGGCGGTTCGAACGGCGGGTTGTTGATCGGAGCCGTCGCCAACCAACGGCCCGACCTGTTCGCCGTGGCCACGCAAAGCGTCGGCGTCCTGGACATGCTGCGGTACCACAAGTTCGGCATCGGCTATGCCTGGGCGGGGGACTACGGCACCTCCGACAGCGAAGCAGGCTTCCGGTTCCTGCGCGCGTATTCTCCCTACCACAACGTGAAGCCGGGAGCACGATACCCGGCGATGCTGGTGATGACGGCGGATCACGACGACCGCGTGTACCCCGGACATTCGTTCAAGTACACGGCCATGGTGCAGTCGACGGCGGCCGCCGGGCCACCGGTACTGATCCGCGTCGAGACTCGCGCCGGACATGGAGGGGGGACGCCGCTCGGGAAGACGATCGAACAAACCGCCGACCGTTTGGCGTTCACCGCCTACTTCACCAATCCGGAGCGCCAGATCTCGAAGAAGTAGCGGGCGCTCGAGTCGGGAGAAGGAAGGCGCGCACCTGCCGGCGCGGGCGGCGCGGAGCCCCACGTCGTGGTCCGGCGATCAGCGCGACGGCGCAGTTTCCTCGACGCACTCCGGGTTGCGGTGGTTTTGGTCGGGCAAATGCGCGTCCCAGCAGCCGAAGGTGCAGAAGACGTAGTTTTTCCGCGGCCCGTTGCAGGTGGACACGGAGCAGCGGTTGTAGATGGCCCCGTAACGAATCGGCTTCTTGCACACGTTGCAAACCCGCCAAACTCCAGGTTCGTTCATCGTTCGTTCTTCCTCCTGTGTCGCAAAACCATCGCGTGCGCGGCGCGAGCGAGTGGCTGGCGCGCCCGGAGGGATTCGAACCCCCAACCCTCGGATCCGAAGTCCGATGCTCTATCCGTTGAGCCACGGGCGCGAGGAGCCAGAGGCGGATCCTACTACGAACCACGGCGCCGCCGCGCCGGGCCGCACGAGCGGCCCGGCGCGAGGGTCAGCGGTTGACGCGCGCGAAGAGGCCGATGCTCGCGACACCGAAGAGAACTGGGCTGAACCAGGCGGCGACGAGCGGCGAGATGCTCTCGCTCTTGCCGAGCGCCGCGCTGAGCTCGGTGAGCGCCAAGTAGGTGAAGGCGATGGTCAGCGTGAGCCCGACGCCGGTCAGCAAGCCGGGTTTGCGCTTGGATGCCGACAGCCCGATGCCGAGCAACGCCATGACCAGGCAAGTGAAGGGATAGCTGATCTTGGTGTACAGGTCGACGAGGTAATCGTTCACCTGAGCGCCGCTCTTCTGCAAGCGGTCCACGCGCGACTTGAGTTGCACATAGTTCATGGCTTCCGGCACCGGTTCGAGCCGCGCCAAGTCTTCCGGCGTTTCGGCGAGCTCGTGGAAACGGTGGCTCGAGAAGCTTTCCATATGCTCGCGGATGCCGGTGCCGAGCGAATCGGGCACGAATGTGCGCAGCACCCCGTTGTGGAACACCCAGGCGTTGCCCTCCCAAACGGCGGTCTCGGCATAGGCGCGCCAGACCACGCGACCGTCGCGATAGCGGAACACGGTGACATCGCGCAAGGTCTGGTTGCGGGTGTTGAACGATTTGGCGTTCCAATGCACGTCGCCCTCGCCGTGGAAGGCGAAGCTGTGCCGCACGCGCGCGTCTTGCGCTTCGCCTTTCTGGATGTCGACGTGCAGGACGCGGTGCATGCGCGAGTTGGTGCGCGGCACCACGTACTCGGCCAGCAGCGTCGACAGCAGCACCGCCACCATGGCGATGAGCAAGATCGGCGACGTCAGGCGCAGCATGCTGACGCCGCTCGCCAGGAAGGCGACGATCTCGTTGTGCCGGCCGAGGATGCCGAGGCTGATGATGGTCGCGAGCATGATGTTCACCGGCAAGGTCAGGCGCAGGATCTCGGGCAACATGTAGACGTAAAACTGCACGACGTCGTTCAACCGGGCGTCGTGGTCGATGAAATCGTCGATCTTCTCGAAGAGATCGATCAGCAGGAAGATCAACGCCAGCGACACGATGCAAAAGAACAGCACGCGCAGGAAGAGAGCCAGGACGTAGCGGTCATGGAGGCGCATTCAGGCGAACCGCCGTCGCCAGGGCCACCACGTGCGTGGATCGAGCCGGCGGTAGTTGATGGTCGAACTGTCGCGCACGGAGCGCCAGGTGAGCAGCGCGCCGAGGATGCCGAAGGTCAGGTTCGCCGCCCACATGGCCAGGAACGGCGGCAGCAGGCGCCGATCGGCCAGCTTCTCGCCGCCGGTCAGGAACAGGTAATAGACCAGGAAGCAAGAGATGCTGAAGGCGATCGCCATTGTCATGCCGGAGCGGCCCGAGCGCAACGCCAGCGGCGCGCCGAGCAGAACGAACACCAAGCATGCCGCGGGGATGGCGTACTTCTTGTGCTGTTCCACCTGCAGCTGGCGAATCGAACGCTCGTAGCCGTCGATGGATGTTTTTTCCATCCGTGCCGTGTCGCGCAGGCGCGCCTCGGTGCCGGCTGTCAGTCGCCCGGGTTTGACCACGCGGCGGGATGCCAGCGCCGCTGTGCGCTGCGCCGGGTCGAGCAGCTCCATTTTGGCCAGCAAGGGCTTGCGGCTCTGCTCGTCGACCCGGCGCAACAGCTTGTCGATCTTCTGGCGCTTGTCGACGATGGCACCGTGGATCATGGCCAGACTCATTTCGCGATCGCCGCGTGACGTCCGAGCGGTCCGCTGCAGCTGCGCGGCGACGTCGTGGATCATGACGGTTTGTGAGTCGAAGCGCGTGACACGATAGTCGAGACTGTTCTCGTCCGGCAGCTGGTGCCACTCGCCGCCGTAGAGCTCGATGACCAGCGATTGGCCGTTGTTGACGAAGTACAGCCTCCCGCGCGGGGCCACCAGGATGTCGGGGCTCGAGTCGGGGCGGTCGCGTTGCACGCGCACATGACGGATTTCGTCCGAGTCCTCGTTCTTGTCGCCGATGTAGAGGCGGTAGCCCTCGAAGTCATCGACATAAATTCCCGGCTCGATGTTCACCGTCGGCCGCTTCTGGCCGATGTCGATCAACAAGCCGGCGAGGCGATGATTGGACTCGGGGAGCACGTAGTTGTTGAACAGAATCATCACGCCGCAGATGAATGCGGAGCCCGCGAGCACGGGTGCCATGATGCGGTAGAGGCTGACGCCGGAGGCCTTGAGCGCGGTGATCTCCTGATCCTGCGCCATCTGGCCGAAGGCCATCAGGGTGGCGACCAGCACCGCCATCGGCACGGAGAGTGCAAGTGTATGACCCAGGCTGAGCACGAGCACCTCGGCGATGGTGAGTGGAGAGATGCCCTTCGCCAGGAAATCGTCGAGGAACCGCTTGAGGACTTGGGTGAAGAGCACGCCTGTGGTGACGAAGAAGCCGAAGGCGAACGGCCCCAGGTGGCTCTTGAGGATGTAGCGGTCGATCGTTCTCATTGCGCTAAGTCTTTGCCGTTGCGCAGCTTGTATGTCCAGTGCGGCGACGCGAACCGTAGCACGCCGGCCTCGGGGGGACAAGGGTCTCGACCGAGGGCGGTCCGCGATGATTCGACGCCAAGGACGCCTGGAAGTTCCCGGTCGGCCAACGACCAGGAAGTCTCGGCCGTTCGACACGCACCAGCCTCGGTCGGAGGTCACGCCCCACGTGACCTCTGGAGTGGACTGCGCTGTCCTCCCACAAGGACACGCTGCCGTTGAAGGACTCCCCCTGATCTTGCTCGCCGACCGCGACCCGCTCCCCCAACGGTTCGAGGGAACCATGCGACGAGCCCATGCACGAGCGCGAGGTGCGTCGAAGCGCGGACGGCACCGTGCGCGACCTTGGTTCGTCCTCGGCCTCGTGTGCGTGCTGGCGCCGGTCGCTGCGAGCGAGCCGCCGCAACTGCGCGTGGACCTGGAGCGCTTGATGGAGCGCCAGGACCAGCGCGCTCGGGGTTTGTTGCTCGAGTTCGGCGTCTCGCTGCGGATCCCGATCGATGCGGCTCAAGGCACAGCGCTTCGGAGCGAAACGCACTACAGCCCGAAACTGGGACTCGTGTTCGACCTTCAGAGTCCTGGCTACTTGCCGGCGCAGCCCGAGTATTACCTCTACGACGGCGCCTACTACGTGTACACACCACGCGATTTCTCTTCTCCCGCGCTGCGCGTCCAGGCGTCGCCACGGAGCGTGCAGCAAGACGACTTGCTGGCGAGCACGGATCTCAGGCTGCGCGAAAGCACACGCGGCCGCGGGTTGGGTCCCGGAACCGAGGGGGGGCCAGGCCAAGGTTTCACGGTGCAGGTGATCAAAGAGCTTCCCGGGCCGCTGTCGACGATGTTCGGCCGCGACGCCACCACCATTCGCATCTCCGGGCGAGAGAGCATCTCCTTCGCCGGCGAGTCGCGGCGCGTCCAGCCATTCATCGCTTCCGAGCAGGGCAGGGGACAGAGCTTCTTCCCCAGATTGGACATGGATCAAGACCTGCAGGTGAAGCTGGAGGGCAACATCGGCGGCAAGGTGCACGTCGCGGTGGATCACAACAGTAGCGCGTTCGGGGCCGACGCCAACCGCATCAACGTCTGGTACGAGGGCTACGAGGACGACATCGTGCGCCGAATCGACCTGGGTGGCACCAACCTGACGTTGCCCGGCTCGCGCTTGGTGGCACCCGCAGGCCTCTCCCAGGGTGTGTTCGGCGTCAAGACCGACATGCGCCTCGCCGGGCTCGATCTCACCGTGCTGGCGGCGAAGGAAGAGACCGAAGCGGAAACGCGCACGCTGACACCGAGCGGCGGCAGCGCCAGCGTCTTTCCCATCGAAGAGAATCGCTACGTGCGCGATCGGTTCTTTTTCTACGAGCTTCCCGACACCAGCAGCGTCGTGTTCTACAACTCCTACGGGCTCGACCCGGGAGTCGTGGCGGGCAGCGAGTATGTCCCGGGGCAGCTGATCGATCAGAGCTTTCTCGGCAACTTCCACATCTTCATCGACGACCGCAACGCGGCGACCGAGGACAGTCGGCCGTTCTTCGGCTACGGGGTGGCGAGTCTCGCACCGGGCCTCAACACGGCGGAGATGGACGCGACGTACAACGCGACGTCGAACACCGCGCGCTGGCCCATTCAGGAAGTGGGCGTCAACTTCGGCGATCCGAATTTTCGCATCGCCAAGTGGCGGCGCCTGACCGACGAGGAAATCGGCTGGGTGCTGTTCGATGCCAACGGCCAGAAGCTTGTGTTGGGCTTCTATTTGCGCAACGGCTCGGTGGGTGATTCGCATGCCCTCGGTGTGAGCTACGACGACCCGCGCCGCCGCGTGGTGGGGAACATCGACGAGACCCCCGGCACTCGCCCCATCGCACGGCTGCGCCTCGTGCGCCACCCCGAGCAGGATTCGGACTACGAGCTTCACCCGACCGCGCCGCTCATGATGCGCCACGTCTACCTGTTGGGCTCGTCCAATGTCCAGGATCTGGAGCTCAGCATCGAATCACGCAGCGCCGGCAACCAGACGCCGAATGTGCCGCAGCACCTGCCCCAGTCCACCTACCTGCACATGTTCGGTCTCGACGAGCTCAACCAGGCCAACCGGCCGTTCCCGCAAGGCGGCCCGGACGGCCTCTTCGACATCAGCCGGGCCAATCTCCTCGATCGCGAGAACGGCTTCCTGTTCATGCCGGGGCTCCGACCTTTCTCGCCGCCCCCCGAGGTCGTGACCCAGCGACTGATCACCGCCGGGGTGTCGCAGGATAGCGCGCTGACCTTCCGCGAGGAGCTGTTCGGCGCCAGCGAAACCGTGAGCCCGTCGATGTACACCTTGCCGAAGAACGATCAGACGATTCCAGCCAATCAGTATCAATTGTTGGCGCGAACCAGCGGCACCGAGACCGAAATCACCTTGCCGCAGGACATCCTCGAGGGCAGCGATGTCGTGCGGCTCGATGGTCGCACGCTCGCACGCGGGGTCGACTACGACATCGAGCCGGTCGCCGGCGGCAAGATCACCTTCAAGGGCACGGTCCTGAATGAGATCACTCCGAGCTCGAAGATCGAGGTGAGCTATGCGTTCCGGCCGCTGCTCGGCACCGGCCAGGCGACCTTGCTCGGGGCGAGCGGCAAGTATTCGCTGGGCAGCCGCGGTTACCTCGCGTCCGTGTGGCTGTGGGAATCGCGGCGGAGCTTCGCACGCCAGCCGCAGATTGGCGACGAGCCCAGCCGCAATCTGGTCGGCGACGTGAACTTGAGCTTGCGTTTCCTGCCAGGGTGGATGACGTGGCTCGCCAACGCTTTGCCATTCACGCGCACCAAAGTCGGCAGCTCCATCACGATGACGGCCGAGGCGGCGATGTCGATGCCCAATCCCAATACCGAGAACACGGCGTTCGTCGAGGACATGGAGAGTGCGGACACCTCGGATCGCGTCAGCAGCGGGCGCGAAGCTTGGAATTGGGCGTCCCTGCCTGACCCGGCGGCGACCTTGGCGGACACGGTGAATCGCATTCCCACCGCGTTCTACAACCCATCTGGCGAGGTCAAGCGCGGGCACTTGAATCCGACGTTGCCGGAAGAGGAAGCGGACGATGGCATCGTGGTGCTGGAGCTCGGCTTCGACCGGCAGACCGTGCGCAACCTGCTCGTGAGCGAGCCCTTCCGCGCCCAGGACTTGTGGAGCGGGGTCATGAGCGCCTTCTCCGGCAACGGCTTGGATCTCACCCAGGCCCGGACCTTGGAGTTCTGGATCAACGACGGCATCGGCGACCCGGCAGCGCGCCGCGGGCGCATGCACATCGATTTCGGTGACATCAGCGAGAACTTCGTCTTCTTCGAGAACAACCCGGAGCGGATGCTCGACGACAACCCCTCGTTCAACCGCGAGGCCGTGAACGAGTTCCAGTTCATCGCCGGGACGGACGACTTGGGTTGGAACGGCAGGAACGACAATTGTCCCGGGGAGGACACCCCGTGGCCGATCGGAGTCGATTGCCACCTGCCGTCGCGCATCAACGCCGATGGGCAGCACACCTGGGCCAATGGAACCGAAGCCAACAACAGCTACGACACCGAGGACATCAATCGCGACGGCGAATGGGACACCAAGAACAGCTTCTTCCGCTATTCGTTGGATCTGGCCGACGTGAGCCTGGTCGATCCCGGCACCGACATCACCCCGACCTATGGCAACGATCCGAGCGTCGATCCCGAGTTGCGCCAAGGGTTCAAGGGTTGGCGTCATTACCGGCTGGATATGCAGAAGATCCTGCTGCAGGCGATCATCGCGCCCGGACAGACGCCGCCATCGCTGCGTCAAGTCCGCTACCTGCGCATCTGGTTCGACGATCCGACGGCGCCGCCGGAGCCGGAGAACCAGCTGTGGACCAACCACAACTTCCAGATCCACGACTTCAAATTCACCGGCAGCCAGTGGCTGCAGCTCGGCGTCTTCGGCGTCGACTCCACCAGCGTCGTGCCGGCGGTGGACGAGACCTACTCGGTGAGCGTCATCAACAACAAGGATAGCCCCGAGTACACCATCCCTCCCGACGCCGATCTCATCGACACCGCCGGTGTGCAGGCACGCGAGCAGGCGCTGCGGCTCACGTTCAATGGGCTGCACCCCGGCCACGAGATGGTGACGCAGAAGACCAGTGCACAAGGGCGCCCCACCGATTACACGCTGTACCGGCGCATGAATTTCTTCACCAACTATCGCGCCGGCCCTCTGGATTCCGTCGAAGTGTTCTTTCGCATGGGGACGGACTCGCTCAACTTCTACGAGGTGGCGCGGGCGCTGGTGGGCGGTTCCGAATGGCAGGAAACCGCGTTCGAGCTGCGCAGCTTGACCGATCTCAAGTTCCCCGAAGACCTGGGAGCGCCCGTGGACACTCTGTTCCTCGGCGGGCGCGATGTGGTGAAGGTGACGCGCAGCGTGCCCGATGCGAACAACCCCGCGTTCACCTTGCGGATGACGCGCCGGGGCAACCCGAGCCTGAAGCAGGTGGGGCGTCTCTTCGTCGGCGTGCGTCATCTGCGCCCGGCGTCGGACCTCCTGGCCCTGCCGGTGAGCGGCGAGCTGTGGTTCAACAACGTGCGGGTCGAGGACGTCAAACGCGAGGTCGGGACGGCGCAGCTCTACGGGGTGCAGGGCAACTTCGCCGACGTCTTCGACTTCAGCGGCCAGCTGTCGGTGCGTGACGCCGAGTTCCTCGGTCTGCGCCAGCGCACGGGCTCCGGCAGCGAGACGGTCAGCTTCAACACCAGCTTGAAGATCCCGGATGCGGCACGGCTGATCCCGACGCTCGGGTTCACGATTCCGCTCAGCTACAGCATGGCGCGCGACATCAGCCGGCCCAAGTTCTCGACCGCCAGCGACACGGAAAACGATGCCGCTCGCGCCGAGGAGCAACGCCTCGAATCCGTACGCCTGGGCTACGCGCTCTCGGTGAGCAAGAAGCCGTCGCGCTTCTTCTTGTTCAAACCCACGCTCGACCGCACCGTGTTCTCGTACAACGAGTCGCGCACGCAGAACCGCAGCTTCACCACGCGCGACACCTCGGTCTCCTGGTCGCAGTCACTCAACTACGACCTGTCGCCCAAGTCGCGGGCGTTTCCTTTCTTCTTCAAGCAGCAGGTCAATCTGCTGCCTACCAACGTCAAGTTCGGGTTGCGGCACCAGAACGGGCGCAGGATCGATTACACGGTGCCCAACACCGTGACCGGGGTGCTGGTGCCGAAGCCGCCGAGCGGGGCTCGCTCGCTCGACTTCAACGCTTCGGCGGCGGTGCGGCCCATTCAGATGCTGAACGCGCATTACAACTTCTCCGAATCACGCGACTATCGCGACGCGGCGCCGGAGAACGAGGAGGAACGTTTCAGCCTCGCCGGCTTCGATTTCGGCATCCCGACGGGACGCTCCGAGCAGCTGTCGGTGGATTTGAACCCGCGGTTTTTCCAGTACTCGTACTCGAGCAGCTATGGCGACCGGCGCACCTTGCAGATCGACGCGGACACCGGGGATCCGCGCCCCGATCTGCATCAGGTGACGAACGGGCGCACGCATCGATTCTCCTTCGACTTCAAGCTGCACCGCCGACTCGCGACATTGGCAGGCGCCCCGCCGGCCGGGCAGCGACCGCCCCAGAACGTGCCGTCGGGGAACGAACCGCTGCCCCAAGGCGACGAAGACGACCCGAACGCGCCGCCCCGCGGCGACGAGGAACCGATGCCGGATTCACCGATACCGGGCACACCCGTGCCGGGCACAGACGAGCCGCCGCCCGGGAGCCAGCCACCGGGCGGCACCGCGCCGGCGGACACGAGCCGTGCCGGCAGCAAGAATCGCTTCCCGAATCCGGTGAAATCCCTGGTGCGGTTCGTCGGCAGCATCGAGCCGGTCAAGGTGGAGTGGAACGACACCCGCTCGGCGAGTTATGTCAGCTCGCCGTATGGGGCGACGGCACCCTTCCGTTACGGCCTCAGCACGGATTCGGGCGTGATCGGGTTTTCCGAGCCGTCGCCGCTCAACAACACGATGGGGCTCAACCTGAGCTCGGCCATCCCGTTGCGCGGCGCGCTGCGCGTCACCGCGCGCTACGGCTTGCGCGACACCGACCTCGAAACGCGCGCGGGGCGCGATTCGTTGCTGCGCGTCAACGTCGACAACTCGCGCGAGACCACGTTTCCCGGGCTCGAATTGAGTGTCAACGACTTGCAGAAGCTGCGCATCTTCAGCTCGCGCCTGCAGCGCTCCACTCTCACCCTGGGTTTCGTGCGCACGACGGCGGACCGGGTGAGGCGCGACTTCGATCAGTCCGGCAATCCGCCGAAGGAAAGCAACAAGCGTCAATCCGAGAACCTGACGCTCACGGCCAACTGGACCGGGGCATGGAAGGGGACGACGGCGACGACGCTCGGATTCAATCAGACCTCGGGTGAGGACTCGGAGACCGGTCAGCGCACGACGAACAAGCGGCGGTCGATCACCGGCACCTTGCGCTTCAAGTTGTCGCCGAAGGGGGGACTCAAGCTGCCATGGGTCGGTGCGCTCAAGTCCGGCGTCGACGTACTCTTGAACGGTGCGTACAACACCGACGAGGGCTTCTTGTTCAACGACCCGAGTGACCCGAGCCGGTCGATTCCTCAGCGCCACACGTCGGCGATCACGGGCGGCGTGCGCGGGGATTACACCTTGGCGCGGAACATGACCGGAGGGTTGGAGCTGGGATACACCCGCAACCGGGACAACAAGAACAACCAGACGGTGAGCACGATACGACTCGGGTTCAACCTGACGTTTCTCTTCTAGATTGTGGCCACGGCGGAGCGCCGCGCCGGCACGAGCAGTCGAGGCGGACGCTCCTCGCGCGCGCTCCTGCGCGCTCGTCGCTCGGCACGAGCGCTGCTCGCGCATCCTGCGCTCGCAGGCGCGCTCGTGACGCCGCTTCGACCGCTCGTGCCGGCGCGGCGCGATCCCACGGCATGAGCTGGAGTCGACGGTGGTGCGCGGCGAGCATCGTGCTTGCCAAGGGGGGGGCACCTTGCTAGTCTTCGGACTCGTGCGCAGACTTGACTCCACCCGCCCACCCCGAGCACGGCCGCCTCGACAGGCGCTCGCGCAGCTCGTTCTCGAAGATGGCACTACTTGGCAGGGTCTTGCGTTCGGGGCCGAGCGCGCGGTCGTGGGCGAAGTTTGCTTCAACACCGGAATGTGCGGCTATCAGGAGGTTCTGAGCGACCCCTCCTATGCCGATCAGATCGTGGTCATGACGGCGCCGCAGATGGGCAACTACGGCATCGCCCCCTTCGACGACGAATCGCATCGGCCGCAGGTGGCTGGGTTCGTCGTCCGCAGCCTGTCGGAAGCGCACAACTGGCGCAGCGTCGAGAGCTTGCACGGCTATCTCGAACGCCACGGGATTCCCGGTCTCTACGATGTCGACACGCGGGCGATGACGCGCTTGTTACGCGATCGCGGGGCGCAGCGCGGTGCGATGGGCCCGGGCGATTCGCCGTCCGCGGCGCTCCGATCCCAGGCGCTCGAATGGGTCGGCCTCGAAGGGCAGGACCTCGCCGGACGGGTGAGCTGCAAGGAGCCGTATCGATTGCAGCCGCGGCCGGAAGCGGGGCCGGCAGACAGGCGGCTCGCGGCCTACGGTCTGGCGCCGGTGGAGTTCGAGCCGAACAGCGATTTGCACATCGTGGTCTACGACTTCGGGGTCAAGAGGAACATCTTGCATCGGCTCTTGGCGCGGGGGTGTCGTCTGACCGTCGTGCCGGCGCACACTCCGGCACGGGCGGCGTTGGACCTCGAGCCGCATGCCATCCTGCTTTCCAACGGTCCCGGTGATCCGTCCGCGGTCGGCTATGCAGTCGAAACGACGCGCGCGCTCCTCGGTCGCTTGCCGATCTTCGGCATCTGCCTCGGTCATCAGATCCTGGGACTCGCACTCGGCGGGCGCACATTCAAGCTCAAGTTCGGCCATCGCGGCGTCAATCACCCGGTGCACGATCTTGTCACGGGCAAGGTGCGGATCACGACGCAGAACCATGGCTTCGCCCTCGACCCGGACTCGCTCGCGCGCGCCGCCGTCGACATCACCGAAACCAGCCTCAACGACGGCACGGTCGAGGGCATGGCGCACCGCGAGCTGCCGGTTTTCTCCGTCCAGTACCACCCGGAGGCGGCTCCGGGCCCGCACGACAACGATGCGGTCTTCGATCGGTTCCTGCGCCTCGCGGCGTCCGAGGCCGGCGTCTCGCTGCCCGAGCGGCAAGCCGCGCCCGCGGTCGCAGCAGGGGGTACGGATGCCGCGGCGTGAGGATCTGCGCGCGGTCTTAGTCCTCGGTTCCGGACCCATCGTCATCGGGCAAGCCTGCGAGTTCGATTATTCGGGAACGCAAGCTTGTCGCGCGCTGCGCGAAGAAGGCGTGCGCGTCATCCTCGTCAACAGCAACCCCGCGTCCATCATGACCGACCCCGAAGTGGCCGACGCCACCTACCTCGAGCCGCTGCACCCCGACTACATCGCCGCCATTCTCGAGCGCGAGCGCCCGCAGGCGCTGCTTCCCACCGTGGGCGGTCAAACAGCGCTCAATCTGGCGTTGGTGCTGCAGCGCACGGGGATCCTCGAGCGTCACGGCGTCGAGCTGATCGGAGCAGGTGCCGAGGCCATCGATCGCGCTGAGAGCAGGGAGCGCTTCGACGCTTGCATGCGCGCCGCCGGCTTGGTGTCGACGCGCGGCGGCCAGGCGCGCAGTGCGAGCACCGCTCGTGCACTCGCCGAGACGTTGGGATTCCCGGTCATCGTGCGCCCGTCCTTCACCCTCGGCGGCTCGGGCGGTGGCACGGCGGCGAATCTCGCGGATTTCGAGGCCCTGGTGGACCAGGCTTTGCGCGAGTCACCTCTCGGCGAGGTGCGAGTCGAGGAATGCCTCGTCGGCTGGAAGGAATTCGAGCTCGAAGTGGTGCGCGATACGCGCGACAACGCAATCGTCGTCTGCTCGATCGAGAACTTCGATCCCATGGGGGTGCACACCGGCGACAGCATCACCGTCGCGCCGGCGATGACGCTCTCCGACCGCGAGTACCAGCAGATGCGCGACTGGGGGCTGCGCTGCATTCGCGCCATCGGCGTCGAGACCGGTGGCTCCAACGTGCAGTTCGCGGTGCATCCCGTGACCGGCGACATGCGCATCATCGAGATGAACCCACGCGTGTCGCGGTCGTCGGCGCTGGCGTCCAAGGCCACCGGGTTTCCGATCGCGCGGGTGGCGACGAAGCTCGCCATCGGCTACACCTTGGACGAAATCCCCAACGACATCACCGGACAGTCCTGTGCCGCTTTCGAGCCGGCGCTGGACTACGTGGTCGTGAAAGTGCCGAGATGGGATTTCGAGAAGTTCCAGGGCCAGCGTGACGTGCTCGGCGTGCAGATGCGTTCGGTGGGCGAGGCGATGGCGATCGG
>DASRJO010000003.1:0-4381 GCA_035649435.1 Candidatus Krumholzibacteriia bacterium | reverse complement strand
TGCCGTTCAAATCCAGGTAGGTGCCGCCGCGGTATGTGCTGTGGATGTTGGTGCCTTGGGCCGCGACATCCACCCAGGGACCGTAGTTCGAGCTCGAGATCTTCTGGTCGCTGTTGTTGAGGTTCGCCACCGCCAGCACGTGCGGATACGTGGCGGGATAGAAATCGGCGGAGGATCCATTGTTGCCGGCCGCGGCGACGACGACGACACCGTGTTGCCGCGCGTAGTCGATGACCTCGCGCTCGAAATAGGATGGGTTGCCCTGACCGCCCCAGCTGCAATTCACCACGTCGGCGCCGTTGTCGACGGCGTAGAGGATGCCCTGGTAGCCGAAGGCGATGGCGTTGTCGACTGTGGGATGAGCGACGCACACCGGCATGAAGCGCGCGTTCCACGATGCGCCGGCCACGCCGCTGGCGTTGTCCGAGACGGCGCAGGCGATGCCGGCCACATGCGTTCCGTGTCCGGCGGCGCTCGGTGTCTGCACCAACCCGGTGGGGTTGTTGCTGCCGTTGGCGAAGTTCCAGCCATGCAGATCGTCGACGTAACCGTTGCCATCGTCGTCCAGCCCGTTGGTGACTTCGCCCGGATTGGTCCACACGTTGGCGGCGAGATCGGGGTGCTGCCATTCGCTGCCGCCGTCGACGATGGCGACGACGACGTCGCCTTCGTTGCCGCGCGTGTCGTCATAGGCGGCGGGGAAAGCCATCTTGTCGTAGTACGTGCTCTGTTCGGCCGCGTACAGCGGATCGTTGGACAGCGCGGTCAGCGGATAGACGAACTGCGGCTCGGCGTACTCCACGTCGGCGTTGGCTGCGAATGCGCGCGCGACCTCGAGCGCGTCTTCTCCGCTCGAAAACTGCACGCGGACCAGGCGCGACAAGTCTGCACCTGCGATCCTGGCGTGGCTCGAACTGGGGACGAGCGGCTCGAGGCGTTCCACGCCGTGCCGCGTACAGAGCGCGTCGAGTGCACCGATGCCGGTCGTCTTGGCGACACCGGCAATTTGCAGCGGACGCACGAGCTTGAGGAGAATGACGCCGGGCAGGTACTCCTGACCGCCGGCGCGCAGCGCCGGATTGTCGAGCCCTGGAGCTGCGGGCTGCCGTTGTGCGGCGCGAGCGGGGCTCCCGCCTGCGAGCAAGATCAGGGCGAACGCAACGAGCCACGACGGGCACGTCGAGCGAGAACGATGGCAGGAAAACACGGCGGCGCACAGCTCCTTCGCTGTCGGATGGGCGCGCTGGCTTCTTGGTGCCGGGCCAAACACCGGTCACCAAAGGCGTCCGGATCCGTCCGCACGCCCGATCGACCAATCATCGAATTGCCGGCCGTCCGGCTGCGCTCACTTCAACAAGGTCACGCGTCGCGTGAACACCTGATCGACGAGCTGCAAGCGCACGTGGTAGCTGCCGCTCGGGACGGCATGACCACGATCATCGAGACCATTCCATGTGGCGCTGTACGCACCGGCCGCCGTGTAGGCGCTCTGCACCAGAGAACGCACGTGCCGGCCGCGCGCATCGTAGACCACGAGCCGCACCGGTCCGGCGACGGTTAGCCCGTAGCGCACCGTCGTGCTCGGGTTGAACGGGTTAGGCGTCCCCGAGGACAAGAAGCTGCGCACCGGCGCAACACTCGTGATCGTGATCTCGACACCGCCATGGAGTACGACGTCGCCCGCCGGCGAGACTTCGGCGACGCGATAGACAATGCGTCCGACGGGGGGCGATGCGTCGCGGAATTCGTACTCGTGCGCGGCGTTGAGCTCGACGTCGGGACCGAGCCCTTGCAGGATGCCGTCGTCGAGAGCGCGGTAGACGCGGTAGGCGGCGATGTCGCGTTCTTCGCTCGTGCGCCAGCGCACGACGACGCCGTCGCCGTCTTGCGTCGCCGACAAGTCGCTCAAGGTGACCGGTGTCAGAGGTCCCAGCGTCTCCCACTTGGCGAGCGCCGCGTCGGTGTTGGCTTGCAAA
Source organism: Candidatus Krumholzibacteriia bacterium (assembly GCA_035649435.1). GTDB lineage: Bacteria > Krumholzibacteriota > Krumholzibacteriia > DASRJW01. The sequence goes on along the minus strand of DASRJO010000003.1, from coordinate 2,405 downwards.
TCGGCGAGGTCATCGCCGGCGACGAAGGCGAAGGCGACGGTGACCGAATCCCCGACGCCGAGGTCGAAAGGTCCCGTCGCGATCGCGAGCGACACGTCCTCGGGTCCGGCGTCGGTGAAGACGATGCCGCCGGACAACGTCTGCCATTTCTCGTCCTTGGTGTAGCCGTCGTAGACACCCCAGGATGGGTTGTTCGCGTTCGTCTCGTCGTTCCAGATGCCACGGAACGCGGTCGTGCCGGGCGGTGTGAGCACCACAGTGCCGAAGTGCACGCCATTGGCACTGCCCGCTTCGTCCCATGTGTAGCCGAGGCCGCGGCTGGCATCGTACCCCGTGAGGTCGCCGAGCGCCGTCTGGGCGTCGCTGGTGTCGCCGATGTCCCAGTCCTGGTACCAACCGACGCGCAAGCCAGTAATGGCCCCGCTTGCGGTGCTGAGAATGCGGTAGCGCAAGATGATGTAGTCGTTGTCGGGCGCGCTGGAGAACAAGTAGGCGTCCTGCCGCATGTTGAGATTGAGACGCAAGGACGGCGCTGCGGCGCCATCGGTGAAGAAGGCGCGCGATTGCTGATCGGCGAGCACCGGGGGAAGGAACGTCGGCGTGCCGCCCACGGGCGTGCCGAAGTTCGAGTTGTAGGTGAGGTTGCCGCCGGACACGAGGCCGCGCGCCGCGTCCACCAGCTTGGTGGGCGAGGTGCCCATCATCATGGCGGCCTCGAACAGCACGTTGGGTCCGGCGCCGAAGGAGAAGCCGATGCCGTCGGTGCCATCGCCACGCGCCAGTGCGTATCCGAGCCGGCCCATGCTGGTGATCGTCGTGTTCACCTGGTTCACCGTGTGGTTCAAGAACAGCGGCTGGATGATGAACTTGAAGCGGTCGACGTCGGCGTACACCGGGGTGCTGCTGTTGTAGCGCAGCTCGACGCTCACCGTATGATTGTTGACCGCGTTCGCGCCGATCAGGAGATTGAAGGTCGGCAGTTGCACGGTTTCCAAGGAGTCGATGCTTCCCACCGCCTGCATCGGATTGGACACTGTCACGTAGGTCGAGGTCTCGGACACGGTGAAGCTGAGCGTCTGCGCGCGCGCCAGGTAGTTCGTCACCGAGATGTTCAGCGCCACGTTCTCGCCGCGCTCGAGGACACCGTCGCCGTCCTGGTCGATCAGTTGGACGTCGGAGATGCGAATCGCGGGTGTGTCCTTGGTCAGCGCCTGCACCACATTGAGTCGTCCGAAGCCCAGCTGGCCCGGAAACTCGGGGTTGGCGGCGTCGATGTTGTCGCAGCCGACGCGCACGCGCTGCATCACCTGATCGGCGCTGTAGCCTGGCCAGCGGGTCTTGACCAGCGCGCAGGCCGCGGCCACGAAGGGCGTGGACATGGACGTGCCGCTGTTGAAGCCGCTGGAATTGCCGGGCACGGTGCTGAGGATGGACTGGCCGTGCGCGGCGACGTCGACGCTGAAGCCGTAATTGGCGGCGCTCACGCGGTGATCGCCGAGGTCGACGTTGGTCACCGACAGCACGTGTGGATAGGCCGAAGGGTAATGCATGTCCGCATCGGCGGCTTCGTTGCCGGCCGCTGCACAGATTGCCACGCCTTGCTCCCAGGCGAATTGGATGATCTCGCTCTCGAAGGTGGACGGGCTGCCCGAGCCGCCCCAGCTCAAGCTGATGACGTCGGCACCGTTGATGGCGGCATAGACGATCCCTGGGTACCCCCAGGCGATGACGCGATCGGCGTTGGCGAGCGCCGTGTTGATCGGCATCACCTTGCCATTCCAGGTGCCGCCCGCGACGAGGCTGGAATTGTCGGTCACGGCGCAGGCGATGCCGGCGGTGTGCGTGCCGTGGCTGGCGCTCTGTGGCGTGCTCGCCAGGCCCGTGGGGTCGTTGGTGTTGTTGGCGAAGTTCCAGCCGCGCACGTCGTCGATGAATCCATTGTCGTCGTCGTCGACGCCGTTGATGGTTTCGTTCGGGTTGGCCCAGATGTTGTTGACGAGATCGGTGTGCTGCCAGTCGGTGCCGCCATCGATGATGGCGATGACCGCATCGCCCTGCTCACCCTTGGTCACGTCCCAAGCGTCCACGAACTGCATGTGCGCGAGGTAGCCGAGCTGCTGGTTGATTTGGGTGTCGTTGGGCACACCCGTGAGCGGGTAGGCGTAGAGCGGTTCGGCGTATTCGACCGCGTCGAGCCGTGCCAGTTGGGCGGCGACGGCTTCCGGAGCGGCGCCATCTTGGTACTCGACGATGAAGATGCGGCTGAGATCGGTGGTTCCGGGCTTGCTCGCCGCCAAGCGTGCCGAAAGGACGGGCTTGGCGGAGAGCACCGAATGCCGAGCGAGGGCAGCGTCGATGGCGCTGGATCCGGTCTTGCCCGGACCGACGCCGAGGCTCCCTGGCTC
>DASRJO010000002.1:0-61027 GCA_035649435.1 Candidatus Krumholzibacteriia bacterium | reverse complement strand
AGTGCCACCAGCTGACGCCATCGTTCAGGATGTGATTGTCGACGTGGACCCAGCCGGCCTCGCTGCACGGCGCGCCGGTGTCGAAGGACCAGTCGGCGATCCACGTCGTATCCTGCAACGCCTTCTGCGGCGCTGGGTTCGAACCGTCGACATCGCCCACGACGTCGATTTCCACATCCGGCTCAGAAACTTGCTGCTGTGCGACCGGCCGCGCGAACACGGCACCGGCGACTAGGAGCAAGCTGCAAAAGCAGGCGATGGAGATACGCCAGTATCTCTTCATCTTCTCCCCCCCCAAAAAATGCGTGAAAAACGAATGAGATCGAAACTTGAATTCAGAGTGAGAAACGGGCCCCGGGTACGAGGCCAGACCTTCCAGGTAGCCAGAGTTGCTACCTCCCCTTCCCCCCTTCCGGGTCGAAAGGTCCAGAACGCCTGGAGAGCCAGGCTGCCCGTGCCTCCGCAGAGGGTTCGGCGCGAGTCCCGGGCACTCGTGCTGGATTTGACCGGGGGATGCTATCAACTGCGTATGTCTACTGTCAAGACTGGAGGCAGTCTCTGATCCTCAAGCTCTCATTCGACTTCCGAGTCCGCGCCGGAAATGTCCTTTTCGTTGTCCACTTTTTTGAGCAGGCCGAGGGCCAGGGGTCCGCGGTATTTCTCCAGATGGTACGAAAGGAGCTGATGCAGAACTCTCCCGGCTTGGCGGCGGGTCTCCGGGCTGGTGGCCACCATCGCGACCTCCCAAGGCGTCGACTGCATCTGTAGCAGCAGGCGCAGGACCTCGGGCTCGAGGCACAAACCACGTCTCGAGCCACCACAGTCTTTGCAGGCGAGCGAGCCGTCCTGCGGGTCGATCACGCCGCCCCCCACCGGCTCGTTGCCACAGATCCGGCAGGACGCGAGCGCCGGAAAATGACCGAGGCGCTCGAGCAGCTGCAGCTCGAAGGCATAGAAGAGCAGCAGGGCGCCGGCGCGATCCGAGGTCGAGTGCAAGGCCGCGAAGTAACACCAGCTCGCGTCGAGCAAACCGTCTTCCGGCGCGCCATCCGGAAGGACTCGTTCCAAGATCTCGATCGCCGCCCACGCGACCGCCATCGGCTCGAGCCGGTCGAGGCCGCCGACCCACGGCCGCACCAGCACGGCTTCGCGCAGGTTTCCCAGATCGCGACCGCTGCGCAGGTCGAACACCACTTCGACTTCGTTGCCCGATTCGAGGCTCGCCCCGGCGCGGCTGCGCGGCGCACGCACGCCACGCGCCACCAGGCGCACCTTGCCGTGCGTTCGGCAGAGGAGGCTCGCGATGACGCTGGTTTCGCGTAACGGGATCACCCGGAGCACCAGGCCCCGGTCCTGCGCGATCATTGCATCTTTCCCGCCGCGGCAAGGAGATCTTCGGGGCGCTCGACGGTGGCTGCGCCGCCCGACAGGATCAACTTCACCGCCTGCTCGATTCCGATGTCGAGGAGAACCAGCTGAACTCGGGGCACCATGAGGAAGAAGCCGGTCGTGGGGTTCGGCGTCGTCGGCAGGAACACGTTGACCAGATCGTCCGCGCCGCGCACGCCGTCCATCGGCGATGCGCCTTCCGCCGTCACGAACACCAGCGCCCAAATGCCGGGGCGCGGGAATTCGAGCGCGGCGACCTGACGAAAACTTTGCGAACGCTCGCTCAGCAGGACCTCGCTGATGTCGCGCACGGCTCGGTACACCGGGCGCCACAGCGGCAAGCGTTCGAGCCGCGTCGCCAATCCCCGCACGATGCGCTGGCCGACGAAATGGCTGGCAAACAGCCCGGTGAGCAGCACCAACACCAACAGCGCCAGGAAGCCCAGGCCCGGCACGCGAAAGTGCAGCACGCGCATGAACAGCGGCTGCAAGATTCCATCCACATACGAGAAGACGATCCACAACACGTACGCGGTGATGACGAGCGGCCCGGTGGACAGCAGCCCGGCGACGAGGATGCGGCGCAAGCCGAGGCCGCGCGGGGACTTCGTCACTTTTTCTCCTCCTCTGCTGTCGCCAAGATCGACGGTTTCACCAGCACTTGAGTGATGCGCCGTCCGCGCACGCCGCGAATGACGAACTCGAGACCGCAGTCGGTGAAACGATCGCCGGGGGCGGGAATCTTGCCCGCGAGCCCATACAGGTAGCCACCCAGAGTATCGTACTCGTCCGCCGGCAGCGCCACCTGCAAACGCTCACCGAGCTCTTCGAGATTCACCTTGGCGTCGACGCGGAACGAGCCGTCCGGGAGCGGCGTCAACAGCGGTTGCTCCTTGTCGGATTCGTCCTGGATCTCACCGACGACCTCTTCGATCACGTCTTCCAAGGTCACGAGCCCCGCCGTGCCGCCGTATTCGTCGACGACAATGACGAGATGCAGCCGGCGCTCGCGCATTTCCGCCAAGAGCTCGCCGACGCGTTTGGTTTCCGGCACGAAGTGCACCGGGCGCAGCAGCTCATGCATCTCCTGGGCGCCATCCAAGCTCGCCAACACGTCCTTGAGGTGCAAGAAGCCGACGATGTTGTCGATGTGGTCGCGATACACCGGCAAACGCGAGTGGCGCTTTTCCTTGAGCAGGGCCAGCACCTGCGGCATCGGCGTGGATTCCTCGATGCTGACCATGTCGATGCGCGGCACCATGATCTCGCGCACCACGGTCTCGCCGAGGAGGAACACGCGCTGGATCATCTCGCGCTCGCCCGCGTCGAGCACGCGCGCGCCGTCGCCGTCCGCCCTACGGTCGTGCACGTCGTCGGCGAGGAGCATCGCCGCGTGGCGCGCCGCCGGCGGATACAGGCGCGAGAGCGCCGCGCCGAGAGGACGGCGCAGTGGGTAGATGGCGAGATAGACTGGCAGCACCAAGGTGGCGGCGACGCGGCAATACGGCCCCGGCGTGGCTTCGGCGACGGTTTTCCACAGCAGCAATCCCGCGACGATGGCGATGGTGTCGAACGCCAGCACCAGCACGCGCGCCAAGAGCGGCGGCGGCGCGCCGAACAAGGCCGCCGCCACCGCATCGAGCGCGAGCACCGAAATGAGCCCGCAGGCGAATGCGCCCAGCATCCACGCGGCGATGGCGCTGGTCGCGTCACGCAAGATGAACGTGGTGAGCTCGTGCACGTCGGCCGGACGCTGGCGGTTCTCGAGCCGGCGGCCGAAGGCGGCGAGCGCCGCCAGCGCCGCGCCATAGAAAGTGGACAGCGTCACGGCGAGGACGAAGAGCAGACCACCCAACGCGAGCGTCACGCTTCCTCCTGCGCCATTGCGGGCACGAGCGGCAGGAGCGGGTTCCACCCGGTGCGCCGCGCCAGCCAACGCAGATGGGGTGTTTCCGCGGCTCGCATCCGGCGTGCGTCGCGCGCGCGGACGTGATCGTGACCCTGGAGATGCAGCATCCCATGCAGCACCAGCAGCATCAGCTCGCAACGCAGCGCATGTTTGCGTGCACGCGCTTGCGCCGCTGCCCGCGCCAGCGAGACGTACAGCTCCGCGTCCGGTCCTGCGACAAGCACAGGCGCCACCGGCTGCCGCGCGTTCGCGGCGCGTCGCTGCCGCCGCGGCGTGGCGTGATCGTAGAGGAAGCTCAGCACGTCGGTGGCGCGATTGCGCCCGCGATACTGACGGTTCAGCCGCCGCAAGCAGGCGTCGTCCGCCAGCACGAGCTGGACGCAGAGATCCGCCGGATCGAGCCGTCGCGCCAGATCCACGAGCACAGCCCGGGAGCCGGGCGGCATCCGCACGCCCGGCAGGCGGACCACGTTCAATCGCACGGCGATGCCTCCGGCGCCGACCCGGGGTCGGGCTCCCGGCCCGCACGCGCGTTACTTTCGAAGGCGAGGATGATGCGGCGCACGAGCGGGTGCCGCACCACGTCGACATCGGTCAGATAGACGAATGAAATGCCCGCGATGCCCTGGAGAATTCCTTGCACTCCGACTAGGCCCGAGCGCTCGGGCGGATCGAGATCGATCTGCGTGATGTCGCCGGTGACCACCGCCCGGCTGCGCGGCCCGAGCCGGGTGAGGAACATCTTCACCTGCGGCAACGTCGCGTTCTGCGCTTCGTCGAGGATACAAAAGGCATGACGCAAGGTGCGGCCACGCATGTACGCGAGGGGCGCCACTTCGACCACATGGTTCTCGAGCGCGCGGCGCAAGGCGTCGTCCCCCATGAACTCCTGCAAGGCGTCGTACAGCGGCCGCAGGTAAGGATCGACTTTCTGCGCCAGGTCGCCGGGCAAGAAGCCCAGGCTCTCTCCCGCTTCGACCGCGGGCCGCGCCAGAACGATGCGATCGACCTCGCGCCGCCGCAGCGCCGCCACCGCCGCGGCGATGGCGAGGTAGGTCTTGCCGGTGCCGGCGGGCCCGATGGCGAACACGACGTCCGCGGCACCGACGGCACGCATGTAGTCACGCTGGCCGAGTGTCTTGGGTGCCACCGTCTCACGATGGTTGTTGACGAGCACGACTTCGCCGGCGATCTCGGCGGCCGTTGGCGCCTGGGCGCGCGTTTCGATGACGTAGTGCACGTCCTCCTCGGAGATCGCGCGCTTCTGGCGCACCAGCTCGATCAAGCCGACGAAGACGCGCTTGAGCTCTTGGACCTGGGACTTCTCGCCGCTCAAGATCACTTGTTCGCCGCGCACCACCACGCGTCCAGCCAACGCGTTCTCGATGACGCGAAGATTCTGATCGTTGCGACCAAGGAGATCGACGGGCTCGATGCCAGCGATGGACAGCACGTCTTTGCTTTCGGCAGCGGGTTCGCGGCTCAATCTCGAGGTTCCCCCTTTGCAGCGCCGGCGGTGTCACGGACTTGCAGATGCAGCTCGTGCAGCTGATCGGGCGAGAGCGCCGACGGACTGCCGTCCATCGGCGACGTCGCGCGCTGCGTCTTCGGGAAGGCGATGACATCGCGCAAGCTCGTGCCACCCACGAGCAGCATCACCAAGCGGTCCAGACCCACCGCGATGCCGCCGTGCGGCGGCGCACCATACTCGAACGCTTGCATCAGGAAACCGAACTTGCGCTCGAGCTCCTCCTCGCCGAGACCGATGCAACGCATGACGCGACGTTGCAGCTCCGGTTCGTGGATGCGGATGCTGCCCGAACCGAGCTCGACGCCGTTGCAGACGAGATCGTAGAGCTGCCCGTACACGGCGCCCGGATCGGACTCGAGCGAGGCGAGCGACTCCGGCTCCGGCATGGTGAACATGTGGTGCGACGGCGCCCAGCCGGTCGGAGTGTCGGCGGGCTCGAAGAGCGGGAAGCGATGCACCCACAGGCAATGCAAGCCCGGCGCGCGCTCGATTCCCAACTGCTCGGCGAGCTGCAGCCGCACGGCGCCGAGAGCACGGCAGGCCACGCGCGCCGCTGCCGCGACCATCAGCACCACGTCGCCTGCGACGGCTCCAGTCCGGGCCACGAGCTGTTCCGCCTCCGCCGCGGCGAGGAATCGTGCCATGCCGCCGCCCCAAGCGCCATCGCCATCGAGACGGCACCAGGCGAGGCCGTTGGCGCCCATCTGCTCCGCGGTCGCGGTCAAACTGTCGATGGACTTGCGCGACAGACGTGCCCCGTCCTTGGCGTGCAGCGCCATCACGCATCCCCCCTGGTCGAGGGCGTTGCGGAAAGCCTGGAACTGGCTGCCGGCGAAAATCGTGCTCGCATCCTGCAGCTCCAAGCCGAAGCGCACGTCGGGCTTGTCGCTGCCGTAGCGCTGCATGGCTTCGTCGTAGGTGAGCTGCGGGTAGGGCCTGCTCGGCGGCTCGAGTCCCACGGCCGTGCACATCGCCGTGACCGTGGCTTCGCATGTGGCGAAGATCTCCTCGCGCGACGGGAAGCTCATCTCGAGATCGATCTGGGTGAACTCCGGCTGCCGGTCGGCGCGCAGGTCCTCGTCGCGCATACAGCGTGCGATCTGGAAGTAGCGATCGAAGCCGGCGACCATCAGCACTTGCTTGTAGATCTGCGGACTCTGCGGCAGGGCGTAGAACTTTCCCGGATGCAACCGGCTTGGCACCACATAGTCGCGTGCGCCCTCGGGTGTGGTCTTGATCAGCAGCGGCGTTTCGATCTCGACGAAACCCAGCGCATCCAATGTTTGGCGGGCCGCCAAGACCGCGCGGTGCCGTAGCAGCAAACTGCGCTGCAGACCCGGCCGGCGCAGCTCGAGATAGCGATAGCGGAACTTGAGCTCCTCGCTGGGCTCGCTGTCGCTGTCGATGGGGAACGGCGGTGTGCGCGATCGCGCCAGGATCTCGAGGTCCCATGCCACCACTTCGATCTCGCCGGTGATCAGGCCGCGGTTGATCATTTCCACTGGCCGCGGCCGCACCCTGCCGCGCACGCCGAGGACGAACTCGCTGCGCACCTGCCCGAGCACCGATTGCAGCGCAGGCGCACCGCCTTCCACCACGATCTGAATGGTGCCGTAGCGGTCGCGGAGGTCGATGAAAGCCAGCCCGCCGTGATCGCGCTGCCGGTTGACCCAGCCGGTCAGCACGACCTCCTCCCCGGCATGCGACGACCGCAGATCGCCGCAAGTGTGCGTCCGCTTCCAACTCATCCGCTATCCCCCTTGACCTTGGAAAAGTGCCCGCACTGCCGCCACCACTCCTCTGCGCTCGTGCACCGCCTGGACCCCAACGCTGAGATCGCGGACCACCGCTTCGTCCGCCGAGCGATCCTCCGCTCCCAGGATCACCGCCACGCGCGCGCCCGAGCGGCCCGCAGCGCGCAGCTGCGATTTGAGCGAGCGACCGGAGAGATCCACCGCCGTCGGCCCGAGCTCGCGCAGCGCGTGCGCGAGCTGCAGCGCCTGCAGCCGCCGCTCGCGATCGAGCGGCAAGATCACGATCCGATCCTCGGTGGCCACGGCGGGCGCGTGTGTTTTTTCCAGCGCGAACAGGATGCGCTCGAGCCCGGCCGAGAAACCAACCCCCGGCGTCGGTGGCCCGCCGCACGCCTCGACCAGACCATCGTAGCGCCCGCCGCCGCCCAGCGCGCTCTGCGCTCCGAGCGGTGGATAGTGCACTTCGAATGCGGTGCGGGTGTAGTAGTCCAAACCGCGCACGATCGTGCTGTTCTCGCGATGCGGGATCCCGAGCTCGCGCAGCCCGGCCAGCACCACGTCATGATGCGCGCTGCACTCGGCGCAGAGATGCTCGCGCATCCGCGGGAGTCGCTGCACCACCGGGCGGCATGCCTCGTTCTTGCAGTCGAAGACACGCATCGGGTTGGCGTCGATGCGCTCCTGGCAAGTGCCGCAGAGCGCGGTACGTTCCGATGCCAGTGCTTGGCGCAAGCGTGTCTCGTACGCGGCACGGCACTCCGGGTGACCGACGCTGTTCACTTCGACCTCGAGCCCCGGCATCGGCAATTGCGCCAGCGCCGTCATCATGAGGTCGATGATTTCGACGTCCTGTTCCGGCTCGGCACTGCCGATCGCTTCGGCCCCGAGCTGGAAGAACTCGCGGAATCGACCGGCTTGCGGCCGATCGTAGCGGTACATGGGGCCGATGTAGAACAGGCGTCGCACCCCGCCTTCGTGCCCCATCTGGTTCTCGAGATAGGCACGCACCACAGCGGCCGTGCCCTCGGGGCGCAGGCTCAGGCTGCGTCCCTTGCGGTCGACGAACGTGTACATCTCTTTCTGCACGATGTCGGTGTCGGACCCCACGCCGCGCACGAAGAGCTGCGTGTCCTCGAACAGCGGCGTGCGAATTTCGCCATAGTCGAAAGCAGCGAGCGTGCGCCGCAGGCTCCTGTCGAGCGCTTGCCACTGCCGCGCCTGCTCGGGGAGGATGTCCTGCGTCCCGCGCTGTCTTTGGAATCGCATCCGGCTCGCTCTCCGACACCGGCCCGTGGGGTCCGCCACGCCGGTTCACGACAGGATCGGTTGTCGACGCGGCTCAAGTCCACCGCGACGACACCAAACACCCGAGCGCCGCACCGACGGTATCGGCGGCGACATCGAAGAGATCGACGGCGCGTCCCGGGACACTGCTTTGATACAGCTCGTCGGCGACTCCGACCCCGAGTCCGAGGAGTGCCCCGCTGACGAGACCCGCGCGCGCACGACCACGCGCCCGGCCCCACAGCCAACCCAGCACCGCGTACTCGCCGGCGTGGAACAGCTTGTCGATTCCTGGCACGTCGGACGCCGGCGGCTTGAGATCGGGGATGGACGACATGCCGAACACGAGCCCGACCCAGAGGCCGAAGTGAAGCCACGGCGAGTGCCAAAAGCGCGACACCGGTCACCGCCTTGTTCCCTGCCACGCTTTCGCAGCGAGGCATCGTAGCCAGGAAGTCGAATTCCTGGCAAGGTCATCGGGACGACCAAGCTCCGAACGGCCCTGCAGCCGGGCATCCCGGCGTTGGGCCCAGACGTCAAGGAAGATCCGTGCCCCATCGTCGCAACGAATCGGTGCTCGCGAACCCGGCAGGTCCGAGGACGGTGAGGTCCACAGTGCGTGGCTCGAGATCGACGACCTCGATCCATTGCGGCAGCTGCGCCACGATGTCGACGCGGGTGTGATGGCCGGGCAAAAGGCGGCTCGCGTCGACGTACAGGCCGATGTCCTGTTCCTGCAACGCCGAGACGCGGACTTCGGGACCGGCGACGCGCAGACTCGCCTGATCGACGTCGATCGCGACGCGCCAGCCGGCGCGTGCCGGCGGCACGAGGTTGACGCGAATCGCCGCCATGGTGCGCATGCGCCGCCTTTCACTGCTGTAGCTCACGGTCACCCGATCGGGAATGCAGCGTACCCCGCCTGCCGTCGCCAACCCGATCTCGGCGGTCGCCGCACCGAGGCGCGAGTGCAGCACGAGCGGCTGGGTCGGGATCGCCTGCATCGCCTGCAACACCGGCTCGGGCCCGATGCAGCGCACCCGCGGGGGCTCGACATGCGGTGTGTCGGCGAGACAAGTCGTGCGTTTGGGATCCTCGTCGACTTGCAGACGCACGCGCAGCTCGCGCTCGACTTTGCGGGCCAAACGCAAGGCGATCACCGACGGCTCGAGCACGCGCACCACCGCCACACGTTCGTTGGCCGGCGCTTCGATGTCGGACAAGCTCGGCACCAGGCGGTCGAGCGCGGCGGTGGCTGCCGTGAGATCGATGCGGGCGCTCGCGCTTCCGAGGAGATCGAGGCGCAGGATCAGTTCCTGCGCCGGCCCGGAGACCAAAACGCGCATCTCCTGCGGTGGCGCTTCCATGAACATCAGACTGTCGGCGAGACCGATGTAGCGGATCGGGATGCGGTGCTCGCGTTCGATGACTTTGGCACCGTGGACGAAGGACCACAGCAGGAGTGCGAGCGCGATCGACAAAAGCTTGAGGCCCAGATCGTGGCGCAGCCGCCGGGCCAGCCGCTTCACGGGTGCAGGAACCGGCGTTTGACCTCGGCCCACGTCGTGCGCTGGACCGCTGTCGTGCACGGACAATCGGCGGTGCAATTGAGGGTCGATTGCAGCGCGATCGATTCGACCAACTGCGACGTGCCACCGACACAATCATTGCCGCCGATTTTCACCTGCGGTTTCTCGAACGTGAGCGAGTCGCCGGTCGCGCCGCCCTTGATTTGCAACAGCATGTCGGGAACCCTGCCGCCAGGATCCACGTTGCCATCGGACTGGTGGTAGTCGAACTGCAGCAAGAGGACCGGACCGCTCGCCGGTTGGCACTCCTGCAATGTGATCTCGAGACCCGTGGGGCCGGTGAGTGTGCCCTCGAGCAGCGCCGAATGCGGCGGCCGCAGGTTGTCGGCGAACAGACCGTGCGGCAGAACGAGACGCAGGAGCGCGCCGTTCACCAACGTCCCCGCGGGCACCAGGGCATACACATAGGCACGCTGCGGATCTGCGTAGTTCCTGACCTCGCCGACGCACGATTGCGCGCCGCTGTCGAAGAAGACGCCGAGGCGAAAATCCGTCTGCGCGGCCGCGGGGCTTGGCCCGGCGAGGATCCCCGCGACCATGGCGAGGGCGATGGCGGCGGCACAATTCGGTTTGCAACGCATGCGGGTCCCTGCGACGAGGTGCTCATGCGAATCTTAAGCGCTCCGCACCCGGCACGCAAGCCGACCGCGTCCGAGCATGCCCCGGAGCGTCGCAGGTTCAGCCCAGGTAGTCGAGGATGCCGTCGGCGAGGCGGCTGGCGTAGTCGCGCTGCGCCTTCACCAAGAGTCCGCGGTCGGCCTTGCTGGTAATGAAGCCCAGCTCCACCAGAACCGAAGGTTTGTCGATGGATTTGAGCACCGCGAGCGGGCCCTGCTTGACGCCGCGCACTTCGGCGGATTCCACCCGACCCAGATGTTGCAGCAGCACCTCGGCCAGCTTCTCGCTGTCCTTCATCGTCTGGTTGCGCGTCATGTCCATGAGGATATCGACCAACGGCGCGTTCACCTGATCCGCGGGCACGCCACCGACGAGATCGGCGGCATTCTCGCGATTGACGAGCTCGTGCGCCGCCTTGTCCTCGGAGCCCGCGAGCGACAGGAAGAACACTTCCGCACCGCGCGCTTGTGTTCGCTGCGCCGAATTGACGTGCACGCTGACGAAGAGATCGGCCCCGTACTGCCGCGCGATCTCCTGGCGCCTGGCCAGTGGAATGAAGTGGTCGGTGCTGCGCGTGAGGACGCCGCGCAAGCCCGGGCGCATGCTGATTTGCTGCTGCAACAACCTGCCCACCGCGAGCGCGATGTCCTTCTCCTGCAGGCGCCCGTACACCGTGCCCGGGTCTTCGCCGCCATGCCCCGGATCGATGGCGACGATGCGATCGCCGCTTTCGCGCACCGCACGCACGCGCTCCTCCTGCGCAGCGCGTTCGGCCGGGGTCAATCGGGGCGCCAGATCGACGACCAGTCGATGACCTTTGTCGCCGCTCGGTGCCTGATGAAAGACCTCCACCGTCGCGGCGCGCGAGAACTCGACCGTGATCTCGACGCCGTCAGGGTCCTGCCGCGCCCACAGCCGTTCGATGAGGGTATCGTCGCTCCAAGCCTGCTCCAGCGCCTGAGTCAGGCTGGCGCCCGGAAGGCGCAGCACCAGCCGCGGCGGGTCGTCGAACACGCGCTGCGTGAAATCCGCCTGCGCATCCAAGTCGAGCACCAGGCGTTTGGAGTCGTGGGGTTCGATCCAGTGGCGCAGGCCGAGGATGCGCACCCGCGCCGCCTGCACCAGGCCGGACGGCAGCATCAGCAGCACGGGAATGCTGGCCAGCAGTTGGAGAGCTTGTCGCCTGGAAAGTTTCCGAGCGGAATTCGATTCGTGCACCGCACCCACCCCACGACCGGCGTCACAGCCGTTCGTGACGCGCCTCTGCGCGGAGATCAGTCGACGCTGACGTCGGGCTGGAGGATGAACTTCATCGGATCTTGCGGCAGACCGTTCTGAATGACCTCGTAGTGCACGTGCGAACCGGTGGCTTTGCCCGTGCTCCCGACGCGCGCGACGCGGTCGCCACGTTTCACCCGCTGCCCGGGCCCGACGAGCACCTTGCTGCAATGGGCGTAGCGGCTGGTCAGACCGTCGCCGTGATCGATCTCCACCACAAGGCCATAGCCGCCCCAGAAGCCAGCGCGCGTCACGACCCCCTCGGCGGTGGCGCGGACCATGGCGCCGGGCTGCGCCGCGATGTCGATGCCGCGATGCATCGCCGCCTGGCCGGTGAACGGATCCATGCGGCGACCGTAACGGCCGGTGATGAAACCGGTGTGCACCGGCCGCACCGAGGGCGTGCGATCCCAGACTTCCTGCTTGGCGCGCAACGCCGTGACGATTTCGTCGTAACTTTCTTTCTGAATGCTCGCTTGCCGGAGCATCTGCGAGATGCTGCCGCTGGTGCGGTCGATCTGGGTGACCAGATCCTCTGGCAGAGCGCCGCTGTCGTCGCGCACCAGAGGTCCGCCGACACCGGCCGCGAGCACATCCGCCTGGATCGGCTGCAGGCTGGCGATCAAACGCAGGCGCTCTTGCACCTGCCGTGTGTCCTTCATCGCGAGCGCGAGGGCATCCATCTGGCCCTCGATGGACTCGAGCCGCTGGCGCAACGTCTCGTTCTCACTGTGCAAGCGCAGCATTTCCCGGCCCTCGGACAGGGCCCCGATGTAGCGCACACCGAAGAAGCCGATCAAGCCGAGTCCGACGAGAAGTGCGGCGGCGACCCAGGCCAGCGCCGACTGCGGCACGCGGAACTGACGCACATCGGCGTCATCCGGGACGTACAAGAAAGTGAGCTTCTTGCCGCGAGTGGGACGCCATTGCAGTAACGATCGCAACACCCACAAACTCCCGTGCCGGAGACCACGAAGCGGGTCCCCCACTGGAGGCCACTTCGCACCATTTTTCGACGCTTCGAGGAAGCCATCCCCCGAGGGGTGACGTTTCGTCAGGACTTTGCTTGCCTGACTCGGAGGTCGTCAAGGCATTTTCCGCGCCAGAAGCACCGATCCGTCGTCGGGCACGCGTCTGGAGGCTGGGCTGAAGGTTCAAGCCGAACGAAATAAATCGGTTACTGAAACGGCTCGAGTTCGATGGCGGGGGGATTCCCGGGCGTTCCTCATGATTTCTCTCCGTACCGCATCCGATCCCGGGTCTAGGGTCGGTCCGTCGATGGCCGAGGTCGGTCCCATCGCCTCCGGCCACGACAGGGTCTCACGGCCCGTCCTGCACCCTGGAGGTCGAGCACCGAGCGCGCCAATCGGCGACTCGGGGCCCATGGGGTGCCGGTTCGGCGAATTCACCCAGCCGCAGCGTGGGTGCGGGCCACCTCACCCGTCGTGCGAGCTGCGGTCTGGGTACAAACGGCTATTCCTCGATATAGGCTGCCAGTCCGGCGCCCACCTCACCGGCGCGCATCTTCTCCAGCGCCTTTTCCTTGATCTGCCGGATGCGCTCGCGCGTCAGGTGCAGCTCCGTTCCGATCTGCTCCAAGGTCAACGGGTTGCTGCCGTCGAGCCCGAAATAAAGGCGGAGAATGCGTTGCTCGCGCGGCTCGAGTCGCGCCACGGCGGCGGCCAGATCCCGCTCCATCGTGCGCTCGAAGGTGATGCGATCGGGTTGAGCGCTGGCCGCGTCCGCCAGACAGGAAAGCAGCGAGTTCGCGTCCTCGTCGCCATCGAAGGTCTCGTCGAGCGACAGCGAGGGGTGGGCGACGCGCAGGGTCTCCCGCACCTCCGTCAGACTCATGTTCATGCGCGCGGCGATCTCGTTTTCGTCCGGCTGGCGATCCAACTCCTGGTGCAGCCGGCGCACGGTCTTGCCGATCCGATACAGGGCGCTGGCGCGGTTGAGCGGCAAGCGCACCACGCGAGATTGCTCTGCCAGCGCTTGGTGCATGGACTGCCGAATCCACCACACCGCGTAGGAGATGAACTTGAAGCCGCGCCGGTAGTCGAAGCGTTGGGCGGCCTTGATGAGCCCCAAGTTGCCCTCGTTGATCAGATCCTCGAGCGACAGCCCTTGGTTGGCGTATTGCTTGGCGATCGAGACCACGAACCGCAGGTTCGCGCGCACCAGATGGTCCAGCGCGGCGGCTTCCCCCGCCGCGACGCGTTTCGCCAAGGCGGTTTCTTCCGCCCGCGACAAGAGCGCCGTGGCATTGATCTCACGCAAATACAGATCCAGGCTGCCTTCGACGGCGCCCCCTCGCACCCTAGCACTCGACATGACCACTCCTCGCCTCTTGGGGATATGGAACCCATGAGACCGTCGTGGGGAACGTCTCGGCCAAACCGCTTTCGCGGCACATGTGCAAGTGGGGAGGCCGGGCGCGTGGGGTGGGTGGCCCGACGTCGGTGGACCTGTTCAGGAGCGTGGTCGGAGAACCACGTACCGAACAGTGCCACCCTCTTTGATCTTCAGTGTGATCGGCTTGCGCCGGTCCTGAAGCTCGTCACGGATCGTTCCATAATCTTCGATTCCATCGACCTCCCGGTTGACGATGCCGAGGATGAGGGTGCCCGGCTGAAGGCCCTGCTCGGCGGCGGGGCTGCCCGGCTCGACTTCGGTGATGACCACGCCGCGCTCGTCCTCGGCGAGTCCAAATTGCTCTCGCACCGGCGCGTGCGCCACGTCTTCGACCTGGATGCCAAGCCAGCTGGTGCTGGGAATGGCGACCTGCGGCGCCTGCGGCCTCTGCTCGGCGTCATCGCTCAGGGTCACCTTCAGATCCAAGTACTTGCCGGCCCGGAAGACGCGCAATTGCACCGTCTTGCCGACATCGGTGCTGGCCACCAGCAGGCGGAACTGCGACGTGTTGCTCACCGGCCGGCCCTCGAACTCGACGATGACGTCATCGGGTCTCAAGCCCGCTTTGTCGGCGGGACTGTCGGGGACCACGCTCTGGATGAGGATTCCGGCGCTCAAATCCCAGTCGTTGCCCTCGGCCACGGCACGCGTCAACCCCGCGAGGCCGATGCCGAGGAACCCCCGGCGCACGCGCCCCGTGTCGATGAGCTGCTGCGACACCAGCGCCGCCAAGTTGATCGGGATGGCGAAACCGATGCCTTGCCCCTGCATGTTGACCGCACTGCTCACGCCGATGACTTCGCCGCGAATGTTCACCAGCGGCCCGCCGCTGTTGCCGAGATTGATCGACGCATCCGTTTGGATGAAATCCTGGTATTCGATTTCCGCGCCCATGATGTTGAGGTCGCTGCGGCCCTTGGCGCTGATCACACCGACGGTCACGGTGCCCGCGAGCTGTTCGCCGAAGGGATTGCCCACGGCGATGGCCCAGTCACCGACCTGGATTTCGTCGCTGTCCCCGAGGACCAAGGCGGGAAACCCTTTGCCGCCGCGCGCCGGCTCCCGGATGCGAACGACGGCGATGTCGGTGCGCGGATCTTGTCCGACGATGTCGCAGTGATAGCTGTCCCCGTTCAAGAACGTGGCGGTCACGCCCTCGGCGCCATCGATCACGTGGTTATTCGTCATGATGGTGCCGCGCGCGTCCATGACGAACCCCGAGCCCGATGTCGGGCGCGCCGGCCAGCCGCCGCGCGGGGTGAAGTCGTGAAAGAACTCGTCGTACGGACCGCGGCGGCTCTGGTTCTGGCCGCGCAGCACCTCGATGTAGACCACCGAGGGGCTGACGATCTGCGCCACCTTGGCGAACGGGCTGTGGACGTTTTCCACCTGGCCGTAGACGCCAGCGTTCACCCCGCCCTTCGCAGCCGGTTCTTGCGAAAGGGCGGATCCGGGCAAGAGCAGGAGGGCGGCGCCGAGCGGAAGCCAGGCGGATGTGACGAGCCGGAGCCAGCTTGATGTCTGGATCGCGATGGCGCGCATGCGCACACTCCACACGCTGCGATTGTCGTGGGGACCGCGGGGGCGGTTCGGAAACCTGTGCGCCGCACGTCATCCGGGGATGGGGGCCCCACCGGCGCAAGAAACCTGACCGAGTCTACGTTCGCCTCCTCTACTCTGTCAATGCGCGTGGGGTTGAGGAGATCGCCCCGCGCTCGAGACTGCCAGCCGTGTCGCGTCGAGAGGCCCAGGGAGGGTCGAGGTGAGCGCCAAGGTCTACTTCGTCTCGGACGCGCACTTCGCTCTCCCGGTCGACGCAGCGGAGCGCCAGCGCCGGTCGACATTCCTCGCCTTCCTCGAATCCCTGCATGGAGTTTCGCAAGTGGTCTTGGACGGCGACCTGTTCCAGTTCTGGTTCGACCTCGGCAAGACGATGCCGAAGGGGTATTTCGACATCCTCGAGGGATTGCTGCGATTGCGCCGTTCCGGCACCCGCATCGACTATCTCGCCGGCAATCACGACTACTGGCGCAGTCCGTTCTTCCGTGACGAGCTCGACATCGAGACCCACGCCACCGATCTCGTCGTCGCCACCCAAGGGCGCCGGGTTCTCGTCGCGCACGGGGATGGCAAAGGTCCCGGGGACCATGGCTACAAGCTCCTCAAACGCGTGGTGCGGCATCCGCTCGCCATCGCCTGCGCGCGGGCGCTCCATCCCGACGTGCTCGAGGTGTGCGCTCGCCGCTTGGATCGTTGGTCGCACGCGCAGAGCACGGCGCAAGCGGTCGACTCGCGCCGGCTCGAAGTCGCGGCCGAGGCGGCATTCGCGCGCGGTTTCGACGCGCTCGTTCTCGGCCACGTTCACACGCAGATGCACCGGCACTTGCCCGGTGGCGAGCTGCTGGTGCTCGGCGATTGGTTGTCGCTGTTCTCCTACGCGCGGCTCGAAGACGGCGTCTTCACACCCTGCCGCTGGCCGCCGGCTTGAATCAGCGCAGGATCGCGAGACGCCCGCGGCTCGTGCCGCGCGCGTCGCGCGCCACGAAAAGATAGATGCCGCTCGCCACCGTGCCGCCGCCGCTGTTGCGCAGATCCCAGCGTAAACCGCCCCCCAGAGCGTCGCTCAGCTCGTGCACGAGTTGGCCTTCGAGGTCGAAGATCTGCACCCTCGTATCGGCCGCGGCCTCGACGAACACGACTTCCTCACCACGCACCGGGTTCGGTACCGGGAATACGTGCGGCGCTCCCTGGCCCTCGATGTAGACTCGATGCTCGATCGTTTCGCCGGTCAACGGCTCCCCGTCCGCACGCGCGCGCACCGGCGCCTCGACACGCAGCAGGTAAGGAATGCCGCGGCCGACGAACGGCGTGTCCGTCACTACCAGCCGGGTGCGCTCCGGCGCCACCCATTCGACGCGTGCGATGGCGAGCGGCATCGCGTCCCATTTCAGGGTGTAGCTGTCCGGCGCGTACGCCAGCGAGTCGGGCTCGCGGCTCCACACGATCTCGATGCCGCTTGGCGTGAGTTCGACGCGCTGCACGACGAAGGCCTCGAGGTCGCAATCGCGCCGGCCGTCGATGCGGCTCGCCTCGCCCGCGAGCAAGCCCCACTGGTCGTCGCGCAGGCTGTCGGTCTCGACGCGGAACGAGCCGCAATCAAGCGCGGTGGCGAGCAGCAGATCGACGACGCGTCCGTCCTCTGCGACCGTGAGCTGTTGGACTGCGTGACGCACGCCGCCCGTGCTCACGACGAAGCGCTGCGGCACCAACGTCGCGGGGTGCAGCCGGTTGCTGGTGCGCAGGCGCAACGCATCCGCACCCGTCGCGCGCACGTCCAAGAGCCGGGGCAACGGTTGCGCGGAGGCAGCGACCCCATTCGTGGCGCCCAGTGTCTGGCCATTCGTGACGCCCAGCACGGTGTATTGGTACGGCGCGAAGGCGACGAGCGTCGAATCGATCCAGGTGGCAGCGGTGGTTTCGCCGCGCGTCTCCCAGAGACCGTCGAGCCCGAGTCGCTCCACACGCGAGATGCCGCTCGCCCCCGGCGTCCAGCTCAGGCGCAGGCGATCCGGGCCGAGCGACTCGGAGCGCAGCGCATGGGGACCTGACTCGTCCTCGACCAAGCGCCACAGCGTGGCTTCGCTTTCGTTCCGCAGCACCAGCTCCAGCCTGCCGTCGGCGTCCAGATCGGCGAAGGCGGGAGCTCGGCCTTCGGCCACTTGGGCATGCAAGCGCGGGGCGCGCGGCTCACGCGCACCGCGCGCGAGATAGAGATCGCTGCCTTGCACGAGGGCGAGCCACGTCGCGCCTGTCGATGGCGACTCCGCCACCGCGCTGCCGAATTCGAGCACATTCACCGGTGCCAGGAACGGATACGTCGCCCGGTCCGGGGCGTGGACGTCGAACGCGACCACCACCGTCGCGAACCCGTCGCCGGTCACCGACTTGCTGCGCTGCGAGCCGACGACGAAGCCCCCTTCCGGCATCGAGCTCAAGTCGTAGGCGTAGGTCCCTCCCGAATCTTCACGATGCTGCAGCTCGAACAGCCCGCTCGGGGCGCGTTCGAACACGCTGATGAATCCTTCCGCGTCGCCGCAGGCGAACTCGAGTTGCCCGTCGGCATCGAAGTCGCCCGCGGCCGCGTCCGCGCCCCAGGTTGCGAAGCCGCTCGGATCCGGATTGTCGAGCACCTGCATCAAGCGCGGTGCGCCGGCGGTGGCATCGTCATAGAGGAAGAGCCGATTGTCGCGCGACAAGATCGCTTCGAAGGCCGGATCCTCGTCGAGAGCGAAGAAACCGATGGCACGCTGCTCGCGCACCGTTGCGAGGATCGAATCCGGAAACGCCGCGGCACCTCGCGTCACCAGCCAGGTCGCTCCAAGTCCCGTCGACGAGCCTTGGAACAAGAGATCCGCCGCACCGTCGCCGTTGGTGTCGGCGAAGCCCTGGGGGAATCCATCGAACTGGCAGTCGAAGACACGCACGAACCGATCGTTCTGCACCGCCACCGCCTGCATCCTCGCCAGGTTCGCAACCAAGAACTTTCGCCCCCAGACGACGGCTCCGAGCGGCGATTGCCCCCACGTGTCGGTGGGCTGGAAATTGAAGTCGCGGTCGAGGAGCTGCAGGGTTTCCGGCGCGTCCCAAGTCTCGAGCCGTGCCGGGGCTGGCAGGGACGCCTCGGTCACGCTGCCATTCGCATCCTCGAGCCGGACGATCCAAGCGGATTCCGCCTGCGGTGTGGCCGGGCCTTCCATCTGCAGCCGCGTCGCCCAGCCCGCGTCGGCGAGGAACGGCACTGCCTCGTGCTCCTGCCGCACGCTGGCGCGGACGGGTTCGTCGGCATGCATCGAGACCAACCAGCGGGGCTCGCCGCTCTTCCATCCCGACTCCACCACCAAGGTGTCGATGACGGGTGGTGATCGGTCGAGGCGAAAACCGCCGTGCCATTGGCGCTCGCGTCCATCCGCGGTTTCGACGTGCAATGCGAGCTCCCAATCACCCTCGGGCTCGCCGGCAAATGGGACCGAGACCAAGGTGTCGGCGACGACCTGACCGAGCTCTGCGTGGAGGAGCACGCGGGTGCTGCCGCTCGGCAGATGCAGCACCGACAGCGAGCGCCGGGGCAAGTCGCCGCTCAGCACCGTGCCGATCAAGGTCAAACGCTCGCCGGCGAATGGCGTCTCGGGTCCGAGAATCGCCACCGTGAGGTCGTCATCGGTTTGCACGGCGCCCACGGCATCCACCTCGCCGTGACCGAGATCAGGAGTCCAATCCGCCGCGTTCGCACGGCGCGCCCCGGCCACCAGCAAGGCGCGAGTACGTCCGGCATCCGGACGATCGGCGCGGCAGAGCACCAGAGCGGCGACGCCGGCGACGTGCGGCGCCGACATCGACGTGCCTCGCCGTTCGCCCAGACCGTCGCGGACGCCGTCGTCGTCGAACGCCAGCGGCAACAGGCTGCGGATGCCGCGGCCGGGGAAAGCGCTCTCCTCGCCCGGCGCCGCAAGGACGACGCCTGCGGTGGCGCCGAAATTCGAGAATGCGGTGCGCGTGCCGTTGCGATTGCTGGCGGCGACGCCGATGACGCGCGGATCGGAGCTGGGAAAATGTGCGGCGGCGCTGGCGCCGTTCCCGGCCGCCGCCACGATGACGACATCGTGCGCGGCGGCATACTCGAGCGCCGCGCGCACCAAGTTCGACTCCTCGCGATCGCCCCAGGAGAGATTCAGGATGCGCGCGCCGTTGTCGACGGCGTACACGATCGCCGCGGCGGCATCGTCGGTTTCGAGCGCACCGGAGCCGAGGAACTGATTGAACGCGGCGCGCACCGGCATGAGGCGCACGAACGGCGCGACGCCGCGCACTCGCCCGTTTGCGGCGATGATGCCTGCGACGTGCGTGCCGTGACCGTTCTGATCGGAGGGATCGTTGTCGCGCCCGACGGCATCGCCCGAAGCGCTCTGCCCCGGAGCGTCGGTGAAATCGAACCCATGCAAGTCGTCGACGTAGCCGTTGTCATCGTCGTCGAGCTGTTCCCAGGCTTCGATCACCCCATCGGCGTTCTGATCTCGGGTGTCGTCGTTCGGCGACGCATTGCCGGGAGGATCGTCGTTGCTCCACAGCTGGGCGACGAGATCCGGATGCGAGAGATCGGCGCCGGTATCGATCACCGCCACGATCAACGATGGATCGGGCTCGATCAGCCCGAGCGCCGCCACCGCGCCGACGCGCTCGATGTTCCAGGGAATCTCGGCCTCCTGGCGCACGCCGATGGCCGCCGCATCCTCGTCGCCATCCAACGCCAGGAGCCGGATCGGCTCGACCTCGGCGACGCTTGTCTGCGCGCGCAGCAGCGGCAGCGCTTGCGCGAGCGCCGCATCGTCGGCGAAACGCAGGATGATCCAGTCGGCGAGCGCGTGCGCCGGTCCAGGACCCCCGCTCGAAGCCGTGTTGTCGACGGAAGCGGCAAGGAGCGGAGCGACATCCACCGGAGCGAACGGCAACCCGCCGAGGATGCTCGGCAAGGTCTTCGTCGCATGCATCGACCTTGCCAGGCGCACGGCGCAAGCATGCGGCGCTGCGCCCACGGCGCCGGCACCCAGGAACGGCAGGACCAGCAGCAGGAGCCCGACGCGCCGTCTAGAGATCGATGGCGAGGGAGAAACGATGCGCACTACCGAGGTCCTCGCTCACGCTGGTGTAGGCATAGTCGAAGCGATATCCCGCCTTGCGCACGCCGACACCGAAGGATCCGCTCTGCGTGGTGAACCCCGTCTTCCAGCCACCGCGAAGGCTGAAGAGGTCCATGTAACTCACTTCCGCCCCGAAGTGATTGCGTGGATCGTCGTCGTTGACCACCTCGAGATCGTAGGCCAGGACCAATGTGGTGCGCTGCGACTCGAACGGGATCTGATAGTCGCCGCCGACGCGCAAGGTCACGGGCAACTCGAAGCCGTCCTCGATGAAGGTCATCTCGGGACCGAGGTGCAAGGCCGCAGCAGCGAAGGTGAGCCCCTCGATGCGCGTGTGCAATCGCGACCCCACGTCCACGGCCCAGCCGCTGGCCTTCTCGTCGTCGATGCCGCTCATTAGTCCCTTGAAGCCGAGACCGGCTTCGAACTTCCCGAGCTTCTCGACCGTGCCGACCTCGCGACCGAACCCGCCCTGCACGGCGATCTCGTAGACATTGAAGAAGCCTTCGGAGATGCTGCTCGCCGTCGTTGTGCGCTGGATCTCGTCCAGATACAGGCCGGAAAAATGCAGCCCGAAGACTCCGATCGACGTCGCGTGCGCCAGCGATGCCGACTCGACGCGCACGGTCTCCATCCACTCGTTGTGCTGCAGCGCGATGCTGGTGCTCTTCTCGCCCGCCAATCCGGCGGGGTTCCAGTAGGCCGCGGTGGCATCGGAGGCAAGGGACACGCCCGTATCCCCCATGCCGGCGAAACGCGCCCCGGTGCCGAAACGCAGCGACATGAATCCGGCCGTGCCGGGCTGGGCGGCGTTCCCCGGCGCGCTCTGGAACAGAAGAATCACGAGGGCGCACTGCGCCATCCGCGTCACCCTGCGGCTCGACGCGCGGGCGAGAGGCCGGAATTGGGACATGGGAGAGATCGTCCTCCTCGGGAGGGACTTCGGTCCAGCAGGCAGTGCCCGAGCTCTGCACCGGCATTCTAATCGTTGCGACGCCGGTCGTCCAACGCCGATCCCAAGCTGCCGCCGAGGCAGCGCGCGGAAACCCATCAGCGCCGGATCGCCACAGGGCGAACGCGGATTCCTCCGCTCGACAGTTCCATCCTTGCGAAATAGATGCCGGAGGCGACCTGGGACAGGTCGAAGGTGAACTCGACGATGTCCCCCGTCGTCCCAATGCGGCTCATGCGCTGCACGGTTTCGCCTTCGAGATTGTGCAGGCTGCAGGTCACGGTCGCGTCATCGCTCAGCTCGACCCGCGCTCGCAACGCGGTCGACGCTGGGTTCGGCGCCACGACGAAGCTCGCGAGCTCGGCATCGTTCGGACGCGGCATGAGCGGCAATCCGATGGGCGCGCGGAAACTGTGACCGCCGTCACCGCCGAGCACTCCCCAGCGTGTTTCACCCGCTTGGGAAAGGCTCCACAGCCCGATGTCGGTCACTTCGTGCGTGGTCAGGCTTTCCGCCGCCGCATCCCACGACTGCACCCGGTGGAAGCGTGCCATCGCTGCCAGCTCGGGCCTGCCATCGCCATCGAGATCGGACAATGTGGGGCTCCTCGCGGCGCCCGCCGGCGCGGTGGTCTCGAGATCGGGACGACGGCGGCCGTCGTGATCCCACACCAGCAGCACACCGCTCGTGCCGTGCAGCAGCACCTCCATGCCGTTGTCGCCATCGACATCGGCCACGAGCGCCGTTCCCGCATCCCCATTCGGCGCCGGTGCGGGCGACATCGCGGGATCGAGCGCGTAGGCATACGGCCAACCTTGGCGCTCCGCGCCCGAGAACGACAGCACGTGCATCGCGGCTTCGCCGGCACCCAAGATTTCCAGCGCGCCATCACCATCCAGGTCCACCAGCGCGAGCGGCGACTGCATGCGGTCGCCGAGATTGCCGATGTCGCGCACCTCGATCGATCCAGCCGTCGCGCTCGCACGACGCACGCGCCCGGACGTGTCGACGAGCACGATCTCGTCCGCGCCATGGCCGTCTGTGTCCCCGGCGACGAGCTCGAACCGGGTCCCAGGCGCCGCATCGAACTCGGCGCGCATGGGAAGGGCCGCGCTGCAGGATGTGGAGACGTGGATCAGTGCGCTCGTGCCGGACAACGTGTCGGCTTCCACCCACGCGATGCCGCGCGCCAATGTGCACCCGGTGAGCGGCCAGCGGACGCCCACTGGCCCGCCCATCAATCGAGCCGGGCCGGCCGCGAGCCGCGCCGCATGCGGCGAAGCCTGCACCTGCGGTGATCGCCCGGGCAAAAGCGAAGTCCAAAGCTGCACGCCCGAGGAGTCTTCCGTCATCACGGCGATTTCATCCCCCAGCAGGCCGTCGAGATCCAGCACCGCGAGCGCACGCGGCGCGCCGCTCGCTTCCGTCACCAACGAGGACGCGCCGGTGCCCGCGCCGCTGCCGTCGCGATGCCAGGCGAAGACGCGTGTCACGACGGCTCCCGCCACCTCGGCCGCGGCGATCCCGATGACCTCGGGAACCTCGTCACCGTCGAGATCGCCCACCGCCGGCGCGCTGGCCCAAGGACCCATGAGGCCCGGCGCCACCGCCCATGGCACGAGCGTCGTCGCATCGCCATCTGCGGCCGGAAGATCGTCGAGCGCGGCATCCAACAAGAACATGGCGCCGGCGGCTCCGGGTACGACGAGCGCCGCACTGCCGTCGGCCTGCGGCAAGGCCACCAGATCGGCGCCCACACGCCCTTCGAGCTGGCGCTCGGCGCGCGCGCGCGGTGCGCTCGCCGCGCGGACATTGGTCTGCACGCGCACGACGGCGCGTCCACCCGGCAGACCGAAATTCGGATCCAAATCGCTGGCGGTGGAGTCCGGCAACGCCTCGAGAGTGATCGCGAGCCCGGTCGCCGCGCCGCTCGTGCCGGCGGTCGACGGCGTCGTCTGCGGCGTGAACGCGCGGCCGCGACCGAAGTAATCGTCGGCACTGCCGAAAGCGCGCGGGTTGTCGGGGAAGCGATCGAGATCCTCGATGCCGTCGGCCTCCTCGACATCCACCGCCTTGCGGCGCGGGTCGCCTTGCACGTTGCTGCTGCCTCCCTGCAGCACCTGTTGCAACACCCACTCGTCGACGTGCAGGATCAGCAGGCCATAGCCATCGCCCGCAGTCTCCAGGCCGATCAAGTCGGTCATGAAGAAGTCCCATTCGGCGCCGGCGTAGGTATCGATGGAGTCGCCCGCGGACAGCACCCCGTCGCCATTCGTATCGACGTAATCGAAGCGACAGTTGGCATTCTTGTCGTCGAAATGGAAGAAGCGCCGGTAGTCGATGCCACCACACTGCACCGGCCCATCCCGATCTTCGCGCACGTACGAGACGAGGAAATACTCGCGCGCCGAGAGTGGAACGAGCGCCACCACCGAGTCCGGCGCGCCGGTTTCGTAATCCCGCAAGGTGACCGTGGCGTCACCGTCTGTGTCGATCGGATCCACCCAACCCATCAGCAGGCGATTGAAAGCGCAAGGCAGCGCCGGAATGAACCCGTTGGCTACCCACAGTCCATAACCCATGAGACAGAAGTTGCCGACACCTTGCGAGTCGGGGATCGGCGACGGGCCGGCGTCGAAGAGCGGCAGCATACCGAGCTTCTGGCCGATTTCGTGCGCGTAGACTCCGAGATGCCCGGTGCGCGTGCCGTTCGTTCCTTGCAGATCTTGGACTTCCCATTCCGGCAAGACGATGGACTCGCGCACCAGGACGCCGTCGTTCGTGGGCAAACCGAGAACCAAGCTGTCCGGGGGCGACAACACCGTGCGAAAGTCGACTTGGTCGAGGTATGCCGACCAAATCTGCGTCGGCGAATCGCCGGCCACGTCCGATTCCTGGCCGGGCCCGGCGTGCAAGAGGATGAAACCATCGTAGCGCGCGAAGTCCAAGGTCGGATCGAAGAACGCCACGGCTTCGGCGGCGAGACGCACCATCAAGCTGTCGTAGTGGTCGTAGTCGCCATAGAAGGCCTGCGGCTCGGCTGCGGTGGCGACGCCTGCGGGCACGTCCACTTCGAGCTGCAGCCTGCCGTTCGAAGCTGCTCTAAAGTACTGCCGGACATTAGAGAACTGGGTCTCGTAGTAGAAGCGATCGTGCAGCTCGTCGGCCGGCGGCGAATCCCCGAAGCGCAGATCCGGGAACTCGACCCGCATCGCCACGAGACGCAAAGTATCCGTTGCCGATGGCGTTGCCACCGAACGTGCCTTCGCAGCCTTTAAGCGGGCGAGCGCAACAGCCGGATCGATCAGCGCCGCTTTGGGCGGCGACGTGCGCCCGCGCTTGCCGGGCATGGCCGGCGCGGCGTCCCCGCTGGCCGCCATCGCGCCCCAGAGCACGAGCGCGGTCGCGAGGCGGCAGAGGGCTGGGCTCAAGCGGGCTCCACGGTGCGAGGCGAAGCGAGGCTCAGGGCGCGGGCACGGGCGAAGATAGAGCCCTCGCCGCGCAGTGGTCAATCATCGCGCCGCACAGGAGACCCCAGGCCAGCCAGAACGCCGCCCCTGATTCGGCATTCTCGACCGGCCTGAGGTCCCTGCCCGTAATGCATGCGCCCGATTCCAAGCCGTGACGCGCCATCGTGTCGGCTTCGTTGCAGCGATGCCGGTGGGGATCGACGCAGCCACTCGACATCTGTCGTTCAGCGCTCCACTGCGTCCAGCACGTTGCCCACCGCAACCTCGGGCGCGGGCGCCGCGGACCCAGGCGCATTCGGGCGCGGCTTGAGCTCCTGGTTGTTCGGATCGATCTGGTACGCCCAATCGAGCGTCACCGATTCGCCGTCGATCGCGGTGACCGCGAGCTTGGCGACATGGAAGGGCTCGAACACGTTGCCCGGACGCGTCTCTTCCCAGATGCGCACCAGGATCACGTGTCCGAGACGCAAGGTCACTTCGGACTGCGGCTCCCATCCGGCTTCGGAGAACCAGCCGGCGCGTGGATCGTCGAAATCGAGCCAACCGATGTCCTGCATCTCCACCACCTGCGGGTGCGGTGTGCGCAGCACGGGGACTCCGCCGCTCCAGATGAAGGTGACGTCGGTGAACAAGCTGGTGCCGCTCATGGCGTAGCCGAAGGGCGAGCGCGAGAAATCGTAGCCGCTCTCCGCCGCTCGCGACCCATCGGCGCGATACAGGCGCAACCCGCTGCCAGCCGGTCGAGGCGTGTCGAAGGTCGTCGACGTTTCGGTCAATTCGCTTTCGTTCCCCGCCGAATCGAGGGCCGACACGCCGAGGAAGTAGGACTCGCCGTTGATGAAGTCGAAGGGAACACCCTCGGGCAGCGACTCGCCGCCGATGACGAGGTGATGCTGACCGGCGCCGACATCGGTGATCCGGTAGTAATCGTGATCGTCCTGGCTGATGAAAACGGAGTAGGCCACGACATCGTCGCCGCCGGGAGCGGACCAATAGAGCGTGACCTCGCCGTCTCCGGTCACGGAGAAAATGTCGCGTGGTTCCCCGGGAGGGAGCGCGTCATCCGTGCCGACGACACGCCGGCTGGACTCGGAACAACCACTGGTGCAGATCGTGAGCAGACATCCAAGCAAGAGCAGCGCGCGCATCCTTCGCCTCCTGGGCTTCCAGCCGATTTCTCGTCTGCCGGGTGCTCAGGGGCTTGGCTCGGTTGCTCTCGAAGATCGTGTGACCTCAGCGCGACCGGGACTCCATGGTCGCGCATGGGAGGTCCACCGCAACCGCCGTGCCAGCACTTCGCGCGTCGTCGCGACACGTCGCATGGCCTGGCGAAGTGCCGCTTGTCATTGGAAAGGTTGAAGTTCGGCTGGCGTGGGCACAGCTCCGGCGCAGCCGGCGCCGGGCGACGGGGATGAAATGTTGTGGTCCTCCGGGAACAGGTTGTCTACTTTCCGACACGTTCGCTCCCCGTTCCCGGAGGCAACACACTTTTGATTGCGTCGCCGCAGGACAGCGGGACCCCAGCGGAGATTGCGTGTCCACGTTGCCGCGCGCCGATCCGGACCCGCGACGGGGAGCTGGTCTGCACCCAGCACGGGGCCGTCGGCCGGCGTGGAACCGATGCCACTTTCCTCTTCGCTGATGACGACGCCTATTGGGGCGAGATCGACCGCGACCGCATGCGTCGGGTCAACGCCGATGCGCGGCTGCGCGGCTGGTCCGCGGCGGTGCAGCAACATCTGGCCGGCACCGATCTCTTGCCTTACGTCCAGCACCCCGCCCGTGCCGACTGGCGCGTGCTCTTCCCGCTCGACCGCGAACGCACCGTGAGCCTGGATGTCGGCGCTGGCTGGGGCGCGATCAGCTTCGGGCTCGCCCCGCATGTCCGGCGCCATTACGCCCTGGAACGTGTCCCCGAGAGGCTGGAGTTCATCGCGATCCGCAAAGCGCAGGACGGTGTCGAAAACGTCGTGCCTCTCTGCGCCGACCTGCACGCGGTGCCGCTCCTGCCCGCGAGCCTCGACCTCGTGGCGGTGAATGGTGTCCTCGAATGGGCGGGGCTCGTGGATCCCGAGCGGGCGCCACATCGCGCGCCGCGCGAGCCGGGCGTGTTGCAGGAGGCGTTCTTGCGCCAGCTGTGTCTCCTGTTGCGCCCCGGCGGCAGGCTTTATGTCGGCATCGAGAATCGCTATGGGCGCTTGTTCTGGCGCGGCACGCCGGATCATCAGGGACTGCGTTACACCAGTCTCATGCCGCGGGCACTGGCACGCGCCTACTCGCGCTGGCGCGCCGCCCGCTCGCCGCGCACCTTCGTCACCGAAAGCGACTATCGCACCTGGACCTATTCGCTGCGCGGAACGCGACAGTTACTCGAACGTTGCGGCTTCCAGGACGTCGAGGCCTACGCCGTCGTGCCGGGCTACAACGCGCCGATGCAGATCGTGCCGCTCGCGGACCCGGGAGCATTTCTCTACCTTGCGACGCGCTTGCAAACGTCGGGGCTCGCGTCGCTCCGGCGCGCGGTCCGCGTGGCCACCTGCGCCCTCCATCTCGAAGCGCAAGTCACGTCGTGCTTCGCCTTCACGGCGCGCGTTCCGGATCTCGGTGCGCGATGATCGAAGCGCTCGAGCGTCTGCTGCGCGAACATTGGCCGCAGGTGTCCGCCGAGCTCGAGCCACCACGGCGCGTGCACTTTCTCAAGCTCGGGCTGGAAGAGTACCCGGAGCCGGGTGGGGCGTTCGTGCTCCTCGCCTTCGTCGATGGCCGTCGCCACCCCGTGGCCGTGGCGAAGGTCGCGCGTGAAATCGAAGGGGACGCTGGCGTCGAGCACGAAGGGCGAACGCTCGCGCACCTGCAGCAGTCGCTGCCGGAATCGCTGGCGTCGAAGCTGCCGAAGCTCATGCATAGCGGCCGACTGAACGGCCGCGCTTCCGTGCTCCTGCGCGCACTCCCGGGCAGCGTCGAATTGCACAATACGTGGGGAGCTCGGCGCGCCCAGAATCGGCAGACGTGCATGGAGTCGGCGCTGCAGTGGATCTGGGAGCTGGTGCAATCGCTGCCGGCGCCACCCATTGCTTTCCGTGACTGGGTGGAGCGCGAGGCGCTCGGTGCATGTCTCGAGGACGTGACCGTGCTCGGCTGGGACCAAACAGCACGCCATGCGCTCGAGAAGCGTATCGAAGCGCTCGAGTCGCAGGTCTGGCCCGCGGGCCATGCGCATGGCGATTTCTTCCCGGGCAACCTGCTGTTTCACCGCCGGCAGCTCACGGGCGTCATCGACTGGGCGCTGGCGGACGCACGCGCACCGCTGTTCCACGACGCACTCACCTACGAGCTCAGCTTCGCGGTGGGCGCCGCGCGCGCCGGCCGCGCCCCCGACGCGAGCGAGACGCGGCGCGTGCACGAGCTGGGCGCGTTCGCCGGGATGCGCGCACGAATGCAGTCGGTCGGGATCGACACCGCTCTGGGTGCGGATGCACGCGTGGCGACACTCTTGGCCTTGCACCAGAGCGCATGGCGCTGCGGCAGACGGGTCATGCGACGCGCGTTCGTGCACCTGTTGCACGCGGAAATTGGTGCGACCTGACCGAGCAGGCGTGCGAACGACGCTTGCTTTCGCGGCTCGAGCGTCTCAATCCCCGGGCGCGCGGGTGAGGAAGAACGGTTGTGTCCAAGCGCCACGATTCCAGCTCGCGCCGCTCGCAGGGGACGCTTCCGCATGCACGCGGACGTAGATTTCGCGGCCGGAGAAGTCATAGAGAGCACGCGGACCGCTCACTTCGAACAGCACGATGCCGCCGGCGCCGATGAAACGAATTCTCTCCGCTCCCGGTGCGATGACCTCGAGCGAATCGGCGTGCAGTGCCAGGGTTTCGAACAGGAGGCCGGTGCTGGCGTAGAAGGCACCGGCGCGCAGGGCAGCCAAGTACCCTTCGGGGCTCGGATCGGCGGTGAGGAGCATGTTGAATGCGCTGAAGGGATAGGCATCGGGTGCACCTTCCCAGGTGTGAGCGTCGTCGTTCGCCAATCCCCACAAGCGCACCCCGCGCGCCAGCAATCGATCCCACAAGCGGGTCGCGTCGGCCGCGCCGTTCTTGGTCAACCACAGACCGTTGATGATCTCCAGTCCGTCGAGGCGCGCGAGCGGGAAGGCGCGCTGCAGACTTTCCGGTGCCTCGTTCCAGGCCGCCGGATGCGCCAAGTACACGAACCCGGCGGCATCGTGCGTGCGGTCGATGTACTCGAGTCCCCTGTTCGCCGGTGGCTTGATCCAACGGCGCGGGTAGCCGACGAGGCCGATGTGGAAATCACCGAAGGTCGCCTCGGAGCCCGCAAGCAGAACCAGCGGCTCGCGATGACCGGTGTAATCGGGCTGCACCCAGCGGTCGACCGCCCACTCGGGGGGAGGCGCGTTCCAGTCGCGCACGTAGGCTTCGACGCCACTGCCGAAAACTTGGGTTCCGTGCAAGGTACCGTCGCCATTCCAATCATGGACGGTGGCATCGACCTGGAGCGTCGCGGGCACACCGCCATCCTGATCCCCATACTGGTTGTGATCGGTGATGCACAGGACACCGTAACCAGCGCGCTGGTACGCGACCGCCGTCTCTTCGCCCGAGAGCGCGCCATCGCTGTGGTCCGTGTGCACATGGAAGTTGCCGCGCACCCAGGTGCCAGGGGTCGCATAGGGGTTCTCCACCACGAAGCGCGGCGCCGGCGACTGCACCGCGTCACATCCCGCCACGACCAAGCAGAAGGCCCCGAGGACAAGGAATCTCGTCATGCACCACACCCCCTGGAGGTCGGCAATGTAATGGCTTCGCCGCCATCCGTCGACAGCGCGGATCCCCGCATCCATGGCGCGTGCGCGCGTCGCCGTGGCCACGTCGCCGGCCCAGGGGATGGATGGCGAGTCGACTCCGCACAGCACATCGCTGAATCCACCAGGCGCATCGGGTGCTCGCGTCGGCGTGCCTGCGGTCGTACGATGGCGAGGGAGGTCCTTTGACGCATCCGAGAGGACTGGCTGTGGCGGCGGGCGCGAATGGTCAGGATCCACCGCTCATGCCGGCGCGGGTTGTGCCGTTGCGTTGGCTGCAAGTCGTGGGTGGCGCCGCGGCTGGGGAGAGCGGCCTCACGGGTGTCGAGCGCGTCGTGCAACAGCTGGTCGGCGGACTCGATCCGGCGCGCTTCAGTCATTTTCTCGCCTATCCACGCACCGGGGCCTTGGCCGGATGGTTCGAACCGCGCGTCGCCGCGGTCTTGGAATCCTTGCCAAGGCGGCGGTTGGACCTGGCATGGGTGCAGAGGCTCGAGACTTTCCTGCAGCAACAAGCCATCGAGCTCGTGGTGTCCTACGGCTTGCGCTACGACTTCTTGTGCGCACTCGCCTGCCGTCGGGCCGGAATTCCGCATGTCGTCTCGCGCGCCGCGCCGCTCGTGGGCGACGCCATGCCGCTCGGGCGAAAAGTGCTCTACGGTGTCATCGACACCTGGGTGCTGCATGCCTGCAGCGGCATCGTCACCGTGTCGGAACAATCGAAGAAACGCATGCGCGCTTCGCAGCTCGTCCGGAGCGATCGCATCGCGGTCATCCCGAACGGCGTGCAGGCGCGACACATCGGCAGCACCGACCGCGTGGCGGCGCGTCATGCTCTCGGCGTCGAAGATGCGGCGCTTCTCGTCGGCGGTGTCGGGCGGCTGGTCGCCGGCAAGCAATTCGACCTCTTGCTGCGCGCCGTGACCAGTCTGCAGCGACTGGCCGGGCCGCCGATCGTCGTGGTCCTCGTGGGTGAGGGCCCGGAACGGCCGCACTTGCAACGACTCGCCCGCGAGCTCGGCGTGCGATTGCTCTTGCCCGGGTTTCTGGTCGACCCCCAGCCGACGCTCGCAGGCTGCGATATCGCGGTCCTGCCGTCGCGCGCCGAGGGCTTGCCGCTCGTGGTGCTCGAGTCGATGGCACTCGGCGTCGCCACCATTGCCACCCGCGTCGGTGGAGTTCCGGACCTGATCCAGGACGGTGAGTCCGGCTTGCTCGTCCCCGTGGGTGAGGCGGCCGCGCTCGCCTCGGCCGTGCAGCTCCTGCGCACGGACCCAGCGACACGCCACCGTCTGGGTGCGGCCGCCGCTTTGCGTGTGCGGCAACACTTCGGTGTGGAATCGATGCTGCATGCTTTCGACGCGTACCTCATGTCCGTGACGCGGGCAGGACTCCGCGGCCAACCACTTGCCACAGAGGGCGCGCGTCCATGACCGCACCGATGCCTGGGCCCAGGACCAGCCTTGCTGCATTCGCCGACCGTCTGGCGAGCTCGCGCTGGCGCCTGCTGACTCTCGTCCTCATCACGCTCGGCCTCCCGCTCGCTTCGCTGTATGCGCTGCGCGGCATCCGGGGTGTGCTGCTCGGCGCCGGCGCCATCGTCGGATCGATCACGCTGCTCGCGGCATTCTCACGCCCGTTCGTCACCTTGGCGCTCTCCCTCGTCGTGTTCTTCTCCGGTCTCGATTCCTTTCTCCCGGGTCCGGTGGCATTCGGGCTGCTCGGCATCGTCGCGATTCGTACCCTGTTCGACGTGCTCGGCGGCCGCACGCTGGATTGGGGTTCGCCGACGTTTCGGATCTCCCTCACGCTCCTGCTGGCGATCGCGCTCACCTCGTTGTTGGTCGCCCGCAGCTTCGACCAGGCGTTGCGTCCCATTCGGCACATCCTGTGGGGCAGTTTGTTCCTGGTGACGATCGCCGTGCAGGCCGATCGCACCTGGAGGCTGCGTACTCTGATGACGGTGAGCGCGATGGCGTTCGCCACCAGCGTTCTGGTCCTGCTCTACCGCATCCTGAGCAGCGGGGGCCTGGTGTTGTTGGAGCCGACGGGCGAGCACAGAGTTGGCGTCGGCGATCCGAACTACACCGCGGTGGTCGCGTGTGCATTCTTGGTGCCGCTCGCGCACGTGTTGGGCCAGGTCCCGATTTGGGCGCG
Organism: Candidatus Krumholzibacteriia bacterium; assembly: GCA_035649435.1. Taxonomy (GTDB): domain Bacteria; phylum Krumholzibacteriota; class Krumholzibacteriia; genus DASRJW01. The sequence goes on along the minus strand of DASRJO010000002.1, from coordinate 29,167 downwards.
GCTGGCGTTGTCACCGCTCGTGCTGCTGCATGTGCTCGCCGTGATCCTCTCGGCCTCACGCATGGGGATGGCGCTGCTCGCGATGACCTTGCTCGTGCTCGTGCTCCGAGCGCGCCAAGCTCGGCCATTCGCCCTCCTGGGCCTGGCCGGTCTCGGCGTGGTGCTCCTCAACCTGCCGGCAAAGTATTGGATCCGCTTCACCGATCTCGGCCAGCTGGGCGGGATTCTCATCGATCGATCGCTGCGATTGCGCCAGCACGCGTTGGAAGTCGGGTGGCAGCTCTTCGTCGAACACCCGTGGCTCGGAGTCGGCCTCGGCAACTTCCCGGCTGAGACCCCGCGTTACATGTCGGTGCCGCTGTGGGCACACAACACCTACCTCGATGTCGCCGCCACGCTCGGGATCTTCGGGCTGTTCGCGTTCCTGGTCTGGGAGCTCGCCGCTCTGTCGATGCTGCACCGTGCTTATCGGCTCTGGGCCATCGCGGGTCGCCGGCGCGACCAATCGCTGGCCTTCTCGCTCGGGATGTCCTTGTTCCTGATCTATGCGGGGGCGATCACTCTCGATCTCGCCTTCAATCCCCTGGTCTGGGTGTTCATGGGGCTCGCGGTCGCCGCGCGACGCATCGCCGAGACAGGCGCACAGTAACCTCGACCGGCCCGTAATAAACAGAAGAGGCCGTCACCGAAGTGACGGCCTCATCCCGAAGCACCGAAGTCGACGACGGAGGGGATTGAATCCCAACGTTTGGTCCCGGACGGATCCTCGCCTCAATCCGACCGGGTTTCGGTCCTCGGGCTCCGCTCGAAATCTGGAGGTGATCGCCGCAGAATCTGGCGCGTCGCGTAGCCTGCGCGCCTTGGACGGAACCAGCTGAGGCGGGGACGAACACGAATCCCCACTTTCGCGTCCACCCCGGCCTCGGCTGCTGGTTTCTCGTGCGACCCGTCGGCCGCTGAGATCATCCTGACCAGCTGCTAGCGTGTCGCCGGTCAAGAGCCTTGCATGACGCAGGGCAGTCTTCGTGCCAGTTCCTCGCTTCGAGATAACACAGTACTTCACAAATCATTGCATGGATCGGTGCGGTCGAACGCCCGGATTCACACCGAGCTTTCCCCGAGGCGGGTCGATGGTTTTTTTACACTGCGCCTGCTTGGATCTTGCAAGTCGTTGCAATCAAACAGGGTCGATGTAGCAAAAAACTTTCGCGGCGGGACGTGCGCTTCACTCGGAAATATCGAATGGCGCGGCTGGACGGGGCTTCACTCGGAAATATCTAGCTGGGCGGCGTGGTGCTTGATCTTCTGCAGCAAGCTCGGGTAGCTGATGCCGAGGATCCGGGCGGCTTCGGACTTGTTCCCCGCGGCCTTGCGCAAGGTCGCCCCGATGACTTCCGCCTCGACCCGCGCCAAGTGCTCACGCAACGACAGGCCGGAGCCGAGCGGCACGAATGCCGGTGTGTGGCGCGCCGTGGACTTGAGATCGTCCGGCAAATGCTGGACGGTGATGGCGTGGCCCTCGTCGGCCAGGATGACGGCGCGTTTCACGCATTTCTCGAGCTCGCGCACGTTCCCCGGCCAAGAATACTGCTGCATGACTTGAATGGCCTGGCGAGAGAAGCCTGCGACGCGCTTGCCGAGCTCGGCCGAGGCGCGCTGCAGATTGTGCTCGATCAACAACTTCACGTCCCCCGTGCGCTCACGCAGAGGCGGAATGTTGATGGGAAAATCGTTGAGCCGGTAGTAGAGGTCTTCGAGCAATCGCCCTTCCTCGACCTCGCGATGCAAGTCGCTCTTCGAAGCGCAGATGACGCGCACGTCCACCTTGCGAAACTCGTTCGACCCCACCGGCCTGACTTCGGACGTGTCGAGGAACTGCAACAGCTTCCCTTGCATGAACAGTGAGGTCTTCCCGACCTCATCGAGGAAGACCGTGCCGCCGTGCGCCGCCTCGAGCAGCCCCATCTTGTTGGTTTCGGCTCCGGTGAAGGCGCCGCGAACGTGGCCGAAGAGCTCGCTCTCGAGCAATGGCTCCGGCAGCGCGGCACAATTGAGTGCGATGAACTTGCGTCCGGCGCGGTCGCTCATCATGTGCAGACAGTGGGCCAGAAGTCCTTTGCCCGTGCCGGTTTCACCCGAGAGCAGCACGGTGCAGTTGCTGCGAGCCACCTTTTCGGCCAGGCCCAGCACCTGCAACATGGATGGATCCGAGCTGATGACGCGCCGCAGCGCCGGGTGCAATGTCGCGCCCGAGGGCTCGGGATCGGGATCGCGGAAGTCCTCGCGGAAGAGCTCGAGCAGCACCACGCCCGCGAGGCTGGCGTATGTGGCGACGAAATCGACCTCGTCCTGGCTGAAGGCCGCAGGGCCCTGCGAACGCGGCCGTTCCAAATACAGCATGCCGAACTCGCGTTCCTCGAAGCGCAGCGGCTGGCAGCAGATCGCGCCGGCACGGCGGGCGACGGCCGGGTGGCGCTCCGCGAGCGCGTCCTGAACGTGAGCGGAGACGTAGGGCTGCATTCCTGCAGCGACGAAGGTGTACGCCAGATCCAGAGCTTCGTTGGCCTCGAGACCGTACGCGCCCTTCAGGAGCGGCTCGCGCCGCCCGGGGAGGACGAGGCAAAGGAAGGCCGCCGAACAATCGGTTCGGCTGCAGAGCGAACGCAACATCGTTTGCAGCTGGTCGTCGAAGCTGCGCGCTGGATTCGCCAGCGCATACAGCTCGCTGAAGAGGTTGATCTGATTCGACGCGCCGCTCGTGCCGGCGACCAACGCGCCCTCGAAATCCTTGCGCAACGCCTGCACTTGCGGCAGCAAGTCGTGGTCCGGGCATTCCTCGCACAACCGCTCCAGATCGTAGAGGACGAGGAGACCGTCGTCATGGTTGCCGAGGCCCTTGTGCGCTTGCGCCAAGATCAACCCCGCATGACAGTAGCCCGCGTCTTCCTCGAGCCGCCGAAACGCCTCGACCGCAACCTGCGCTTCGCGCGCGGCGCGCAAGAGGCCTTCGCGACCGTTGTCGGCGAGATGCGCCTCGGCCAGGAACGTCCGACTCCAGGCGAGCTCGTAGGGATTCCGCGTGCTCTCGAAGGACTCGACGCTGGCGTTGAAAGCGTCCACGGCTTGTCGCGTGCGACCGAGCCCTAGGTAGGCGCGCCCCATCACGCGGTGCACGAAGCCGATCTCGTGCTCTTCGCCGCAGCCGCTGCAGATCTTGAGCGCGCGCCGCGCCGTCGCGATGGCTTGCGAGCGCAGTCCTGCGCGCAGCTCCAGATCGGCGATGCGGCGCAGGATCTCGCCGACGATGTCGCCTTTCGGCGCCAGCGCCCGCGCCTTGCGCAAGCCGCTCTCGTAGTTCTCGCGCGCCTCGTCGAGCCGCCCGAGCTCGAGCATCATGTCGCCGAGGAACTCGTCCGCCAGGGCTTGCGAGCGGGCGAAATGGTGCTTCTCCGCCGACACGCGCGCCTGCAGCAGATACTTCTCGGCCTGCGACATGCGTCCAGCGAGGACGAGCGCGTGCCCCATCGAATTCAGGATGCTGACCAAGGTCGAGGCATCCCCGAGCTGCTGCACCAAACGCCGGGCGCGGCGCAAGTGCGACACGGCCTCGTCGAACTCGCGCGTCTTGGTGTAGACAATCCCGAGATTGTTGAGCGTGCGGGCCAATTTGCGCGTGAGCCCGAGCTTTTCGCACAGCTCCTTGGCCTGGGTCAACGCCCGGATCGACTTGTCCCATTGACACGCATTCTTGTAGGCGACGCCGAGATTATTGTAGACGTTCGCAATTCCGACTTGATCCTCGATGCGCCGATAGGTCGCCAGTGCATCCAGGTTGTATTGCTCGTATTCGGCCGCATGGCCGAGGCGGCCATGGCACTCCGCCGCGATGGTCTGAGCCCGGGCGTACTCGGAATGGGCCGCGCCCGACTTGAGGATTTCCATGGCCAGCTCGGCGTCGTGCAGCCCCGCTTCCGCCTGGCCTTGCGCGACATGCACTTCAGCGCGGCATCGCAGCACGACGCCGTATTCGAGCTCGAACTCGTAGCCCTTGAGCAAGGTGCGCGCGCGCTCCAGCTCGCCGAGAGCATGGTCGAGCAGACCCTTGGAGCGATAACAATCGGCGATCTTGCGCGTCAGCCGCGCGGCATGAGTGGCGTCGAAATCTTGCCCGGCGCCCATTCCCCGGAGCGCTGTCTCGTAGTACTCCAGCGCCGCTCCGTAGCTATCGGAGTCGCGATGGAAATCGCCGACTTCCTCCAGAGCACCCAGCGAAGCCTCTGGTGACCGGCCTTTGGAATCGGGCGGATCGTGTCGATCCCGATTCAACATGGACGCCCCCGGCGAGATCGGGAGTCACAATTGCCTCGGTCGAGCCAAACGCTCAGCGCTTGACCCCGGCGAAGTTGACCGCGTGCTGACGGATCCATGCTGCTAAGTCCCTCACGCTCCACAACTTCCTGCTTTCGGAGGTTACCGTGTCCCGGGTCGGCGGGCTCGGGCCGGTGCCATCACGATTCGGAGTGTCGTCGTCCCCCGGATTGCCACCCGTGGGCAGTGGGTCGGGGATCGGCGCCGGCGCCAGACGTGCACCGAGTCCAGATCGCGGTCCGAGGGCCGAGACTGCGGCGTCTTGACTCTTGCTCGATGTGGCGGCGGAAACAGGAAGAACGAGGAGGAGGGTCGCGATCAGCATGCACGCGGAGACGATGCGTCGGATCATGCCCCGACTCCTTCCACTTCGGTGCCACGGGGGCCTCGCGAGTCGATGGAACGCCTGGAAAACGACTCGGCACCGAAGCTTGCGAACAACCTCTACTCGGGACCCTTCATGATCCACGAGTGATCGAAACGGGCTTAGTGGCAATATGAGGGAGGAACGAGGCAAAGTCAAGGCGTAGGCCGAATTCCACGGATTCACGCGGCACTTGCAGGGGCATGTCTCTTGCCCTCCGGCTCGTGGTGGGACACGCGCCTGGAGGCACGCATGCTCGACGCAGTCATCCTCGGCGTATCCGGAGTCCTGGTTCCGAGCGCAGCATTCGGTCAGGCGGCGCTCGAGCAGGCGGCGAGTCGCCTCGCCCGGCACGGGGTGTCGCCTGCGAGATTCCTGGATGCCGTGCGCAGCCGCCAAGCCCTGCATGGCTCGAAAGCGCTCATCGCTCGAACTCTGAATGACATGCAGCTGCACATTTCGCCGGCGCTCATCCGGCAAGTCATCGTCGCCGTGCGTGAAGCGGTGCCGAATCCCTCCGTCGACGTCTGGACCTTGGATGCGCTGCGCGACTTGAGCGCACGGCGCACCGTTGGCTTCTTCGACCGCGGCAGTCCCGCGGCCTTGGATGCCTGCCTCGCGCGCTGGGGACTGAGCGGCTTCAAACCCTCGTCGCTGTGGGCAGAGGAGTTGGGGGCCGCGGCATCGCCTCCCCGCCCGCTCGCCTTCCGCTGGTTGTCGCGCCGGCTCGAGGTTCCGCCAAACCAGTGTCTGCACGTGGCCGGCACTCGCGACTCACGCGAAGCGGCGCGCCGTGCCGGCTGGCAGGTGTGGCCGCAACGTCCGCCGTCCGAAACGGCGATGTTGGACTTGTGGCAATTGGTGGACTGGATCGACGGCGCCGAAGGAGTTGCCTAGCCGCATGGATCTCACACGCACAATGAAATACGCCCTCGATCAATTGGTGGCGATTCTCCTGCTCCTGGGTACCGGCCCAGTCCTCGCCCTGCTGGCGCTCGCGATTCGACTCGACAGCCGCGGCGGCCCCTTTTTCTTGCAGGAGCGCATTGGCGCACACGGGCGCGCCTTCACCATCTTCAAGTTCAGAACCCGGCATCGGGATTCTGCGACGATGGGCCGCGGAGTCCCCTCTTCGCCGGACCACGAGCACAGCACGCGCGTCGGTCGTTTCCTGCGCCGGACCAGTCTCGACGCGCTGCCGCAGTTGGTGAACATCGCGCTCGGTGAAATGAGCTTCGTCGGCCCGCGTCCGACCTCGCGCGATCACGCCGATGCCTACACGCCGCGGCAACGCCGGCGATTACTCTTTCGTCCCGGAATGACCGGATGGGCCCAAATACACGGTTTCGATCGCCTCGAGTGGGCCGAGGGCATCGAACTCGATCTGCACTACGTGATGCACTACTCCTGGTGGCTGGATTGCCAGATCCTCCTCCGCACACTCGCTGTGCTGGCGCGCGGCGAAGGGTGTTCTGCTGACACCGTCGACGAGGATCCCTCGAGCGACGCGGACCCCGGAGAGCTGCCCGAGTCCGCAGAAACGGCGCGGTTCGAGATCGCGACCGAGGCGATGGCCCCAGAGCCCGAACCGGTGTCCAACCTGCCGCGGGGCGACGACAGGCCGCGCGTGATCGTCGTCGGGACAGGCGGCCATGCATGCGTCGTGATCGACGCGATCGAGAAGCAGGGGGTCTATGCGATCGCCGGTGTTCTCGACGATGCGACGAGCGCTGTGGGCACTGCGGTTCTGGGCTATCCCGTTCTCGGCGGGCGTGAAATGCTCGGACGCGGCGAGCTGCCGCTCCGCGCCATCGTCGCCATCGCCTTGCCGGCCGCCCGTGGCGCTTGGATCGCCCATTTGGCGGACAAGGGCTTCGAGCTTCCCGCCATCGTCCACCCGCACGCGAGCGTCGGCCGGGCCGTCGAAATCGGCTGGGGCAGCGTCGTGCTCGCCGGGGCCGTGGTGAACTCGGGGACGTGCATCGGCCGCGGCGTCATCGTCAACTCCGGGGCCAGCGTCGACCACGACTGCGTGCTCGGCGATCTGGTGCATCTCGCGCCAGGAGCCCGTCTCGCCGGCGGTGTCCGCGTCGGCGACCGCGCCCACATCGGCATCGGCGCCTGCGTGATCCAAGGTGTCCACATCGGCGTCGACGCCATCGTCGGCGCCGGCACCGCGGTCCTCGACTCCATCGAGTCCGGCGCGAACACCGCGGCGAGGCCGCTGCAGCGCGAACGCCCCGCGCTCCAAGAAATGCCGGCCCTTCCCGATTGATTCAATCGGAGAGCGAGCGCGCGTCGAGGCCGTACTTCTCGATCTTCTTGTAGAGATTGCTGCGCTGCATCTCGAGCGCGCGCGCCGTGCGGCTGACGTTGCCGTCGTTCTCGGCCAGCTTGCGCACGAGAAAACGCCGCTCCGCATCGTCCTTGAAGCTCTGGAATGTCTCGTGCGCGAAGAGCTCGTCGAACTCCGAGCGTGGGCCGCCTCCCCGCTCGAGGAACACCTCCGTGGTCTCGATGCGCTCGCCACGCGACAGAATCACCATGCGTTCGACGAGGTTGCGCAGCTCGCGCACGTTTCCCGGCCACGGATGGCGCATCAGCAGCTCGAGAGCGCCGTCCGCCAGGGTCTTGGGGCGTTGCCCGAGCGACGCGGCGACGCGGGCGAGGAAATACTGGATCAGCAGCGGAATGTCTTCGCGCCGCTCGCGCAGCGGCGGTACGTGGATCGGCACCACGTTCAAGCGGTAGTAGAGGTCCTCGCGGAAAGCATTCTTGCGCGCCTCGGCCAGCAGGTCCTTGTTGGTGGCTGCGATCACTCGCACGTCGACGACGCAAGTCTCGTTTCCCCCCACTTTCTCGAACTTGCCTTCCTGCAGCACGCGCAGCACCTTGGCTTGTGCCGCCAGGCTCATGTCACCGATCTCGTCGAGGAACAGGGTGCCGCGATCGGCCTGTTCGAACTTGCCATCGCGGTTGGCGATGGCACCGGTGAAGCTGCCCTTGACGTGGCCGAAGAGCTCCGACTCGATGAGCTCCTCGGGAATGGCGGCGCAATTGACCTCGACGAAAGCTTCTTGGACACGCCGGCTGTGATCGTGCACGGCGCGGGCGACCAGCTCTTTGCCGGTGCCGTTCTCGCCGACGATGAGCAAGCGCACGTCGGTCGGTGCCACCCGATCGATGGTGTCGCGGATTTCCTGCAAGCGCGCGCTCGTGCCCACCATCTCGTCGCGCCCGGGGTGCGTTCGCTGCAGCTCGCGGTTGCGGCGCACCAGCTGGCGCTGCGTGATCGCATTGCGGATGGTGACCAGGAGCCGCTCCTGATCGAGCGGCTTCTCGAGGAAATCGAACGCGCCTTTCTTGGTGCACTCCACCGCGGTTTCGATCGTGCCATGCGCCGAGATCATGACCACGGAAACATCGGCCCTGGAGTCACGGATTTTTTGCAAGACTTCGATGCCATCCATGCGCGGCATCTTGATGTCGAGGAGCACGACGTCCAGGCTCTTGTCGGCGAGCAGCTCCAGCGCCCGCGGGCCATCCTCGGCGGTCAACGTCTCGTAGCCCTTGTATTCCAAGAGCCGCCGCAAGGAGCTGCGGATGCTGTCCTCGTCGTCCACGATCAGGATGCGCTGCGCCACCTGTTCTCCGTTCCTGTCGCGCTGGGCCGCGCGGGGCGCCGGATTCTAGCATCCCTCGCACCGGTCCGCGCGCTTGCCCGCGGCGAACCGGCATACCCTACAATGAGTGCGACGCGTCCAGCGCTCGGCACCGGCGTGCGCAGGAATCGCGCCTGCCGCACCGCACACGACCTTGGAGTTCCGTTGCGCGCATTGAAAGCGCTCACTTTCGACGAGCTGCAAGCGCAGGTCCAAGCGCTCGGCGTGGCGCGCTACCGCGCCGCGCAGCTGGCGGACTGGACCTACGCCAAGGGCGCTCGCGACCTGGCGGCAATGACCAATCTACCGCTCGAGTTGCGCCAGCGACTCGCCGGCGAATTCCATTTCACGCCGGTGGACGAAGTCGTGCATCGCGTCTCGGCACAGGACGGCACGCGCAAGTTTCTGCTGCGCTTCGCGGATGGCGCCGCGGTGGAAACAGTGTTGATGCCGATGCAGGGGCACCACACCGTGTGCATCTCGTCGCAAGTCGGCTGCCGTTTCGCCTGCAAGTTCTGTCTCACGGCGCGCCGCGGCTTGATCCGCAATCTCACGCCGGACGAGATCGTGCAGCAGGTGCTGCACGTCCGGCGTTTCATCGGCGCCGCCGGGCTCAACGTCGTCTTCATGGGCATGGGAGAGCCGCTCGACAACTTCGAGGCCGTGGTGCAATCGATTCGCATTCTCGGCGCACGGCGCCTCGGCAACATCGGCGCCCGCCGCATCACCGTTTCCACCACGGGGATCCCGGACGCCATCCGGCGCCTCGCCGACCTCGACCTGCGGGTGAAGCTGGCGGTGTCGCTCAACGCCAGCAACGACGGCGATCGCAAGCGCCTGATGCCGGTCACCGCGCGTCACTCCCTGGTCGACACCCTCGAGGCCGCCGCCACCTTCGCTCGCCGCACCAAGCACCACGTCACCCTGGAGTACGTCCTCCTGCGCGATGTCACCGACCGCCCCGAGGACGCCGAGAGGTTGCGCGCGCTCGGCTCGCCGCCCGGTCCGTTCAAGCTCAACCTCATTCCGTTCAATCCCGATCCGCGCCTGCGCTTCGATCGTCCGTTGCCGGAGCGGGTGCGCGAGTTCGCGGCGCACTTGCAAGGCGCCTTCCGTTCCGTGTCCGTACGTTGGAGCATGGGGCTCGACATCGAAGCTGCCTGCGGGCAGCTCTTCGGCGCGGAAACAACAGAGGCTGCGCCGTGAGCGCACGCGTCGTCCCGGTGGGAGCTGCGCCTTGAATTTGGAGCGCATGCTCATCGTCACCGCCGTGGTGGCATCGCTCGGGTTGTTGGGCGTCGCCGCCGTCGTGCTGCGCGAAAACCGCACGCTGCGCACACGTCTCGCCGTCGCCTTCGTGGCGCTCACCCTCGTGCCGACGCTCCTCAGCATGGCGTCGCTGCTCTGGGGGCAGCTCCAGCCGCGGATTTGGGCTGCGCACGGCATCCTGTCCTCGCTGGAGAACACGCTGCTGCTCGCGCGACATGTGCTGCACGAGCGCCATCTGCTGGCGAAGGGTGCGGCCGATGTCGCGCTCGTGCGCCTCGTGCAGTCGCAATCGCCCGACGATTCACTCTTGTCCGAGCTGCTGCAGGTGCGCTATGTGGCGCTCTACTGCGCCGGCGCACCCGGAGAGGAAAGCGTGCGCGCGTTGCGTGGCCCCTGGACGCCGGCACAAGCCACTGCATTGCTGCAGGACGTGCTCCCTGGCAAGCGCTCGGGGATGGGCACGCCGCAGCTGGTGCGCGCGCCCGACGGCGTCTCGGTCGTCGTCGGCGTCGCCGGGCCCCTCGAGCTGCACGGCGTGCCGCATTACTCCATGGTGGTGGTGCCGGTGGACGAAGCCGAGGCCAAGGCGATGGAGGACGTGCGCCTGAGCTATCAGCGCGTGCAACAGCTCAAATTCCGGCAGCGCGAGCTGATGCAATTCGTCTACATATTCGTCGCACTGCTCATCGCTTTCCTCGCATTCGCCCTCGTGCTGGCATTCCTGCTGGCGCGCAGCTTGACGCGTCCCCTCGAGCAGCTGCAGGGCGCGTTCGAATCCGTGGCCGCCGGCCAGCTCGGGACCCAGGTCCACGGTCCAACACGCGGTGAACTGGGCCGCCTCGCGCGCGGGTTCAACTCCATGAGCCGCGATCTGCAGCGCAGCCACGAGCAACTCGTCGGCGCCACCCGCCTGGCCGCGTGGCAGGATGTCGCGCGGCGCCTCGCCCACGAAATCAAAAACCCACTCACACCGATCACGCTTTCCATTCACCGGCTGCGCAAACGGCTCGATGGCGAGGACACCGTCGTGCGCGAATGCCTCGACACGGTGCTGGAGGAGACCTCCCACCTGAAGCGGCTGGCCGACGAGTTCTCCAGCTTCGCGCGCCTGCCGAAGCCGAAGCTGGAGACGTTCGACGCAAGCGGCATCTTGCAGCAGGTGCTCGATCTGTACTCGGCGGTGCCGAACGTCCAGATGCAGGCGCGACTCGACGACGTGCCCGCTGTCCTCGCCGATCGCGACCAGATCCGGCAGGTATTCACCAACCTGGTGAAGAACGCGGTCGAGGCCATGCCGCGCGGTGGCCTGCTCGAGGTGCACTCGGTGCGCGAGGGCGAGTTCGTCGACTTCACCTTCCTCGATCGCGGCAGTGGCTTCCCGGCCGGCCTCGGCCAGCGCATGTTCGAACCCACGTTCACGACCAAGGCGACCGGCAGCGGCCTCGGCCTAGCCATCGTGCGGCGCATTCTCGAAGATCATGGCGGTGACATCCAGACCGGCAACCGCGATGACGGCGGCGCATGGGTGCGCATCCGACTGCGGGCGGCAAAGTGAGCGCATCGACATCCACAGCTGCGAGTTGCGTGCGTGGCGCCGCCTGCCGGCGGCGAAATCGAGTAGACTGTTCTCGGGGGACTTTGGGACGGTCCCTCCCCCGATGCTCTCGCACCCGGCATCTTCTGGCGAGTCCATGTGCGGTGGGTGGAATCCAGTCCCGAGGAAAAGAATGACGCTGAAGCTCGAGAAAAGTCACATCAAGATCGTGAAACTCCCCCGGATGTTGAAGGCCGATGAACGCCCGATGGAACGTTGCTGTGGCCACCACCTGCTGGCCCACGACACCGCCGGCTGTTTGATCACGGGGTGTGGTTGTCGAAGAAATGCCGCTCGCGGACCCGCCAGAATCGTCTTGGTCCAAGGCGGCCGAGTTTGATCGCGCGAGCAGCAGCGATCGAGCGCTGTGTTCCAGATTCTCAGTGACCGGCGTTGACGCAGTGCTCGTCGTGAAAGATGATCCCGGCCGAGGTCAAATTGAACGTTTTGTCATCGCGCCGGTCGCTGACTAGCTCCACGAGTTTTCGCGCCCGCAATGTCCCCACGTCTTCCATCTGCATCGGCACGCGGTTCTTGTGTCTCGGGATCCCGGGATGCTCGAGCCAGTCGAATTGTTCGCTCGAACCTCTGTATGCGTGGAACTCGGGCGATGGATTGGACTGCACCTTGCGGTGTATCGTCACCAAGCTGTGAAGGAGCTCTCCCACTCGTTTTGGAAGCGGCCAGTAGTCTTCGTTCGCCAACTCTCCTCCTTTCCTCAGCCATGCAGCATTCGATGCGCAAGGACCATACCAGAATGCAGCCCCGAGACCGCGCGTTTTCAATGGATCCCGCTCCGGCTGCGTGGTCTTCGCCGGAGGGCCTCGGGCTCCAGCGGACGCATGAACTGGATTCGGCGCGTTCATTCCGCGCACCGGCTGTTCCCGCCGACGACAGAACGAAACGGGGCCCTGCGCTGCCGCAGAGCCCCGAGGTCGTCGTGTGTTCGGATCGACGCGATCTACCTGCCGCGGTCGCCGCCGAAGCCGCGCCCGCCACCCGAGCCGCTCGCCTTGGGCTTGGCCTCGCTCACGGTGAGCGTGCGGCCTTCCACTTCGCGGCCGTTGAGAGCTTCGATCGCTGTCCGACTGTCGTCGGGTGAGCCCATCTCGACGAAGGCAAAGCCGCGCGGCCGGCCGGTGTCACGATCCATGATGATCGTCACATCCTCGACCCGACGCCCATCCGCTTCGAACAGCGTGCGCAAGGTGCTTTCCGTCGTGTTGAATGAGAGATTTCCGACGTAGAGTTTCGTAGCCATCTTGTTTCACAAACCTTTCGTGTTTCGCTATCTCCCTTCGCGAATCGAAAGGTATCTAGCGAATCGCCACCGTACTCGATTTGCCGCCGCAGCGCAAGCAGCCGCTCGCCCCCGACCGTCGGGCGGTTCAACGGCGCAGCGGCGGCGAAAACAGCAGGAGGAGAACCACGAGGTCGACGAGGGTGCCGAACGGCAGGTACCAGAGTCCGAGCGCGGCGACGAGCACCATCGCGAACCAGGACCACTGCGCGCGCAGGATGAAGGCCGCGACCACGCTCAGCACCAGGAGACCGTAGACGAGGAAGATCGATTTCATCAGGGTCGATCGTGGCTGGATGCCGGCGGCGCGCACGGCGTGCGTCCACGGTCCGAGCTGACCGGCATACCGGCCCGAACGCGTGGTCACGTAGTCGCCGACGACGAGAGCCCGCGCGCCGTCGAAAGTCATCCAACCACCATTCACGCACAGCAGCAGCACGACAATCCATCCAGTCCAATGCATTGCGGCCTCCTCGCATGCATCGTGTTCTCGCATCCAAGCCATTTCGTGACGTCGCTCAGTCGGGACGCGAGGTCTGCAGCGTGTAGTCGAATGACGCCTGGCGTTGCGTGCGCGCGCCGGTCGCGGTATCGACCAGCTCGACCTGGAGCATGTAGGGACCCGGGCGCAGCATCTCGATCCCGATCGTGAGCTGCTGCCGTTCCAAGCCCGTGGCCGGCAGGAAGGTGAACGAGGCTTCCACCGCGGGCTTCTGATTCGGGTCCATCTTGCGCTGGAAGTCCGGCTTCAGCTGATCCCAGAAGCTCCACGTGCGCGGTGGCAGTGGACGCACCTCGTAGCTCACCACCACCGCGGTCTGCTGTTTCACGATGCGTTCCGGGGCGTAGATTTCGAAATAGAGATGCAACGTCTCGTGATCGATGCGGTCGCCGACGCGCGGCACCGCGATGACACCCCCCATGTCGAACAGGCCACCGAAGCCGTCGCGCAGCTCGTGCGCCAGCAACAGGTCGCTCATCGCCAGGACCTTGTCGTCGTAGCGCACCACCTGCAGCGTGTCGCGGGATGTTCCACGCCAGACGAGATTCAGGCTCGTGCTCGGGCCGCTGTCCGCGGCGGCGACCTTCGCCAGCCGGCGCAGGGGCTCGAGGCAGGCCAGCTGCAATCCCAATGTCTGTTTGGCCGGCGGCAGCTCGACGCGCATACGGCCGATGAAGCGCTCGCCGTTGCGGTACAAGCGACCCTTGCGCGCCGACGTCCGCGAGTGTTCCAGGATCTCCCCCGGCCCACGCCACGCGGCGACCTCGAAGTCGACGCGCTCGAGATCCACGTCCGTGCCGAACTCGTAGGCGATCTCGAGTGCCGTCTTGCCATCGCGGCCGCGGAACTGGCGCACGACGTGGTGCCAATCCCCGTCGGGCGGGGCGAAATACAGACTGGTTTGGGTTTGCTGTTGCTCCGTCACCCCCGGCTCGCTGAAGTCGGCCCAGGCCCCGAGCTTCTGGCGCTCGAACTTGCCGTTCAGCCATTTGTCGAGGAAGAGCTCCACCACATCGTAGCGACCCTGCGACCGGTAGCGCCATTCCCACGCCGGGCACTCCCCTTCGTGCAGTCTCCGCGCGATGGTTGGCGGCCCGTAGCGCATGTAGAACTCACCGCGGTCGGTCTCGCGGCCGGGCAGATGCAGCCACGGCGCGCCAAAGTAACCGTCGGATTCGACCGCGCGGGCGACGTGCTCGATCAGGCGTTCGTTCACCAGCGAGGTCGGCGTCGGGTCGTGCGACCACCAATAATACCGCGCCAGCGAATCGCGCTCGGCCTCCGAGAGGATCTTGTAGGCTCCGACGCTGTCGGGGTGCAGCAGGGGTCGCAGGCCGAGCCACGATTCGCGCTCCCGCGCGGACAGACGGCGCATGGCGGCGTCCAGCATTTCCTGCCCCTCGTCAAAATCCAGCAAGTGGTAGTCGATGGCGGTGAGCAGCAGGGGGACTTCCTTGCCACCCTCGCGCCGCGCGTACGGCAAGAGCAGGGCGCGGGCTTCCTCGTATTCGCCGCGGTGCATGCGCAGGAACGCGACGCGCAGCAGCGATTCCTCATGCTCGGGATCGAGAGCCAAGGAACGCTCGAAGCACTTTTGCGCGCTGTCGATCAGCGCCGGCTCTTCCATGTCGTCCAGGAACCTTTCGAGCAGACTCTCGCCGAGGTAGAACCAGGGACGAGCTTGATGCGGGTCGAGTTCGACGGCGGCGGCGAAAGCGGACGCGGCAGCGCTACGGAAGCGTTGATCGCGCAGCAGCTCACCGAGCGCGGCTTGGTACGCCGCGCCGCTCGGATCGCGGCGGGTCGCTTCGAGCAACGCTTCGCGCGCGATGGCGCGCGCTTCCAGCGTTCCTTGCGCCGCTTGCAAGCGACCGATGTGGATCAATACGCGCGGATCGCCGCCCAGCTCGTAGTTGGCACGCTCGAGAAGTGCGAGCGCCGCCGCACTGTCGCCGAGCGCGAGGCGCTCGAGTCCGTCGGCGAAGTGGATTTCCCCCTGGTTGACCCCGGCGCCGCAACCCGCGAGCCACGCGATGGTGGCGACGAGAGCGATCGTGCGGGTCAGCCAAAGCCCGATCGCTGCGGGGCGCATCCCTGCGTCCCGCCAAACTCGGCGCTCGATTCGCTTCATGAGAGGGAAGGTAACGATCGGACCGGGCAGCACGCAAGATGGAGGTTTCGTGTGGCGGATCCCGAGGGTCGGATACAATGCTCCGGTCGAGCGCGCGACGCCCGCGCGCGGGAACGATCCCCCCTCCGGCCATCGACCGCAACGTGGAGGCCGCACATGCCGCGCATCCTCATCGTCGACGACGAAGCCAACATCCGCCGCATGCTGACCGGCGTGCTGCGCGACGAAGGCTACGAGACCGAAGATGCCGGGAGTGGCGAGGAGGCCCTGAAGCGCTTGCGCCGGTCCCCCGATGTCGACGCCGTCCTCCTCGACCTGGTCATGTCCGGAATGGACGGCCTGGAAACGTTGGCGGCCATTCGCGCGCTGCCGCAGCCTCCCGCGGTGCTGATGATGAGCGCGCACGGCCGGCTCGAGAACGCCGTCCAAGCCACGAAGCTCGGCGCAGCGGATTTTTTCGAGAAGCCGCTCGACCCGATGGCCAAGGTCCTGATCGCGCTCGACAACGTGCTGCGCATTCGCAAGCTCGAGGCGGAAAAGGCGGAGCTGCTCGATCAGCTCGGGCGGCGGCACGAGATGCTGGGCGACTCGGAGGCGATGACGCGGCTGCGCGACGAGATCCGCAAGGCCGGGGGCAGCCAGGCACGCATCCTGATCCTGGGCGAGAACGGCACCGGCAAGGAGCTGGCCGCCCGCGCCATCCATGCGATCAGCCCGCGCGCGGGCCAGCCGTTCGTCCGCCTCAACTGCGCCGCAATCCCGCGCGACCTGATCGAATCCGAGCTCTTCGGACACGAGAAGGGCGCGTTCACAGGCGCCTTGGCGCAAAAGCCGGGCAAGTTCGAGCTGGCACGCGGCGGCACCCTGTTCCTCGACGAAGTCGGCGACATGAGCCTCGAGACACAAGCCAAGCTCCTGCGCGTGCTCGAAGAGAACGAAATGGAGCGCGTCGGCGGCACGCAGACCATCGCACTGGACGCACGCGTCGTGGCGGCGACCAACAAGAACCTGACGCAGCAGATCGGCAAGGGCAACTTCCGCGAGGATCTTTATTTCCGCCTCGCGGTCATCACCTTGCGCATGCCGCCCTTGCGCGAGCGTGGTGGCGACATCGTGATGCTGGCCGAAGGCTTCTTGAAGAACTACTGCGACGAGAACGGCCGCCGGGAGAAACTGCTGACACCGGCGGCGCGCGCCGTGCTGGCGCAGTATGAATGGCCCGGCAACGTGCGCGAGCTGCGCAACATGATGGAACGCATCGTCATCATGCACGATGACGACACGGTCGACGCGACGCACCTGCAAGCCTTGATGCTGTCGGAGGCCACGGCGTCCGGTGAGCCGCCCGCCGCCGGCTCTTTGCGCGACAGCGTCGATCACTACGAACGCCGCACGATCGAGAAAGCCCTCGCCGCCGCCAACGGCAACATCGCGCAAGCGGCGCGCGCGCTCGGCCTCGATCGCGCCAATCTGCACCGCAAGCTGCGGCGCTTCGGCTTGGTCAAAACCAAGGGCGATGCAGACGACGAGGCCGTGGAAGCAAACTGAGATCGTGCGCCGCGGAATCTCGGTGTCGAGGCAGAACCCGACCCATCGCCGCTTTCGGCCGACCGATTCCCTACCTTGTCATGCACACGTCGGCGGGACACTGAGAGAACGCGCGAGCGTGCCTGCGGGTTCGCCATGCGTGGCTCGGTCGCAAGGCTGGCGTCACGATGTACTGGCGGCAACTCGGGCATCGTAGGGTCTTCCACCCAGACCGTCTGGAGGACCGCTCGTAGCGCGGCCCGTGGGCGCGGGCGCGTTGTCCCTGAGACCACCGGAGGTTGTGGGCCCGACAACTGAAATGGACCCTCCGTGGGCGCCGCAATGATCCGTAACACATTGCAATGAAGTAGTTTATCGATCATCTCGCCGACTGGAACGAAGACTGCCATTCGGCCTCGTGCGGGATCCACCTCGCCCTCGAAGACGTGACCTCGATGCAGAAGAAAACCAAGGGGCAAGGCTCCAGAGGTGGACCCGCAAAAACCCTCGCACACGCAGGAGGTGACGCGGTGCAACGACACGATGACCGGACCTCTGTCCGTTCGGCGTTGCGCCTCGCGGTCGCATCCTTCGTTCTGCCCGGCGTTCTTTTCGCCGCGGACGCCGACTTCTCCGGCGACCTCTTCCCGTACCAACGCGGCAGGCATGTCGTCTTCAGCATCAGCGCGCCGGCCGAGGCCGAAGTCGAGCTGATCGGCGATTTCAACGACTGGAACACGGGCTCGACGCCGCTCGTCTATTCCGGCGACGGCATCTGGGAAGTCAGCCTCGACCTCGAGGAAGGCGTGTACGAATACAAGTTCATCATCGACGGCAAGCAGCGGCTCGACCCTTCGAATCCGGACGAGGTCGTCACCGGCGACGGCAGCGTGCGTTCGCGCCTGCGTGTGCGGGAGGACGGCCGCGTCTCCTACTACAACAGCTGGTCGCCGCATCGCGATCGCGTGCCGACGGTGGGGGTCACCTACAGGCCGCTCGACCGCGTGCATTTGAGCTTCGGCGGCGATTACTCCTACCAGCGTGTCGACGGCTCCGTCCTCTGGGTCGAATCGAAGTATCGGGCCACGCTTGACTACGTACCCGAGGTGGACGTGCGCTTCGGCTACGGTTGGGTGAGCGAACGCGGCACGATCGCGGTGGATTTTCTGCAGCCGCTGGTGAACACACGCGACCTCGCCATCGGCGCGCTGTACACCCACGGCACCGCCTACGAGAACCAATCGGGCGTCGGTTGGCGCGAGAACACCTTGGCGGCGCTGTTCTTCCGCCACGACTTCAACGACTACTACAAGATCGCGGCCATCGAGCCGTATGTGCGCATTCGCCTGCCCGGCTGGACGACGTTGCGCGTTTCCTATGCGGTCGAGGAGTACAGCAGCTTGACCACGCAGACGGACTGGAGCTTCTTCACCGCCGGCCGCGAGCGCTTCCGCCCGAACCCGCAACTGTTCCTCCTCGACGATCCCGACGGCTACGGCGGCGACGGCGTGCTGCACGCGGCGCGGCTCGAGGTCACGCACGACAGTCGTCGTGCCCACGACGTCGGCACCATCGGCTCGTACGTGCGCGGCTTCCTCGAGCTCGGCGACGGCGACTTCTCCTACGCGCGCTGGGTGGGCGACGGGCGCGCCTATTTGCGTCTCGGCCCGCCGGTGCACTTGGCGCTGCGCTTCGCCGCCTCCGGCCGCTTCGGCAACGAAGTCATCCCGTCGCAAAAGCTGTCCTATGTCGGCGGACTGGGCACGGCGCGCGGACACGAGTTCCGCGGTCTCTACGGCGACAGCTCCATGCTCGGTGGCGTCGAGTACACGTTGTTGTTCGGCAAGCTCAACTACGGCACCTTCGTGTTCTACGATGCCGCGACCGCGTGGAAGACGACCGATGTCTACGACGAGCGGCTGGAGGACGCCACGCTGCTGCAATCCGCGGGTGTGGGCTTCAAGACCGCGGACGACGATTTCCTCATCCAGTTCGCCAAACCGTTTGGTGAGGTGGATGGCGCTTGGGAGACGACGGTGCGTTTGGAGCGCACCTTCTGAACCCCTTCGGCGATGGGCTTGGGTGCCCTGCCGCTACACGATTTTGGATGCCTCGGGGGGCCGGCCGTTGTTCTAACGCGCCCTCGGGCCGGGCACGTCACGTGCCGGCCTCCCCTGGCGATCCATCCTCCCTCCGCATCTCTGTCGAATTCTCGCCGGGCGCTCGCGCATTCGGCGGTGCTAGACTCGCGCCGCGACGTCAAAACGCTGCGGCGAAGGAGCCTGGATGCGGATCCATGGGCGATGGCTGGGAAGCATGCTCGCCGTCATCGCTCTCGCGTCAACGGGACACGCGACACGCCTGCGACTCGATCGCGTCGCCGCCACCTCGCAAGGCTTCCTCTATGTCGAGTTCGAGCTCGAGTCCCCGTTCGAAGGGATGGTCGAGGACGCGGTCCGTTCCGGACTGCCGACGACGCTCAACTACACCATCGAGGTGTGGCAGCATCGCAACGGTTGGTGGGACAAGCTCGAGGGCGCATACGAACGTCGATTCCGCATTCTGCGCGATCTATTGAACGACCTCTACTATGTGGTGACGCCGGAGCAGACCTCGCGCTTCACGCATTTGGACTCGCTGGTCGCGGTCGTCGGCAAAGTCGCCCGCGGCTCCGCCAACGAACCGGCGTATTTCGGCCGCGCCTTGTTCGACGACAACAGGACCTACTACGTGGTGGTGACCGCCAGGCTGGCACCGCTCACCGTCGAGGACTTGAACGAGCTCGATGAATGGCTGCGCGGCACGTTCACCGGCCGCGATGACGAGGCGGGCGGCCTGTCGGGGCTCACGCGCACGATGGGCGGTTTGTTGATGAGCATGACCGGCTTCGGTGACCGACAGCTCAAGACACGCAGCCAGAGCTTCAAACCAGCCGAGGTTCCACGCGAACCGCAACCGCCGCCCGTCGCTCCGATCCGACCTGCAGTTCCCGGCCGGGCCCGCGCCGCGCCCGACAGCAACGCATCGCCATGAGCGGCCGCAGGGCCTTCCGTCAGATTCGGCGCCTCGTTGGATGTCTGCACGGGCACGTTCCCGCATGGAAGGCCGGTCAGGCGTCGAGCGCCACCAGCGACGGGAAGCGCGGCACGAGCCGGGCGCCGATGCTGCGCAGGATGGTGGTGGTCACGTCCTGCTCCGGTTGCATGCCGTCGACCACGGTCCAGCCTTCGGCGGCAGCGAGCCGCAGGTAATGACCGCGGGCGCTGTCGAGAAGCGCGACGTCGCGCTCGAAGCCATCGCGATCGCGGCTCTTGCGCCGGCGCGACTCCTGCGGTGGGATGTCGACGAAGATGGTGAGATCGGCGGGGACGAGACCATGCTCGAGACTTCGGAGCCACGGCTCGTCGAATCCCTGCGCCAGACCGTAGACCACGTTCGACCACGAGTAGCGGTCCACGATCACGACCGCGGTCTGCTCCAGGAGCGCGCGCATCGCGCCATCCAGCTCCCAGCGATTGGCCGCGAACAGCATCGTGCGTGCGCGCGGCGCGAGCGTCGCCCCGTCCACCAGCGCGGCACGAATCACCCGCCCGATCGGCGTGTCGTAATCGGGATAATAGCGGTGCTCGCAGGAGATCCCGAGCGCCCGCAGATGCCGTTGCACTGCCTGCGCTTGGGTTTGCTTCCCGGCTTGGTCGATGCCCTCGAAAGCGACGAGTGCTCCGGCCATTCTCCCCCCCGGAGGTTCGAGCACGCGCCATTCTACTCGATGGCTATTCGAGGAGCATCAGCTTGGCGGTGGATATCGTGCCGGCGAAATCGAGCTGGGCGAAGTACACGCCGCTCGGCGCCACGACGCCGGCATCGGCCTTGCCGTTCCAGCGCACGCGCAAGTCGCGCGTCGATGACACCCCGCTCCACAGCCGGCGCACCAGGCGCCCTTGGGCATCGAAGATGCGCAGCGCCATGCTGCGTGGTCCGGGATCGGCGGCGAACTGAACACGGATCTCCGTTTCCGGATTGAACGGGTTCGGTGTCGGCGTCAAAAGTGGCAGGTCGGCGCGCCGCGCCTCGGGCAGCATCCGCACGAACTCTTCGAGTCCGTCCAAGGCGTGCGGCAACGCCAGATCTTCGTTCTCGATGGTGCCGCTCGCATTCGCCACCGCCCCGGCGAAGAGGAAGCGAAAGTCCTCGGCGAAGATCTCGTGCGGCCGGTTCTTGTGCACCGCCCCGGCGTGGAAAACACCCGGGTCCTCGATGCCGCGCAGGCGCGAATACCGGCGCCACAGCGCCACGTCCGCATCCGGCATCCAGCGGTACTGGTAGCTGTGGCCGATCTCGTGGCTGACGGTGAAATGGATCTGCTGCACGCCCACCTCGCGCACCCCGGGGGTGAGCATGATGACGTCATCGCGCGCCGAGCTGTCCATGACCTCGCGCCGCGGGTAAGGCAGGACGAAGATGCGCACGCGCAGCTGGGCGTCCTCGAGCCGAATGGCGCGCAACGCCTCGCTCACCGCGTCGAGGCGCACCGGGTGGAAGCGGCCATCACCCTTGTTGGCGATGATCGGGTCGTCGATGTCGGTGACCAAGCCATAGAAGATGTCGTCGATGACGAGGAGCAGCTCGTCACCCTGCCGCATCGTCATGCGCTCCAGGACATACTCGGGCGGATAGATCGTCGCCTCGATGCCGTTGGCGAGACGCCAGGTCACTGGATCCTGAGCGGCGGCGGCCTTGGGCAGCGCGATCCAGAGCGCTGCGGCAGACGCCAAGAGTCCGAGTCGGGAGATGTGGTGCATACGTGGAGGGGACACAGCACGATCGCCACGCGGACGGCGCGCGACCGAGTCGAATCAGGAGTCGGAAGAGAAAGCGCAGGGATTTAGCGGTGACGTCACAAGGCGACGCGACCCTGCGACCGCAAGCACCGTGCCGCACATCCGGGCGTGGCGCGGGGGGTGCGCATCATGCTGGGGCAGGGTCGTTGGCGCACGAAGACAGCGCGCGAGCGGGGAATCCGCCCCGAGCTCAGGCCGTGGGTTGGGGTCTTTGGCGCGACCAGCCGCCGCCGAAGCGCGTCAGCACCAACGCCCCCAGGCCAGCCGAGAGCGCCGAGCCGATCAGCACGAATGACAGCAGCCCCAAGCCGAGTGGGCCGAAGGCGACCGGGCTCGCCAGGTTCAGGAGATCCGAGAGGATCTTGGGCAAGAGGACGAGGACGAAACCGAGCAAGACACTGTAGAGCGGTGGGCGCGTCGCTCGATGCATCATCTCCTGCATGCGGTCGCCGATCAGCAGCACACCCACGACCAGGCTCGCGACGAGGAGCAGCGCCACACCGAAAGCGAGAACGAGTGCCGCAGGAATCCCAACGAGCGTGACCGAGAGCAGGATCATGGTCACCGTCGCCGCACACGATCCACCCATCAGCACGAGCAGACCGACGCCGAAGCAGCGCAGGAACGATTCACCCAGCATGGTACGCGCCCGCAGCAAGCGGTCCGGCACCACCAGCAGCAGCAAGCCAGACACGAGGATCAGGAACCCGAGATTGAGGACATCCAGGAGCAGCCCGACCCAGCCGGGCCAGCCCTCCGGGAACAAAGAGAGACGAGGGAACAGCGTCAGGCCCACCGTTTGTCCCTCGACCTCGGCGCCACGGTTGGTCTCGACGCGGCCGCCCACCGCGATGGCCTGGCCACGGATGACGGCACTCCGCCCCAGGTTGATGTTGCCGCCGATGACGATCGCATCACCTTCCACCTCGCCCTGCACGAACAAGTTGCCGCGCAGGAGGATTGCGTCGCCGTTGACGCTCTCGTCGCGCCGCACTTCGACATCCTCGCCGAAACGAATCATGTTCTCGGCGATCTTCTTCCGGCGCGATGGCGGGCGCGGCACTTCGCTCGTCTCGGCGTCTTCCTGCGTCGACTCGTGGATTTGATTCAGGCGCTCGAATTCGACCTCGACGCGGTCCTGCAAGACTTCGATCTCTTCCTGCACACTGTCGGTGAGCGATTCCGGAACGGCAGCACGCAAGCTGAGCAGCGAATCCAGCTCCATCCGCTTCGCCTCGATTTGCGCCTGCAAGCGATGAACTTCCGCCTCGATCTCGGAGACGGCCGGCAGCTTGTCGTGGGCGGCATGGACGGCGGGCGGCAGATCGAGCCCTGACATCGCGGCAGCTAGCCGGACCGCGACGAGAATCCGTCGCGACCGCGACTTCAAACCATCGCTCATGCAAGCCATCCTTCCGACCCGGCTCACGTTCGCGACAGCGGCGACCTGCCGCCGACCTGGGCCCCGAGCCACAGTGCGGCGATCGTCGCCGCGAGCCAACCCAGGGTCAATCCGCTCGCGGATGCTTCGAGGATCAAGCCTGCTGCCGGTGCGATCGACCGCAACACGCTCCAAGCTTCGATGGGATTCGCCGACCGCAACCACTCGAGCGTGGCTGCGACATCTTGCGCCCAAGAGTACCACCAGGTCGCCACGCGGCCGAGCGTGTCGAGCAGCCCCGCGGCGCCATCGTCGTGCTCGACGAGCCGCGGCAGCAGCACCAGGCCGGCGGCGACACCGAGACCGGCCACGCGTATGGAAAACCGGCCAACTCCCCGCCGCATCCTGCGGGCGCCGAACCGTTGGGGAAGAGCGCAGAGAACGCTGGACGCGAAGCCCGCCGGCGCTTGATCGCGCGGCAACCGGTCCAGGAGGTCGAACAGCAGGCGTGTCTCGTCCAGGTGCTCGCGACAAAGGTAGCAGCGCCGCCCGTGCTCCCGCAGCTCGTCAGCCGTTTTCGGCTCGAGTTCGTCGTCGAGGAAGAGTTGGACGAGATCCGTGTGGCCGCGGCAATCCATCGAGTCTGCGCGCCGGGAACGCTGCAGGGCCGGCCCGCGCAGATTCATCCTCCGTACCGGATTACGCCGCACCTCCAGGCTGGGTTGCGGCCACGGAGTGGAGACGTGGCTCTCACGGAGCGTAGGCAGCCAGAGCGCCCTTCAGGCCTTCGCGCGCCCGATGGATCCGCGCCTTGACGGTGCCCAGGGGAATGCCGAGCGAGGTCGCGATCTCCTCGTAGGACAACTGCTCCTGGTGCCGCAGGATGAGGATGACTCGGTAATGCTCCGGCAGTCGATCGACGGCGGCGCGAATCGCCTCGCGCAGCTCGCTGTCCTCCGATACCTGGTCCGGCTGGCGCTGCGGATCCGAGAGCTCCCGGAACACCACACCCTCCTCGCCTTCGAGGGGATCGTCGATGGACAACAAACGCATGCGCTGCTTCCGAATGTGATCGATGCAGAGATTGGAGGTGATCTTGAACAACCAGCTGGAGAAAGCATAGACCGGGTCGTAACGATCCAAGGCCGCGAATGTCTTCACGAAGGCTTCCTGTGCCAGATCCCGCGCCTCCTCTGGATTGCGCACCATCTTCCGGCACAGGTTGTACACCGAGTTCTGGTACTTGCGAACGAGTTGCCCATACGCGATCTGGTCGCCGCCCTTGCAGCGTTCGACCAGCAGCAGGTCTTCCTTCTTCACGACGTGCAGCCCTTTCGAGCTCCGCGGCCGTCTCGCGCCACGAGAGCTTCATGCGCACCGGCGACGCACTCGAGGCGGGGCAGCAATCGCAGCCATCCCCGAAGGCGTTGAACACATGTCGTGAGATGCAAGAAAGCGGATCGAGGCGGAAGGCCGCACTCGTCACGATCCGAGCGGGTGCGGCGGTCCCCCTCGACCACCACAAGCGCTTCGACCGTGACCCCGGGCTGTGGGGCTGGGAAGCACGCGAGCAAACTTCAAGTTACCGCATGCTGCGCCGGCGTGCAAGCTCCAAGTGCTCCGCTCTCGAGCCGCCCCGGACTGGCGTGATCCGGGCCCGGGCCCGAGCCACCTTGCCGGGTCGCGGGACCAGGGCGACCGCCGCAGCCGGCGAAGTGGATTCGTCCTTCTGGGCTTTCGGCAGGATCGTCGCCGTGACCAACCGCAACAGCGATCCCCGTAGGCGTGAACGCATCCATTTCCCCGCCCAACCGCCCCGGCGGGTCCACATCGGCTTGAAGGCGAAGCGGAGCAAGAGACCGCCGAGGACGGCGCCCCCGATCAGCCATGGCATGGGGTGGGAGCGAATGCTCGCTTTCAGCGGTTCCAGCCCCAAAAGCTCCCGGGTCGTGGTCTGGAGCTCCCGTCGCTGGGTGCGGATCGCGGCTACGAGTTCGTCTTGTCGTCGCGCCATGCGAACAGCTCACCCACCATGGCGCGTGTCTGCGGCAGGAAGACCGACTTCACGCCGCGCAACAAGCGCAACCCCAGTCGCCCAACGAGCGCTCCCAGGAGAATGAATGCCAGTCCGGTCACCACGGCGGCGAGGACGTCGGAAAGGAACGAACGCAGCCCGAGGAAGAGCGCGACTTCGAGAGCGAAGATCGCCAGGCCGCAAAAGAACAGGCTCGCGCCAACGGCGACTGCTCCCAGCACCAGACGGATCGAACCGTGGCGCAGCTCCGTGCGAGCCAAGTCGACGTGCAGCTGCGCGAAATCGCGTACCTGCTCGCCGAGGGAGGAAGTCGATTCGGTGCGAGCCTGTTCTTCGGTCTGCGGGGTCATGAACGCTCCAGTGACAAGCATCCATCGGCGCCCACGGTCCGCCACCCGCAGTGCTTTCGACGTGTGCTCAGCGCCGGCGACGCAGAGCAGCGATGCTCAGAATCGCGCCAGCCGCAAAAGCGATACCCACCGCCTTCAACGGGTGCGCCTGAATCTGCCGCTCGACTCCGATGCGCGCATTGTGCGCTTTGACCGCAGTCGCTTTCTGTGCCGCGGCGAACTTCTGCTTCGCAGTTTCGCCGGCGTGCGTCAGCTTCTGCTTCACCGATTCGTGGCTCGTATCCTCCCATGAACCGTGCATCCGCGCTGAAGCGGATTGACCACCGGCCCCCTGATGCTCTCCAGTCTCCATGGAATCGCTCCTCCGCGTTGGATTGAAGCGGCTTGCTTCAGGGCACACCACACCCACATTTGCATATGCAGGCCGGGACGCCACATAGAGTCCCGCTCTGCCGTGCGCACCCTACCATACGCGTTCCAGGCGGGCGAATGTTTTCAATTGCAACTTGCATGCACCCGGGACCTTTCCGGGCTCGGCCTTCCACCCCTGCGATCCGATTCCCCCGGCGATGCGAAACCCGGCCCCCTCTCTTGACCCCCTCCGGGAGCCATCCTTAGACTGAGCCGGCTTCCGGTCCACTTCTCTGCAGCGGCCATTTCGAGGGAGCGCCGATGAGCACCATCGAGTTCGTGCACGCGCGCGAGATCCTGGATTCGCGCGGCTTTCCGACCCTTGAGGTCGAAGTTCTGACCACCGACGGGGCCCGCGGCCGGGCAGCCGTCCCCTCCGGCGCCTCGACTGGCGAGCACGAAGCCGTCGAGCTGCGCGACGGCGATCCCGCCCGGTATCTCGGCAAGGGCGTGCTCAAAGCGGTGGCCAACGTCAACGACGAGCTGGCGCCGGAGATCGTCGATCTCGAGGTCTCGGATCAGGTGGCCA
This sequence comes from Candidatus Krumholzibacteriia bacterium, assembly GCA_035649435.1. Lineage (GTDB taxonomy): Bacteria > Krumholzibacteriota > Krumholzibacteriia > DASRJW01. The sequence continues at coordinate 2,903 of DASRJO010000002.1, read as the reverse complement.
TCGATCTGCGCCTGGTCGAGGTCGACGGCAGCCCCAACAAGGGCCGGCTCGGGGCGAACGCGATTCTCGGTGTGTCGCTCGCGGTCGCCAAGGCCGCCGCCGCCGAAGCCGGGCTGTCGCTCTACGGCTACATCGGCGGCACGAACGCGCGCACGCTCCCCGTACCGATGATGAACGTCGTGAACGGCGGCAGGCACGCCGACAACAACCTCGACGTGCAGGAATTCATGATCGTGCCGGTCGGAGCTTCCGACTTCTCGCAGGCGCTGCGTTGGGGTGCCGAAACCTTCCACCATCTGAAGAAAGTGCTGCTCGAGAAAGGTCTCACCACATCGGTCGGCGACGAGGGCGGCTTCGCACCGAACTTGCGCGGCAACGCCGAAGCCATCGAGATCATCCTGCAGGCGATCGAGCGCGCCGGCTACCGCGCCGGTGAGGACATCGCCTTGGCGCTCGACGCCGCAGCCAGCGAGTTCTACGCCGGTGGCGCCTACAAGCTCAAGGCCGAGGGCGCGAAGGGTTTCGACGCCGACGCCATGGTGGCCTTCTGGGATGACCTGTGCGGCAAGTACCCGATCGTGTCGCTCGAGGACGGCATGGCCGAGAACGACTGGGACGGCTGGAGCAAGCTGACCGCGGCGCTCGGCGAGCGCATCCAGCTCGTCGGCGACGATCTCTTCGTCACCAACATCGAACGCGTGCGGCGCGGCATCGCGAGCGGCATCGCCAACTCGCTGCTGGTGAAGCTGAACCAGATCGGGACGCTGTCCGAAACTCTCGATTCCATCGAAACCGCCCGCAGCGCCGGCTACACCAACGTCATCTCGCATCGCTCCGGAGAAACCGAAGACACCACCATCTCCCACTTGGCAGTCGCGACCAACGCCGGGCAGATCAAGACCGGCTCGCTGTCGCGCACCGATCGCTGCGCCAAGTACAACGAGCTGCTCCGCATCGAAGAGGAGCTGGCGGAGGCCGCGCGCTACCCCGGCCGGGCAGCGCTTGCGCGTGGCGGCGCCGGACGCTAGGCCCGCCTGGAAACCCCGTCTCCTTGCTCTCCAGGCCGGGCGCGGAAATCGCTCGCGTTGACAGCCCCATGCCGCGCTTCTTAAGTTCGTCGTGGTCTCGGGGCGTGTGGTGAGGGGACGTGGATGGCCGCAGCGGATGACTTCGATTTCGAGCGCGAACCCGTCGATCCAATGACTTGGGCGCCGCCGCGTTTCCTGCGCCGGCATGCGACACGCAGCGCCCGGCGACGCCGGCTGCGGCGGCTGGGCGTGGCTGCCGGCGTGGGAGTGCTCGGCTTCGGCTTCCTCTTCGCCGACGGCGGGCTCGCCTCCATCCTCTTGCGGCGCTACCGCATCCACCGCCTCGAACAACAAGTGGTCGCTCTCGAAGCCCGGCGCGAGTGGCTGCAGGAAGAAGCAGCGCGACGCAAGAAGGATCGTGCCACGATCGAGCGCTTGGCGCGCGAGGAGTACGGCATGATCTACCCTGGCGAAAAACTGCTGCGCATCGTCGAGGTGAGCGAGAAGGAAGCCCGGCGGGTGGAGAAGCAACGCCAGAAGCAGGAGAAGGAGCTGGCTGCCGCGGCGCTCGAAGCCGAGCGTCTACGCGACAAACCCAGCAAGGCCGACCGCCAGGTCGCGCGCCGCGGATCGAACCGCTGAAGAATCAGCCGGGAAGATTGAACCACCACTCCCAGATCAGCTTGCGCAGAGTGGGGAGATCGGGAGCTTCGAGCTCGCGCGCATGGCTGCCTGCCCAGCCCTGCGGGATGGCAATGTACCGATCGTCGCTATCGCGTACGATCTCGAACCCGAGGTAGATGTCGAGCGGCTTCTGACGTGTCGCGGAATTGCCAGAGTCGAATCGCACGGTGGTGTCCCCCCACTCGCAGCGAGTATCGGATTCTCGCCTGCTCCTCTGGTAACATCCCCCGAAAGAAAAGATTCCGCAAGTCGGCGCGGCGGAAATCCGAATCTCTCGACGAACCTTGCGAACGCGCACGGCCGGCGCCACGACCGTCGCGAGCTTGGGCAATCTACGGTGCCCGACGCCATCGATCAAGCGCTGAGTTGCGGTGTTTTTCCGTGCGCGCCGCAGCCTGTCGAATGAGGCAAACCGAGATTCCACAAGCGCTCCCGTGCTCCCAAGCGTCTGTGGGAGCCCGCTCCATGACCTCTACGAGCTTTTCCCGGTTGGTGGATGCACCCGACTGCAGGAAATGCGGGGCGACGCCCTCGCGCGGACGGTGGCCGGGCGGCTTGACACCCTCCAACCCTCTCCCTATCGTGGGCCCCGATCTTGATGCGGGGTGGAGCAGCTGGTAGCTCGTTGGGCTCATAACCCAAAGGTCGCAGGTTCGAATCCTGCCCCCGCTACCAAATCACGGGCCTCGGAAGCCGGCAGGCGATCTCGACCTCCCGACCTTCCGGGGCCTTCGGCTTTACCTGCCGCAAGCTGCCTCGGTGATGCGGCCGGCCGGTTCAACGGCCCGTTTATGACGTTCACGGCTTTACCTGACAGTTCGGCTACTCTACCGGCTCCAGGGAGGTCGTGCCATGACTCAGGCGCAGCGCGACGTTCGTCGCAAGATGGCGGTGCTCGAGCACGCCAAGCAATCCGGGAATGTGTCCTTGACCTGCCGCCATTACGGCGTGTCCCGAGACTCTTTCTACGAGTGGAGAAAGGCCTATCTCGCTCGGGGCGAAGAGGCGTTGGTTAATCGCAAACGGGGTTGTCGCGGCCCCCACCCAAACCGGATGCCGGCCGAGGTCGAGAAACGCGTTCTAGAGCTCCGGACAGCGCTCGGGCTCGGGCCTCAGCGTATCTCGTGGTACCTCAGCCGCTACGACGGCAAACGGCTGTCCGCCGGCGGTGCCTACCAGGCTCTCCGGCGC
>DASRJO010000001.1:0-13374 GCA_035649435.1 Candidatus Krumholzibacteriia bacterium | reverse complement strand
GGCTCTCGGCGAGCTGCACCTCGGCGCGCAGGCGGTCGCGCTCGCCGCGGCCTTCACGCAGCCCCAAGGGCAAGGTGAGTCGCAGCCCCAGACTCCAGGTGGGGAAATCGCGCCCGAAGACCTGACTCCAGGTGTCGCCGGCACTGCCGCTCACGCTCGTCCGCAAGGTATCGCTGCCGAAGATGACATCCTGCGGCGTGCCCGCGAGCCCGTTGCCGCCGAGCGAGCCCACGAGGTCGAGCTCCGGCAAGGCATCCCAGCTCGAGCCGCGTTCGAGCGAGCGCAGCGCGGCGATCCGGTTCTGCACCACCTGCAGGTCGTGGTTGTGCACGAGAGCGAGCGCGACGACCGAATCGACCGGCGCGACGGGAAACTCGAGTGGCGGTTCCTGCTGCGGACGAAAGGTCGACAAGCCCGGCTGCGGGCGCTGGCCGATGAGTGTGGCCAAGCGATCCGAGATGGCGCCGAGCTGCTCCTCGCGATCGAGCACCGCCTGGTCCTCCTGCGCCAGGAACACCTCGGAGTTGGCGACATCGTCGGGACCCGTGACGCCGATGCGATTGCGTAGGCGCGTTTCCTCCACCAGCTGTGCGGCCCGATCGCGGATCAGACGCTCGACGGCGAGATCGCGCTCCGCGGCGTACAGATCCCAGAACAATTGTTCGACCGCGGCGCGCACGGCGAGCACCGTGCTCTCGTAGCGCGACTCGGCGGCGTCAAGCTCGCGCTCGGCGGAGGAGAGCGATGCGCGCGCGGCCGGCCCGAAGCCTTTGAGCAGCGGCTGCGTAAGCTCGATCCGGCCATCGGCGGAATACTCTGGATTGAGCGCCGCGAAGATGGAGTTGGTCTCGAGCCGCCTGGTGTCGACGACCGCTTCGATCTCGGTGCCGGTGCGCCAACGGATGCGCGCTCCGGCCGTAGTCGCTTGCCTCTCCGTTTCCAGAACCGCGGCGCCTGCGAAGGGGGTCGCGGCCGGGGCTTCGGCACCGGACGTTTCGTAGCTGCCGAACAGCTCCGGGTCGAACTCGCCTTTTTCGCGCCGCAACGAACCGTGCGCGGCGCGCAAACCTGCTTCGGCTTCACGGATCGCGGTCGCCTCGGCCAGCGCCGAATTCACCGCCGCTTCGAGGTCGAGCGGCGTCCCCGGCAAGCGCGCGATCGCGGCCGCGAGCACGCTGTCCGGCGACGAGCCGAATGGCGGCTGCACGGGCTCCTGCGCCCGGCCATGCCCCACTATGCAACCGATGGCCACGACGATCCCTTGACACACGCGCGGGATCCGCGCGTTGGACATCCAGCCCATGCACGCCTCCGTGAAACTACGTATCGGCCATGAAGAGTAATCAACAGCAGGGCCCGGAATCAATCCGGTGACCCCGGAGACGATTCGGAGACATCGGCGCGGGCTGGCGAGGAAACGCTCGCCCCGGGGGAGGGGGCGCGGCAGGCTCGTGCTCCCGCCCATCAAAAGAGCGGGGGGCACCGGCTCCCGTGCGTCAGTCGGCGGCGTCGGGCCGGAGCCCGAACTCGCGCATCTTGCGGTACAAATTGGGCCTTTGCATCCCGAGCTTCTCGGCCGCACGGCTGATATTGCCGCTCGATTCGGCGAGCGCGCGCTTGACCAGATCGCGTTCCAGCTTCTCCTTCGACTCGCGCAGCGACAAGCCGAGCGTGTACTGCTCGAACCATTCCTGGGTCACGGCTTGCGCCGCGAAGGCGGGCAGATGCAGATGCTCCGGCCGCAGCTCGCAGCCCTCGCAGAACAACAAGGCCTGCGTCATCACGTTCTCCAGCTCGCGTACGTTGCGCGGCCAGGCATATTCCTGCAACCGTTGCAGCGCCGCTTCGGAGATCTTCGGACAGTCGCGCTCGGCCTCGCGGCACAGCTTGTCGAGGAAATGCTGCACGAGCAGCGGGATGTCCTCGCGGCGTTCGCGCAAGGGCGGCAAGGTCAAGGTGATGACCTCGAGCCGGGCGTAGAGATCCTCGCGGAAACGCCCTTCCTCCACCAGGGACAGCAGGTCGTGATTGGTGGCGGCGACGATGCGGACGTTGGAGGTGCGCGCGCTGTTCTCGCCCACACGTTTGTATTCCTTCTGTTCGATGGCGCGCAACAGCTTGGGCTGCGTTTCGAGCGGCAGATCGCCGATCTCGTCGAGGAACAGCGTGCTGCCGTTGGCTTCCTCGAACAAGCCCTTGCGATCCTCGGTGGCGCCGGTGAACGAGCCGCGCCGATGTCCGAACAGCTCGCTCTCGATCAGCATGTGCGACAGCGCGGTGCAATTGACGGTGAACAGCGGCCGTTCGCGGCGCTGGCTGTTGTAGTGCAGCGCACGGGCAACCAGTTCCTTGCCGGTGCCGCTCTCGCCGCGCACCATCACCGTGTGATTGGTTGGCGCCACCAGCGCGATGCGGTTGAACAAATCGCGCATCTTGCCGCTGTTGCCGACGATGTGCGACGGCCCATAGCGGTGCTGCAGCTGATTGAGCAGCAGCAGGTTCTCGTTGTTGAGCCGGCGGTTCTCGCGGCGGAGATTGCGCCCTTCCAGCGCCCGCTCGAGCCGCACGCGCAGCTCGTCGAGGGATGCGCCCTTGGTGATGTACTCCGACGCGCCGGCGTGCATGGCCTCGACCGCGTTCTCGACCGAAGCGAACCCAGTGATGACCAGCACCGCGGCATCGGGGTCGGCGGCGCGCGCCGCGCGGATGACCGCGAGCCCGTGCTCCTGCCGGGTGGGCGAACCATGGACGGGCGGCAGCTCCATGTCGACGATGACCAGATCGAAGGCCGCGTCGACCAGCTGCTCGTGCGCTTCCGCGACCGTGGTGGCCTCGTGCACCGCATGGCCGAGCTTCTCCAAGGTCATCAGCATGGCCTCGCGATGCGCGCGGTTGTCGTCGACGACGAGGGTGCGGACGCGTGTTTCGGTTTCGATCACGTTGGTGCCTCCGATTCATCCGGCGCCGGCAGGCTCACCGTGAAGCAAGTGCCCGCCTTGGGATCACTGGTAAAGCTCAAGTGCCCGCCGTGGCTCTCGACGATTTTCTTCGCGATCGGCAATCCCAGCCCGGTACCGATGTCGGGTTTGGTGGTGAAGAACATCGAGAACACGTGCTCGCGGATTTCCGGCGGGATGCCGGGGCCGTTGTCCTCGATGTGGATGCGATAGCCGCCGGCGCGCACGCCGTTCCCCCGGTGGGCGCGCTCGACTTGAATGGCGACGCGCCCGCCCTCGGGCGCCGCTTCGATGGCGTTGTTGATGATGTTCTGCAGGGCCTCGCGCAGCTTGCGGCGGTCGACGACCAGCGGCGGCAATGGCCGCTCGCACTCGAGCACGACGCGCACGTGCTTTTGGCTCAAGCGCTGATTGGCGTAGGTGAGGGCTTCGTCGAGGAGCTCCTTGAGGTCGCAAGCTTCCTTCTGCAGCTGCGGATCGGCGCCGAACTGGCGCAAATCGTCCATCTTGCGGTGCAAGCTGTCGATCTCGCGCACCATGTTGGCGATGGCGCGGTTCCCCGATCCATTCGGTGGCATCTCCTCACGAATGTTCTCGACGTAGAGCCGCAGCCCCCCGAGCGAGTTGCGGATTTCGTGGCCGAGCTTGGCGGCGATCTCACCCACGGCCGCGAGCCGCGCCCGGCGCGCTTCCTCCTGCGCCCGCACCACCTGCTCGGTGATGTCGTCGAAGGTGAGCACATAGCACGGCAGATCCGCGTGCGGCGGCGATCGCAGCAGCTCGATATCGACGAGCGCCACTTCGAGGGCGAAGGTGCGCTCGATTTCGCCAGAACGCGAGGGCACGGCGACGCGGGTGCTGCGCGGCGCCGCGTTGTTCCCGGCGCCGGCGTCGTGGCTGCCGCGCATCACCTGTCCCAGGAGCTCGAGCATCGCGGGGCTGACCGCGAACAGCTCGCGCACGTGCTGTCCGTTCAAGGCCTCGCCGCTGCGGCCGAGCAGCTCGGCGGCGCGCGGATTGTGGCGCAACACCATGCCATAGCGATCGGCGACGATGAGACCGCCGGCGATGTTCATGAGCACGAGATCGTCGTAGCGCCGCAGCAGACGCATTTCTTCCATGTGATGCTTGGCGCGCCAGCGGAACCCGTAGACCGGAAACACCGCCGCGCCCCAGGTGAACGCGACGACGGGCAACATGAAGGGCAGCCACACATTGGCGCCGATGAACAGCGCTTTCTCCACCAGGAAGTACGCCGCCACGATGCCGAACCCGAGCACGACCCCGCGCCAGGAGGGCAAACGCACCATGCCCAACGCGCCCAGTAGCAAGATCGTCCAGGTGAGGAAGAAGCGCGACCATCGCCCGATGCGGACGATCGTGTCGTTCGACAAGATCGTCTGCAGCGCTTCGGCGAGAACTTCGCTGTCGGGCACGCGACCACCGAGCGGCACGCTGTGCGCCTCCACCACCCCGCTCGCCGTGGTGGCGACGAGCACGATCCGGGGCACCGGCGCGGCCAGAGCCTCGGGGGACAAAGCCGAGAGCCGTGCATCCGCCGGACGCTCACGGTAGTTCACCAGCACGCGGCCGCGATCGTCGACGGGAATGCGCCGCACGACGCGGCCTGCGCGCACGAGGTCGAGCGACCGGCCCGGGCGCAACCGCGTCTCGCTCAGCCGAACCCCATCGTGCGCACCGATCAGCTGCAACAGGAACGTGGGGTAGAGCTGGCCATCCTTCTCGAACACGAGCGGCACACGGCGAACGACGCCGTCGTTGTCGCCCGGGCATTCGATGGCCCCGACGCGGACGGGGGTCGCGGCATCCGGGGCGTCGAGCTGCAGCGGGAGCAGATCGAACCCCTGGAGGCCATAGGTGAGCTGCTCGTCGGCGTTCCCCGACCGCATGCCGACGACGACGCTCGCGCCGGCCGGCAGTGCGGGGCGGTCACGACCCGTCGCCGTTTGCAGAACCTGCTGGAAGAGGGTCGTCGCCACCGGGTGCCACCGCGGCAGCTCGATCCCCACCACGCCGTTGGCGGCCGTGTGGCTGGCGATGATGGCGGAGAGCGCCGACGTGATGCGCCCGGCCTCCGCTCCGCCTTGCAGCGCTGCCGTGAGATCGGCGTCGTCGATCACCAGGGTCCGGACCTCCGAGCGCGGCGTCGGCTCGTCGAGGCGATCGCGGACCCACATGCGGACGTCGAGCGTCTTGAACTCGAAGACTTCGAGCGGGCCCCAGGGCAGAAGAGTGATGCTGGCGAGCAATCCAGATGCGACGATGCAAAAAAGATACTGTCGCGGATGGATCATGTCGGCTCCAAGACAAAGGAGCACCCGCGTACGTTCCCCGCGGGCTTGGTTCGATGCCCTGCCGTCAACATCTGGACCTCGCAACGGCCGTACCAAACGAGGCCGGAAACCGACGCCGAAGTCATTTGATAATTCATGACTCGGCAACGGCTTATGCGCCGATCCCGAACCCGCTCCGGGCCTGGCCTCGGCCCGTCGCAGAGTGTTGTATCACGATCATACGGTGACTGCGGCGCTTCCGATACAAGGTGAGGGCGGGTGAGCATCCGATCGAGGGCTGTGTCATCGTCGCGGTCGAGAAGGCGGACAAGGGGAAGCGTGACTCGAACGACCAAAGTCGTGTGCTGGCAACTCGATCAGCGCGCCGCTTCGAAGGTCACGGCAAGCACCGCGGGCACCGGCGCAAACAAGGCACGATGCATGCGAATGAAAAATCTCAGGATGGCGTGCAGGCAGAGGAGCCCGGCGTCACCGAACGAAAGTCGAACTGGCGGTGGCGCCGGCTCCTCACATCCCTGCGATCCGTGATCTGCGCACGCAACCGACGAGTTCTCCGCCGTTGCGCGCCCCTCTTCCCGGTGTGGCTTGTCGCCACGGACATCAAGCCTGTGGGGGGAGTGGCTGGCAAGCCCAACCTGCGGTCCAGGGGCGCCAACGGCTTTCGGGTCTCACAACCCCGTCTCCCCAACCCGCAACAAGACGAGGGACCTCTCTCGCAGTCCTCGCCTCTGGATCTCCCACGCTGCAGTCCTTGCCTCGCGAGCCGGCCGACCGGCTCGCGTCCGTTTTTTTCCCCAGGAATCGAAACTCTCCTCGCCTGTAGAATCGCGCCGAGTGCCGCGAATGGATCCCACACCTTCCTGGAGGGAACCGCTTGTCTCCGCATCGTTTCATCCACCGGCGGATGCGCTCGGCGCAACTCGCATGGACACTGCTCGTTGCCCTCGCCACTTGTCTGCTTGGGTGCGGTGGCACCTCCAAACCTGCTGCGCGCGAAACGATGCTCGAAGACATGGTGCTCGTTCCTGCCGGCGATTTCCTCATGGGACTCGACCAAGGTGCGAGCTCCACGGACGAAAGCCCGCAACATCGCGTCTGGCTCGGGGATTTCTACATCGACCGGACCGAGGTGACGAACGCACAGTTCAAAGCCTTTTGTGACGCCACCGAGCGGATCTATCCCAACAACCCTTCGTGGGAAGAAGGCTACTTCCTCGCCAAGCCGGACCATCCGGTCGTCAGCATCACGTGGGAACAAGCGCGAGCGTACTGCGAATGGGCCGGCAAACGACTCCCCTCCGAGGCCGAATGGGAAAAAGCAGCGCGCGGAACCGACGGGCAGTTGTATTCTTGGGGAAACACGTGGGACCCGGAACGCGCCAACGTGTGGGGTGACACGAGCGGTGCCGATCGTTTTCGCCGCACCGCTCCCGTCGGCAGCATCCCCAAAGGACAAAGCCCATACGGTGCGGTCGACATGATCGGGAACGTGTGGGAGTGGTGCGCCGATTGGTTCGACGAGCACTACTACGCCACCTCACCTGAACGCGATCCGCGCGGACCGAGCAAGCCCACCGTGTTTCGCGTCGTGCGCGGTGGCGGGTTCTCCAGTCCACGGGTCCCGACGGGAGACACGGTGGTGGCGAATCGAAGCAAGAACCCTCCGACGCAACCGATCGATCGCTTGGGTTGCCGCTGCGCCTGGTCGAAAGGGTTCAAGAAGAAGCGGTGAGTCGATGCGCGGCCAGGATCTCCTCGGGATTGGTTTCCTCGCCTCCTGCTGCATCGTGACCTTGGCAGGTGCCCAGAGCGTGATCGACCCGGCACTCGAGGTCTCGGTCTACGCCTGTTGCCCGACGTCGCCGACCTCGATCGCGTTTCTGCCCGCATCCCCCGAGGATCTCCTGGTGCTGGAGAAGTTCTCGGGAAGAGTGCTGCACTTCCGCGACGGTGTACTGCAGGGCACGGCGCTCGACCTCGCGGTGTCGAACTACGGCGAGCGCGGGCTGCTCGGGATCGCCCTGCATCCGCAGTTCACCCAGAACTCCTTCGTCTACCTCTACTACACGTCGAGTCCGACGGCAGAAGACACACCGTTTCTCGACAGCGTGCTCGACAACCGCGTCGTGCGTTTCACTTGGAACGGCAGTCAGCTGGTGACACCGCTGCTCGTGCTGCGCCTGCCGGCGCGACCGAGCTTCATCCACGCCGGCGGCGTCATCCACTTCGGCCCCGACGGCATGCTCTACGGTGTCATCGGCGATGTCGGCAGGTTCGGCGCCGGTCGGATGCAGAACAACGCGAGCGGCAACCCGCCCGACACCACCTCGATCGTGTTCCGCGTGCGCGACGACGGCACGCCCCCGACGAGCAATCCGTTCTACGCCCAGGGCGGAGCAATGCAGTACGTCTACGGCTATGGCCAGCGCAACAGCTTCGGCTTCGATTTCGACCCGCAGACGGGCGTGCTGTGGCAAAGCGAGAACGGCCCGAGCGATTACGACGAGCTCAACCGCATCTTGCCGGGGTGGAATGGCGGCTGGAGCGACCTGTGGGGACCCGATGCGCGTCACGCCAACGACACCAGCGGCCTGTGGGTGGCGCCCGGTTCGTTCTACGCCGATCCGAAATTTGCATGGAAGGAAGTCGTGGCGCCGACCTCGGTGCTGTTCTACCGCAGCGACAGTCTGGGCGCTCATTATCGCAATCAGCTTTTCGTCGGTGCCCACAACCAGTCGGGCAAGATCTATCGATTCCAGCTCACGCCCGATCGCAGCACTCTCGTCCTCCCCGATCCGTCGGTCACCGATGGCGTTGCCGATACCTACGCCGAGGCCGATGTGTTCCAGTGGGGGAACGCTTTCGGCGCCGTCGTCGATCTCGAAATCGGGCCGGATGGTGCGCTCTATGTCGCCAATTTCTACGGTGACGTCATCTATCGCATCGGGCGCGCCAACACCTCCGATGTCGCTCCGATCGACGCGCGCCACCCCATCGTCGCCGCACCGAATCCGTTCCGCACCACGACGTCGTTCCGCGTCGCATCCCCGTTACGAACGCTCGTGATCTACGACGTCACTGGGCGTCTCGTCCGAATCCTGCACTGCGAGCACGGCACCGGCTGGGACGGCAAGGACGAACGCGGCCGGCCGGTGGCCGCCGGGCTCTACATGGCGCGTCTGCGTCTGGCCGATGGCCGCGCCGGCGCCGGTGTCAAGGTCGTGCGCTTGGAATGACGCACGGCTCGGCCGCAAGGATGCCACATCACACCCCGAGAGCCGCCGAGTCAGAAACAGCGCAGCTGTCGCAACCCCTCGTACACCACGACTCCGGCCGCGATGGCGAGGTTGAGACTGCGCGCCGCGTTCCACATCGGAATGGTGAAGCAGGCATCGGCGTAGCGTGCCAGCAGCTCCGGCCCGAGCCCCGTCGTTTCCTTGCCGAAGACGAGGAGATCCCCGCGTTGGAAATCGATGTGCGTGTACGGCACCCGTGCGTGCGTCGTCAGCAGATGGAACCGGCACCCCGGCAGCGCGGCGAGCAGCGCGTCGAAGGAATCATGTGTGTAGATTTCGGCGTGCTTCCAGTAATCGAGCCCGGCACGGCGCAGCGCCTTGTCGTCGGTGGAGAATCCGAACGGCTCGACCAAATGCAGCGGGCAATGCGTCGCCATCGCCAAGCGGCCGATGCTGCCGGTGTTGCCGGGAATCTCGGGCTCGACCAGCACGATGCCGAGCGGCGGGTCGGGGTGCGGCGTCACCCCGGGTTGCGCGCGCACGCGCTCACTCCTTGCCGAGGAGCTTCTTGATCTCTTCGGTGAGCATGGGCACGACTTCGAACAGGTCGCCGACGATGCCATAGTCGGCGTTCTGGAAGATCGGCGCGCTCGGGTCCTTGTTGACCGCCACGATCACCTTGGACGTGCGCATGCCGACCAGATGCTGGATCGCGCCGCTGATGCCGCAGGCGATGTAGAGCGACGGGTTGACCACTTTGCCGGTCTGGCCCACTTGGCGGCTGTGCGGTTGGTATCCCGCGTCCACGGCGGCGCGCGAGGCGCCGACCGCACCACCGAGCGCCGTCGCCAGGCCTTCGATGAGCGCGAAGTTCTCCTCCGACTTGAGCGATCGTCCGCCGGAGACGACGATATCGGCTTCGGCGAGTTCGACACGCCCGGCAGCGGACTGGACGAACTCCTGCACCACCGCCCGCGGCGGCACGCTCGCCGTCCATGAATGCTTCGTGATCGCGCCGGTCGTGCCGTCCGGCGCCGCCGGGGCCACCGTGTGCGGCCGGAGCGTGAGGACCTGGATGGACCGGCCTTGAACGGCGAACTCGGCGTTGACCTTGCCGGTGAATATCGGATGCACGACGCGCAGGCTGCCGTCCGCCCCCAGGTCCATCTGCACGACATCGGTCATGAGCGCGGCATTCAGGCGCGTCGCCAACGCCGGGGCCACGTCCTTCGCCATCGACGTGTCGGCCAAGAGCACGATTTCATAGCCCTGTTCACTGACCAGCCAGGCGAGCGCGGCGCTTACGGCTTCGGCGCCGGCAGCGCCGTTCACTTGCTGCACCGCGACACCGTGGGCGGCGAGCTCGCCCGCCGCCGCGTCCGCTCCCTCCCCGACGAGGGCTGCTTCGAGCACGCCACCACCGGCGGCGAGCTTGCGTCCGGCGCCCAAGACTTCGAGGGAGGTCTTGCGCAGCACGCCGTCCCTCTGCTCCCCCACGACCACGATCTTCTTCGGCATGAGACCTTCCCCCCTCAAATGATCTTGGCTTCGTTGCGCAGGAGCTGAACCAAAGTGCGCGCTTGTTGCTGCGCGTCGCCGTCGATGAACTTGCACGCGCCGCGTTCCGGGAGAGGCAACAGTCGCACCAGCTGGGCGCCGGCGCCTGCCTTCCCCACCGTGTCGGCGGCGAGGCCGAGGTCGGCCGCCGTCTTCTCCTCGATGGGCTTCTTCTTCGCCTTCATGATGCCGGTGAGGCTGGCATAGCGTGGCTCGTTGAGGCCCTTCTCGCAGGTGAACAACGCCGGCAGCGTGCAGCTCACGACTTCTTCGCCACCGTCCACGCGCCGCCGCACATTCGCACTTCGTTGATCCGCCGCGAGCGTGAACGCATGAATCAGGTTCACGTTGGGCAGATCGAGCAGCACCGCGACGGCGCCCGGCACGGCGGAGGCATTGTCGTCGATCGCCATCTTGCCGGCGAAGACGAGATCGAAGGCTTCGAGTCGGAGCGCCGCCGCCAGCGCGCGCGCCGTCGTCATGGTGTCGCCGCCTTCGAAGGCCTCGTCCTTGAGATGCAGGGCCCGATCGGCTCCCATCGCCAGCGCCGTGCGCAATGCCTCGGCCACCCGCGGGGGACCGAGCGCGACGACGGTCACGCTCGAATCGCCACCCACTTGTTCCTTCACCTTGAGCGCTTGCTCCACCGCGAACTCGTCGTACGGGTTCACTACGTACTTGATCCCGTCGCGCACGATGTCCGTGGCGTCGGCGGCGATGCGAATCTTGGTCTCCGTGTCCGGGACCTGTTTGACGAGGACTCCGATCTTCACGCCTTTCCTCCTGTCGACGCGCTCATGGCACGTTCGCGGCGCTGGCGAGCCAGGCGAGCGCCGCACAGTACGCGACCCCCAGGTCCGACAGCTCGCGCTCCGAGATGGACTCGTGCTGGGTCTGCCCGTGCTTGTCCACCCCTGGCCGCTCCGGCCCGAACGGGATGGCGAACGGCACGACGTTCCCGGCCGAACGCGCGATGGGCTGGACTTCCGCCCCGATGTCGCCGCTCGCGAGCTCGTAGGCATCCACCAACCAGTCGCGAACCTGCGGCGGAGGGGCGTTCTGCACCGGCTCGCGTCCCTCCGTTTCCCACGCCAAGACGAGCTTCGCATCGTGTTCGCGATTGAACTTCGCCACCAGCTCTTCGAAGCGGGCGCGGATCCACGGCCGATCGTGCCCGACCGGGAAGCGCACGTCGATCAACACCGCCACTTCTTCGCCGATGCGGTCGAACTGCACGGGGTTGATGCGCGGGGTGCCCATGCGCGCGTCCTCGTAGAACAAACCCGCAGCCTTGCCGGTCGGATCGGACTGCAGGCCGCGATCGAGGAATTGGACGATGTCGAACGCCGAGTTGCGCAACATCGGCACCTTGGCGAGTGCCGACGCCATGTCCATGATGGCGTTGCGTCCGGTGGCGCTCTCCACGTGCGACGGCAAGGTGTAGCTGAAGAAATGCAGTGTGTCTTCCTGCACGTAGGTGCCGTAGCGTGAGACCGGAATCGTCGTCTGATGCGGCTCGATGATGCCGCGCCACTTGGTGACCATGTCGAGCGACGGGTTGATCGAATCGACGGGATCCTTGTAGAGAACCCAGGCGCGCGTCTCGGCCGGAACCGTGTTCATCGACCAGTAGGCCGTGATCCTGTAGATATAGAACATCTCCGGTTTCAATCCCGTCGTGGACTTCATGCCGCGTCGCGACGACACGCGTGCCACCAGGTTGCCCATCTGACCGTCGGCATAGGGGAAGATGCCGTCCGCCGCCAGCACGACGCCGGGGGCCGGCGCGAGCTGGCTCAGGCTCGTGGCGATACTGGCGTCCGGCGTGCTCATCGTGGTGCCGACGATCAGGACCACCGGCCGAGCCAGGGCGAGCCCTGCATCCCGCAACGTGCGCAGCGCGAACAGATTGACCAGCAGCGGACCCTTGTCGCCATAGGCGCCGCAGCCGATCCAGCGCCCGTCCTTCAAGTTGAGATCGAAAGGCGGCGTGTCCGTATCCCATTTGTAATCGACGGGGCGCATCACTTCGACATGGGTGTAGACGGCCACGGGCGGCGTGCCGGCCTTGCTCTTGCCTGCCAGCCGAATTTCCAACGATTCATTCCCATGCCGCACGACCTCGAGACCGAGCCCCTTGGCGAGACCGGCGAGGGAGTCGAGCGCGTGCTGGAACTCCGGGTTGTCGGTGTTGTCGGAGATGACGGAATGATAGGTCTTGAACTTGACCAAATTGCGCAGCTCGCGCACGAGATCGGTACCATAACGCACGCTGAGATAATCGCCGAGGAAAACTCCGAGCGCGCGCCGCTGGGTGTCGTTGGCCGGGTCCAACTGGCCGGACCATTTGGCGAAGGCGGCGTGGATGGCGGGAAAATCGCGTTTGGCCGCCACCGCCGTGAGTGCCGCGGTCAGGTACGCACGGAAGACTTTGCCAGGCTTGTCGTCCGGGAATTCTTCTGCGTCGGCAGCCCGCACGTACTTGGCGACGCTCTGGCGCAGGGTCTCGCGCGACGACTCCAGCTTCTCGCGCAGGTCCAGGTAATCGGTTTCTTGGGCGCTGGCCTTGCCCGTAGCGGCCACGGTCAGCACGAACAGCGCGAAGCACCACGGCGTGCAGCGGATCCAAGTGGTCGAGGAGGAAGCGAGTCGTGGACGTCCTGCGCGCAACATGCGTGATCCCTTCGCGTGGCAATCGTCGAGCGTGATCGCGCCTTGGGGACAGTGGAAGTGCGGCGACCACGCCAGGATAGGGGGCAGCTGTCGCGGGCGTCAAGCCGAAGGCGTGCTGTGCTATCGTGCGACCCATGCTGAGCGTCGTGTACTCGCCGCGTTACGAATGCGACATCGGGCCGCACGTGTTTCCCACCCAGAAGTTTCGCCTGGTGGTGGAACGCCTGATCGCCGACGGCGCCATCGACCGCGCCCAGATTCTCGAGCCCGAGCCGGTGACGCGCGCCGATCTGGAGCTGGTCCATACCGCTGCCTACATCGACGACTTGCTCGAGCTCAGGCCGACGCCACGCGTGCTGCGCTCGGAACTGCCGATCACGGCGGCGATCCGTGACGCCGCGCTGCTGGCCGCCGGAGGCACGGTGCTCGCGGCGCACCGGGCGTTCGCGGACGGCGCCTGCATGCACATCGGCGGCGGCTATCACCATGCGATGCCTGGACACGCCGAAGGTTTCTGCTACGTCAACGACATCGCCGTGGCATTGCGCTGTCTGCAGCGCGACGGAAAGTTGCATCGCGCCGCCGTCATCGACACCGATGTGCACCAAGGCAACGGCACGGCGCGCATCTTCCAGG